>NZ_JBLYPL010000004.1:0-310556 GCF_051851855.1 Rahnella sp. ATs2 | reverse complement strand
CAGTTTGTAATACGCTAGTCAGTCATAGTGTAGTCAGTATCAAATCCCCCCGGTCTTCACGGACCGGGGGGATTTTTTATTGCCGGTAAGATCACAACAGTAAATAAGCTTAATAAAAAACATCAGCAATAAAAAAGGGCGACAGAATACTCTGCCGCCCTTTAATAATATTTATCAGTACTTACAGACGTTCTTTAATTAACGTTCCGGGTTCAGGCTTCCTGGCGTTCTGTTTCAGTATGGAAAACCGACACCATACTTTCCAGCTCACCGGTGCGTTCATCCATCATCACAGTTATCGCCGCTGATTCCTCAACTAACGCCGCATTTTGCTGGGTCACCACATCCATCTGGTTAATCGCCACTGCCACCTGCTGAATCCCCATGTTCTGTTCTTCAGAAGCCTGAGTGATATCCTGCATGATGTTGCTGACTTTACTGACAATTTCAACAATATCGCCAATCGTCTCTTTGGCCGTATCGACGCGTTTACTGCCCGCTTCGGTATCCTGTACCGAATGTTCAATCAGCCCGCGGATTTCTTTGGCGGCATCGGCGCTGCGTTGCGCCAGATTACGCACTTCGGTCGCCACGACGGCAAATCCACGCCCCTGCTCACCGGCACGCGCAGCTTCCACTGCGGCGTTCAGGGCGAGAATGTTGGTCTGACTGGCAATGCCGTCGATCACTTTGATAATGTTCGAAATCTGCGTGGCATGGCTGGCAATCGTGCCCATTGAGCGCACCACATCGACCATGATTTGTGAACCGCTGTCGGCCATCTGTTTGGCTTCGTTAGCAAGATGATTGGCCTCACGGGCATGTGCCGTATTGTTTTCGACCGTGGTTTTGATCTCTTCCATACTGGCCGCAGTCTGTTGCAGGGCGCTGGCCTGTTCTTCGGTTCGCGAAGACAAATCCTGGTTGCCATGGGCAATTTCTACCGCATTATGGCGCAGGTTGACCGCCACCCCCTTCACACCGGAAATGATATTCACCAGCGAAGCGCGCATTTCTTCAATGCTGCTGAACAGTTTACCCATTTCATTACGGCCATAATCCGGCACCTGGCTCGCCAGCTCTCCCTGACTGATTGCCGAGAAGATCGCGGAAGCTTCGGACAAACGGCTGATCACCATGCGGGTGATATAGCGCGAAAGTGAGACATACAAAATCACAAACAACACCACGACAATGGCGATTGTTATCCATAACAGGTCATGTAAAAAATCGGCTCTCTCTTTGTACTGAGTAGTGAGCTTATCGGCTACGGTGTAATAACTGCCGGTGACGGTTTCAAGCTCGGTGATCAAATCATCAGTCTTATCAATCACCGCGGCACTGCCATGAATATCTTTGAAGAACGTCATGTAGGTATCGGTGATCTGCATAAACAGCGCACCAGCCTTGTCTGATAACTCCTGCGTGTAGGCGTCAGCCTTTTTCTCTTTTACCCACTGATCAATGCTGCGACGGATATTACTGTTATGGGCATTAATGGCGGTAGCCCACTCATCTGATACCTGTTCATTAGATAAAGACGCGGCCTTAAGAAAAAGAACATTACCGCGCATCAGCATTAACTTATACATGGCCTGATCTAATAACTTCACCCGGCTGTTTAAGTTGGTAATATCCTGAAAATTACTGCGGGAGATATCCGATATTTTTAAACTTAATCCCGCAAGAAGGATAAATGAAAAGGCAATAACATAGAGATGGCCCTGGACCATTTTTCTAATACTGATTAATGATAACAAAATAAAGTTCCTGTTAAGTTTCATAACATGAATGTAATAAGCGGTTATGCTTGCTGGCATAATAAACACAGAAAGCCTGACTTTTTAAGAAAGGCTCTCTTGATATAAATAATCATTTTTGGGTTTGCAGCAGCTACTGGCAGACGGTTATTAGTTTGTGATTAAGAACCTGTCATTCAGAACCGGGCATTATTCGTAGGTGGCGTCCGCCATTTTTTCGACAATTTCCATTTCGTCACTGTTCAGCAGTTTTTCGATATCGACCAGGATCAGCATACGGTCATCGAGCGACCCCAGGCCCAGCAGATACTCTGTGGACAGCGTGACGGTGAAGTCCGGTGCGGGTTTGATCTGATCCGCTTTCAGGGAAAGCACGTCAGACACGCCATCAACGACAATGCCCACCACGCGGTTACACAGATTCAACACAATCGTGACGGTATTATCGTTAATTTCCGCAGACTCAAGCTGGAATTTCACCCGCAGATCTATAATCGGCACAATAACGCCGCGAAGATTAGTGATACCGACAATAAAGTCAGGTGAGTTGGCAATACGTGTCGCACGATCGCAGCCGCGGATCTCCTGAACTTTGAGGATCTCGATCCCGTATTCTTCATTACCTAATGTGAAAACCAGGTATTCCTGATCCACATTCTTTTCGCTAAATTGTTTTTCTGTTCCGGAAAAATGCATGAAATTACCTTACGCAGTAGGGACAAGTTGATTTTTTTTGGCGGCGATCTTTTTATTCTTACTCAGCGTTAAAAGAGCAACCACGTCGAGGATCAATGCGACGCTGCCATCGCCTAATATAGTAGCGGCGGAAATACCCGGCACTTTACGGTAATTAAGCTCAAGGTTTTTCACCACGACCTGATGCTGACCAATAAGCTGATCAACCAGCAAGGCATAGCGGCAACCCGCACTTTCCAGAATGACCGCAATGCCGTCACTGGCCTGGCGGATTTCACTTTCAATATTAAAGACCTGATGCAGCTCAATCAGCGGCAGATATTCGCCGCGCACTAACAGCATCTGTTCATCACCGGCCATATTGTAAAGCGCGCTTTCCGACGGTTTCAGGGACTCCATCACCGTGCCGAGCGGCAGGACATAGATTTCCTCGCCCACCCGGACAGACATGCCGTCGAGGATCGCCAGCGTCAGCGGCAGAATGATGCGGATAGTGGTGCCTTTATCCTGCTCAGAATGGATTTCGACATGACCGCCCATTGCCAGAATATTCCTGCGCACCACGTCCATCCCGACGCCACGACCTGAAACATCGGTGACTTTTTCTGCGGTAGAGAACCCGGCCGCAAAGATAAGCATCCAGATTTCTTTGTCGCTCCAGTTTTCACTGACCGCCAGCCCCTGCGAGTGCGCGCGTGCGAGGATCTTCTCGCGGTTAAGTCCGGCGCCATCGTCGATGACTTCAATCACAATGCTGCCGCCATGGTGTTCAGCGGACAGGATCAGATTACCTTTTGCCGGTTTGCCTTTCTCCAGTCGCACCTGCGCAGGTTCAATGCCGTGATCCAGACTGTTGCGCACCAGATGCGTCAGCGGATCAATAATGCGTTCGATCAGGCTTTTATCCAGCTCTGCCGATCCGCCGCGCAGTGTCAGTTCGATGTCTTTATTCAGTTTGCTGCCCAGATCATGAACCAGACGCGGGAAGCGGCTGAACACATATTCCATCGGCATCATGCGGATCGACATCACTGATTCCTGCAAATCACGCGCATTGCGTTCCATTTGCCCGATGCTGCTGATGAGGGTGTCGTGAAGGGTTGGATCCAGTACGCCGGAAAGCTGCGATAACATGGCCTGCGTGATGATCAGCTCGCCGACCTGATTAATGATTTGATCTACCTTTTCTACCGCCACACGCAGACTGTTGGACTCGGCAGGCTGTGCGCGTGGTGTGGCTTTAGGCTTTGTCGCGGGAGCCGGCGGCGCGGCGACGGCTTTTTCTGCCAGCGGTTTTTCTTCCGGCTGTGTGTCTTTCTGAGGCATTTCCTGCGCGGGAACGTCTTGCACAGGCGCCACGGAGGTTGCCGGTTTTGCGTTGCCTGCGGTAATCGTAATTTGTCCGGGTTCCAGCACAAAACAGAGTACCGCGAGAATATCGTCGGCACAGACGCCGGTCTGCAACGCAACCTCGAGCGAATCTTCACCCTGCTGATGACTCAGTACGTCGCCCAGATTAGCCAGTTCTTCCAGAAGCACGGTTTTATCTGACGCTGAAATCCCGCTCAGTCTGACGTTCAGCATCTCACCGCAGGTTTCAGTACTGACCGGAACCGGCTCGGCTACCGGTTGTTCAGCTGTTTGTTCAGCAGGTGCTTCTGCGGCAGACGCTGCTGACGTGGCGGACTGTTTATCTTCCAGTACAATTTGGCGGAGCGCTTCACAGATATAGCGGAAACTTTCCTGGTCAGGCTCTTGCGAGGATTTATACGCATCAAGCTGATCTTGCATAATATCTTTGCTCTCCAGAAACAGATTTATGATGGCGTCAGTGAGCGTCAGCTCTCCCCGTCTGGCGTCATCCAGTAAGTTTTCCATGATGTGCGTCGTTTCCTGCAGAACCGTAAATCCAAAGGTTCCTGCTCCTCCTTTAATCGAGTGAGCGGCACGAAAGATGGCATTCAGCATTTCCTTGTCGGGCGACATGAAATCCAGCTCCAGAAGGTGCCTTTCCATATCGGCCAGGAGCTCATCTGCCTCATCAAAGAAGGTTTGGTAAAAATCGCTGATATCCATTTTTAATGACCTTGTCCCTGAGAAGATTGCTGTAAAGGATTGACGACAACCGAACCGGCAGGCTCAGTCTCAACGCCGCCTGACATTTTTTTCAGTTCAGCTTTAATTTTCTCACTGCCCTGGTTGTCGGTGACCTGCTGCAAAACCGTATCCTCTTCCAGAATCGATTTTTCTTTATTCATGCTGAGAACCAGAATACTGATACGGCGGTTTACCGGGTCATCGGGACGCAGATTTTCCAGGCTCATCCTGTCAGCAGTACCAATGACGCGCAGGAATTTATTATCGGCCAGGCCACCGGAGACTAAGGCACGACGCGAGGCATTGGCACGATCCGAGGAAAGCTCCCAGTTGCCATAACCGGCTTCGCCGTTGGCATAAGGCAGAGAATCTGTATGCCCGGTCAGGCTGATACGGTTGGGCAGTTCATTGAGCACCGGCACCAGCGCCTGAAGAATGCCGCGCATATAAGGCTCCGGCGTTTTACTGCCGACTTTGAACATAGGCCGTTCCTGCGTATCGATGATCTGGATAAGCAATCCGTCATCGGTCAGGGAGAGGCGCAGGTTAGACTGGAAATCGCTCAGACGAGGATCGTTGTGGATCAGGCTTTCCAGTTTTTCATGGGCGCGTCGTAAATTTTGCGCGTTCTTTTGCCTGTCGAGCCGGGTGAGCGTTTGTTTGAATACCTCGCCGTCCTGCTTCATGAAATCATCCCCGCCGCCGGGTATCACGCTGCTGCTCAGACTGGCTTTATCCCCTTTGCCCATCGCCATTTTCAGCGGCATCTTGAAGTAATCCGCGATTTGTTCACGTTGCAAAGGGGTTGAGGATGACAGCAGCCACATCACCAAAAAGAAGGCCATCATGGCCGTCATAAAGTCTGCGTACGCAATTTTCCACGAGCCACCGTGATGGCCGTGTTTATGCTTTTTGCGCTTACGGACAATGATTACCGGACCGGGACTTTTGTTCATGATGGCGTGCTTTCCGAGCTGGCCGAGGACTTCGCTTCGCGCACATGTTCTTCAAGCTCAATAAAGGTTGGACGCTCACTGGAGAACAGCGTTTTACGCCCAAATTCCACCGCAATCTGCGGCGCATAGCCATTCATGCTGGAGAGCAATGTCACCTTGATGCATTGCAGCATTTTGATTTGCTCGGCGCTCTTTTGACGCAGCACAGAGGCCAGCGGCAAGACAAATCCATACGCCAGTAAAATACCGAGGAACGTTCCCACCATGGCGTGAGCGATAAGCTCACCCAGCTCGGCCGCCGGACGGTCAGCGGCCGCCAGCGCATTCACCACGCCCATCACCGCGGCAACGATCCCAAAAGCCGGGAAGGCGTCACCAATCACGTTCAGGCTGTTAGCCGGGACTTCATGTTCGTGTTCACAGGTTTCGATTTCCTCATCCATCAGCGCTTCGATTTCATACGAATTCATGCTGCCGCTTATCATCAGGCGCAGATAATCGACAACGAAATTCATCAGTGAGGCATCAGCCAGCAAACGGGGGTAAGCGGAGAAAATGGGACTGTTCTGCGGATCTTCAATGTCGCTTTCCAGGTTCATCATGCCGTTCTGTCTGGCTTTGGTCAGCAGCAGAAACATCATGGCCATCAGGTCCATATAAAGCGCTTTGGTGTAACGTGAACTTTGTAATAAATGAGGAAAGGCTTTCAGCGTGGCTTTAATGGATTTGCCGTTATTCCCGACAATAAATGCCCCCACACCTGCCCCCCCGATAATTAACAGTTCAGCCGGCTGATAGAGTGCGCCGAGCTGTCCGCCGGTTATCACGAACCCGCCAAAAACAGTGAGAATAACAACCACGTATCCAATAATGACTAGCACATGTGCTCCTTAAATAATTCAATATCCAGATCTTACCCATGTGTTCAGTAGCCATAAAATTGACATACGGGGAGGCCGTATCACATCGTGGCGACACCAGGTTTCAACAACATTTTTAACGGCTTATTTTAATTTGCCGCAGAACTGGCCGCGTGATCCGTTGAGGAATCGGCCACTTTGCACTTTTTAATGGCGCGCGAAGGCGGACTGCATAAGCTACAGGTAAAAGGATTCTTCGAGTGTTCACTCGTGACAACGAAACCGCCACCGCAAATACAACATTCTGTATGCTCTATAATTCCACAATCGATAAACCGTAATAACGTCCATGCGCGTGTTAAACCCAGTACAGGTTTTTCACCCGGAGGCGTCGGACATTGTTCCAGATATAAGCGATAGGCTTTCACCGTGGCTTCAATCGGGCGACAAGGTTCGGTTTTCTGTATATAAAGATGGATGTTATAGAACATAGATGAATGAATATTTTGCTCCCACGCCATAAACCAGTCTTCGGAAAACGGTAACATTCCTTTCGGGGGCGGACATCCTCTTAACTCTTTGTAAAGACGTAATAATCTTCTGCGACTTAAACTGGTTTCACTCTCCAGCATCTGCATACGGGCACCAAAGGAAATCAGCTGCATGGCAATCTGGACTTCTTTGATTTCTTGTAAAATACTTTTTTCGCTCATAACCACATTCTCCATTAATCCATTAATCCGTTAACCTGGTGTAGGGCTGTTCTCCGAGAGTGAGTTAAGCAGATTGGTGGATAAAATGATCCCTGTATGAATTTGCTGTAAGGCTTCGATACGTGAATCTTTCGTCAGGTTATCGATCACAATTTCGTTATCTACGCGCAGGCGACAAATTAACTGGTTGGTAGAGGCCAGTTTTATCAGTTGCGGCAGAGAAAGTTCTTTCAGTGCATCTATCGTTGCTTCAGTCAGCCCGAGGCGAAATCCTGCAGCAAACTTATCTTCTCTGATCAATTGCTGAGCCAGCAGCAGGTAAGAAAGGTTAATGTCATGAATTCTTTGAAGCTGTTCGTCAACGTTGTCTATATTCATTTTTTCGTTACTCGATCCTTTACGGATTGTCGGTGAAAGGACGTTAATTAATTCGTTGAAAATAAATAATTGAAGCTATAGGTTCAGCAATAACTACCACAAAAGAAGTAGTAAACTATTGATTATTTTTGTCATTACGACGGCTTTGTCATGATGACAAATAATGACATTTCCCCGGTCAGACTCCGCATTCAACCGGCAACATAAGAGTTGTCGCTGACAAATAGGGACTCCCCATCTTACCTCATATTTCAAAGTAAAAATGGCGCTGGAAATCATTATTTGAATAATAACGGTAATGACCTAAAAGCTCAACGCTTCAGAGCGAAAACCTCACTAAGAATTACTTTATCCTTGATATAAACCCCTATTTAATCGCTATACTATAAAAATTTACAAACGTCCTACATAATATTTAAACCGGGTAGGAAAATTCCTACACGCTTTATTTAAGCGCATCCATTCTGGCGCGAATTCGTTTGATCGCCTGGCTGTGTAACTGGCTAACCCTTGTTTCCGTGACACCCAAAATAATGCCCACTTCCTTCATGTTCAGTTCCTGCTGATAATACAAATTCAACAACACCTGCTCACGTTCCGGAAGTTCTTTAATCAGCTGGCTCACTTGTTTCGCCAGCTTGCCTTTCATTAATTCATGTAATGGATTGAGCATCTCATGCTGTGCGCCCGGCTGCTCAACATCACTGACGGATTCTTCCTGTAACTCTTCCAGAGAATAGAACTGGCTGCTGTTAGTATCCACTAACATCTGCTGGTATTCTTCCAGCGAAATCCCCATAAAGGCAGCCACTTCCGCCTCTGAAGCGATACCGCCGGTCTGCTGCTCAATCTCCCTAATGGCGGCAGAAATTTCTCTGGCATTAGTGCGGACCCGCCGGGGAACCCAGTCGCGATCGCGTAATTCATCTATCATCGCCCAGCGCACACGTTGAGTGACATAGGTACTCATGCCGATCCCTTTCTTGGGGTCGAACTGGTCAATGGCCGTCAGCATCCCGATTGCCCCAGCCTGAATGAGGTCATCCAGCTCTACGCATGCGGGTAATCTGGCCTGTAACCGTAGTGCTTCGTGACGAACTAAATAACGGTATTTCAACCACAACTCGTCCTTTTGCACCACTCCATCATGGGTGTAAATACCATTCACAATTACGATATCCGGCGTATAAAAGGGATAACAATTATTAAGGAATAATCTGAAATCATATAGCCTGATAAGACCGAATTATATTGCGCAATCCGGCTGTTAAATTTCGATCATCCGCCCGAAATCATCACGCTCTGAATTATCACTACCGATATTTGTAAATTAATTAAAATTATAATCGCTGAGATTGATTTAAAACGTCTCCCATTCTTCTTCCTGTAACGCCGGGATAATTTTGGGTGTCACTTTGTTACCGGTGGTACTGGCCGTATAAGAGGCTGTCTTTATTTTTTGTTCTCCGTCAGCGGTAACGTCCTTCTCATTGAGAGAAAATTTCCCGACGATTTTTTCCAGAGATTCCGTTTGTGCTTCGAGATTACTGGATGCCAGCGCGGCTTCTTCTACCATCGATGCGTTCTGCTGCGTGACATGATCCATTTCATTGACGGCCTGGGCAATCTGATTAATCCCGGCACTTTGCTCATCAGAGGCTGACGCTATTTCACCCATAATATCGGTGACCTGGGTGACGGAATTAACAATCTCCTTCATTACCCTTCCGGCCTGTTCCACCTGCTGAGAACCGGTGCTCATATTATTGACACAGGTGGTGATCAGCTGGCTGATCTCTTTTGCCGCATCCGCACTGCGTTTTGCCAGATTGCGCACTTCACTGGCCACAACGGCAAAACCACGCCCCTGCTCTCCGGCTCTGGCCGCCTCAACCGCGGCATTCAGCGCCAGTATATTGGTCTGGCTGGCAATGCTGTCGATGACATGGTTGATGTCAGCAATCTGCCGGGAGCTTTTGGTGATCTCCTGCATGATCCCATCAAGGTCAGACACCACATTGCCACCTTTGTGCGCGTTACTGCTCGCACCTTCGGCCAGCTGACGCGCGGTATGTGCATTGTCGGCATTATGACGCACGGTGGTTTTCAGCTCTTCCATGCTGGCCGCCGTTTCCTGCAACGCCGATGCCTGTTCCTCAGTGCGGGCAGAGAGATTGTTATTACCCTGCGCAATTTCCTGAGCATTCAGGTAAATCTGCTTAACGCCCTGCTGCACGCCGGACACGGTTTCCGTCAGGGAAAGACGCATACTTTCCAGTTCTGCCAGCATCAGCCCCAGTTCATTCGGATTACCGGTTTCAATTTTCTGACGCAGATCACCGCTGGCAATCATCCTGATCGAACGGGAAGTTTGTTCCATCCGCAGCACCAGCGCGTGGCGCACCCAGATACGGTTGGTCACCGTCACGGCAACCGATATCAGCAGGACAATGACAGCCATAATGATCATGTTGTGATAATCGCGATCCGCCTGATCGATGTATCCCTGGTTCTGCCGGGCTGAAATCGCGGCATAGGTGTCGATTTTATCCCGCAGCGACATGCGCTCATTCCATTCCTGATCCAGCGCGTCAGGTAGCTGAGCCGGGTCAGCGATGTAACGGAGTTTGTCCCGCGACAGGCTGAGCACTTTTTCAAATTGTTTGCTCAGATCACCGGCAGCCTGTTTTTCCTCTTCCGAATTAAACGGCGTCGCCATAAAAGCTTTAATATTGGTTTCCGCCTGCGCGAAAATCCCCTGAACGGTCGTGACTGCCTCAGGATTTACCTGACGATGCAGACTGGTTTCCAGCATCAGGGCGTTCACATGCGCCAGGCCGCCGTTGAGATTAAAGACGGCATGTTGCATCTCAGTGGTGTTGTCCACAGAGGTGGCCATGCGGGCGAAGTTGCTTTTCGCTGACATCGCATTCATCAGACTCAGTCCGGCAATCACCACGATAAACAACGCCAGCGTCGCGATAATGCCGGTAATGCCTGTCGAGATCTTTAATCCTTTAAACATACTGCCCCTCATACGACATCGTAATAACGCAGTGATCGCGCGGATGCTGCCGTTCTCAGTCATGCACGGATTTACATGTTAAAAATATTCATCTTCTGCATGGTCTGGAAAACCATCATTGAGGCATTCAGGCTAAATTCGGCCATTTTTGACTGACTCACCAGCGTGATAAACGTGGAATAATCAGACCCGACAGTCTCTTGCAGGCTGCTTTCCACGTTGATTTGCTGAACCATTGACGTGGCGTTCAGGGCGTCAATTTGCTGAAGATTGGTCCCGACTTCTGCCTGAATCCGCCCTAAATTATCGATGCCTTTTTTGATGGACACGTTCACGCCATCCAGCGTCTTTTGCAGGGCTTCGCGTCCCGCGTCATCAGTAATCGGGGTATTGAGTGCAGCAATGGCGCTGTCGAGCTGGGCAAGCAGGTCGTCCGGCGTTCCGCTCATAAACACGTCACTGCCGGTGTGTCCGACCTGCATTTCCGTGCTGTCAGCCACAATCTGCGTCATGGCCGTATTGCCGCCAATGTAGGTGCCGTCTTTTTCGAACGGCGCGGTTCCGGTGTTATAACCGGCGAAAACGTAGCGGCCATTGCTGTTTTTGGCATTGCCCAGATCCAGCATGTTGTCGCGGATCCCCTGCAGTTCCGTCGCCACCGCCTGACGGTCAGCATCAGACATCGTACCTTTGCCTGCCGCTACGATTTTTTCACTTAGGTTCTTGGTCAGAATATTACCCAGCGAGTTGAGGGTATTATCTTCAAAGTTCAGAGCGTCTTTCGCAAAACCACGGGCCGAATCAAACTGCTTCATATTCCCCAGAGAGTTCTGGTACATGATGGCCTGCGCCGCACCTGACGGGTCATCAGAAGGGTTCAGCAACCGCTGACCTGCGGATAAACGCATACTGATACCGTTAGCGGTATTCATCGAACTGGAGAGGCTGTTGATATTGTTTTGAAACATATACTGAGTG
Organism: Rahnella sp. ATs2; assembly: GCF_051851855.1. Taxonomy (NCBI): domain Bacteria; kingdom Pseudomonadati; phylum Pseudomonadota; class Gammaproteobacteria; order Enterobacterales; family Yersiniaceae; genus Rahnella; species Rahnella sp. ATs2. Next base: position 299,093 of record NZ_JBLYPL010000004.1, on the reverse strand, counting down.
CTAAGGCGCATCACAATCATCCTTAATAGCGTGCCACGCTGCCCGTGACACATTCACGGGTTAGCGGAGACTCAACAGAGTGTCAAAAAGTGTGTTCGCGGCCTGCAACACTTGTGCATTGGCCTGATAATACTGGGTGTACATCTGGATCTTGACCGACTCTTCCATCAGATCCACGCCGGAAACCGACTGCTTTTCCAATTCGATAGCGGCGGTGGCTTTGGACGTTGTTTCGTTATCTGCCTTAAGCGCGGTCATGGAAGAACCGACGGAGCTGACCAGACTGGAATAGGCTTCGGTGAGCGTGCCGTTGCCAATCAGCGTTTCGGTCTTGATCGCCAGCATATCCTTGATGTTTTCGTTATTGCTCTCTTCGCCGCTTTTACTCGATGCTGCGATCTGGTCGCCTTTGGTAATAGCCACGCTGAGCTTTCCGGCCGCGCCCGCTGTCGGGTTCATCACGAAACTGTCACCCGGCTGAGGCGTTCCCTGCGGTTTGATGGACACCCCTTCAAACTCCAGTTCGCCGTTAGTGCCGACAGTCGGGTTGATGGTTCTGCCATCTGCCGTGGTCACTTCCCAGTCGGTATCGTTCGGGCCTTTGAAGGTTAAGGTGTAATCCTCTGACTTCACTTTGCTGATATCGGAGAAGGACACGTCCAGCGAGCTGTCGCCGGTATTTCCACGGTTTGCCAGTGCGGTCGGGTCAGCAATATTGAAAATGTTACCGCCCGGATTGCCGTCGAGATCGAACCCTGCGGCATTGACCTCGTTGAAGCGGTTAGCCATTTGCAAAGCCAGCTGGTTCAGCTGGTTACGGGCTTCGACCAGATCTTCATTGCGGAATTTAAATAATCCGCCCAGCTTGCCGCCGCTCATTTTGTCTTCATCAAGCAGCATTTTGTTGCCTGAGGCATCGACGTAAGCCACAACCGTTTTGGAAGGATCTTCAGCGGAAACCGACGCTTCAAGCGCGTAAGAGCGGTTGCCGTTCACCAGCGGCATACCGTTGGACAGCGTCACGTCCACACGACCCGTGGTGGTGTTTTCGTTGACCTTGATGCCCACCTGCGTGCTCAGGCGTTCTAACAATGCATCGCGCTGATCGAGCAGATCAGCCGGAAGATCGCCGGTGCGTCCGTGGATCTTGGCGATTTCGTCATTGAGTTTTGCGAGCTGTTTGGCATCGGCGTTGATGTCAGAAACACTCTGAGAAATTTGGGTGTTGGTGCTTTTTTCCAGCCCGTTGAGGGTATTGCTCTTGGTATTGAACTGGTAAGAAATCGCCTTGAACTGGGATAAAGCTCCCTGACGCGCAGCCTGACTGACCGGATCGGCGCTCATTTCCTCAAGCGATTTAAAGATGCTGTTCAGCGATGTGGAGATGTTGCTGGTGTCATCACCCAGCATATTATCAATCTGGGTCAGCTGCTGATAACGCCCGACCTGGCTTGATGATTCTGTGTACGCGCCGCGCAGCTGGTTATTCACAAATCCGTTATAAGCGCGCTGAACGCCATTCACCTGAACCCCGTAACCGAAGTAGCCGGAACCGGTGGTTCTGCCGCCCGCTTCGCCCAGAATAATACTCTGTCGGCTGTAGCCTGGCGTTAAGGCATTGTTCATATTGTTGCCCACGACATTCATCGCTGCCTGAGCTGAGCTGAGCCCGCTCTGAGCCAGATTAAAAAGATTCATAAATCACCAACATTGTGTTCTTGGCTAAAGTTGTTAGCGCCTTTGTCCAGAATTATTCTCTAGGAAAATTCGCACCTGTTTAATCTATCGGTACTTCGAAAATAAACTAAAACGCCGAAAGCTAAAAAATTGAAGAAAGATCGGTTTTATAGGCATTCACGCCCTGACTGATATTTCCTTTCACCTGATTAATGATGTTGATCAATTTTTTCGCATACGCAGGATCGGTGGCATATCCGCCTGACTGCAGGGCGTGCGCCGCCCTTTCCGGTGAACCGGAACGCGCAACATTTTGATAACGTGGATTATTCGTCAGAAGAGACGTGTAATCGGCCAGCGCTTCAGAATAAGACGGATATACGCGAAACGCGGCTTTGACCTTTTGCGCCGTGCCGTTGACAAACTCGGTGGTGGTTATTTCTGTCGATTCACCTTTCCAGTCCGGCGTGGCTTTTATTCCGAATAAGTTATGACTTGGTTTACCATTTGTTGTGGTAATTTCTTTATTTCCCCAGCCTGACTCCAGCGCCGCCTGGGCAATTATCAGCTGATGAGGAATACCACTTTTCTTCGCTGCCGCTATTGCCGGTTCAAGCATCCGGGAAATAAAGTGGCTGTTTTTCTCTGTTCCCCGGGAATATTGCGCCGCGCTCAGGCTTTCAGATGTCATCTGCTCAGACCGGCTCAGCGGGACGCGGGACGCATACCCGCCGCCGTTGAGCACATAAGGTGCCGGAGCAACACCGGGTGTATTCGTCACCGGCGTCACTTCTCCCCCCATTTGTCTGACCATCAGGTCGGCAAACCCCATTTTGCTTTGTGAGGCAATGTCCTGAGAGATCTGCTGGTCATACATGGAGGTGAACATATCCGACTGCTGGCTGTTCAGCAGGCCATCCTTAAAAGAGGCGTCGCGCATACTTTTAAGCATCATCTGGATAAACATGCCTTCCATCTGCTTAGCCGCCGCTTTGATCCCTTCCTGCGAATTACTTTTAACTTCGCGCTTCAGGGCATCAAGGCCGCGGACATCAAACGCCGCACCGGAAGTCAGCGGAGAGCTGCTCATCAGTTGGTCTCCAGTTTGGCACGCAGACAACCGGCACTTTTCATCGACTGCAAAATCGACATCAGATCGTTAGGCGTCGCGCCCAGGCTGTTCAGCGCACGGACCACGTTATTGAGATCAGCACTGGTATTCACCCGTTGCAGCGAACCATTTTGCTCACGTACGGAGATCTGCGTATTCGGTGTCACCACCGTCTGACCGCCGCCGAAAGGTGTATCCGGCTGACTGACCTGATTGCTGCGCGAGACTTCGACGGTCAGATCACCCTGCGCCACCGCACAAGCGTCCAGCGTCACATGGCGGTTCATCACCACCGAACCGGTGCGGGAGTTGACGATCACTTTGGCATCCATAATGCCGATACGGATCGGGATGTTCTGCACATCGGCCAGGAAGCGCACTTTGGCGGCACTGCCGGACGGGGCAAACAACTTCACGGTGCGCGAGTCTTCCGCGACGGCGGTTGAACCCCCGAAACGGCGGTTAATCTCATCACTGATCTGCTGGGCGACGGTGAAATCATCATCATTAAGTTGCAGGCGCAGCGTATTTTCCTGAGCAAAACTGGCCGGCACTTCACGTTCTACCGTGGCGCCGCCGCTGATGCGCGCGCCGTTAAGCTGATTGGTCTGCACACGGCTGCCGCCGCTTTGCGCCCCCGCACCGGAGACCAGTAAATTCCCCTGCGCCAGCGCATAAATTTGGTTATCTACACCCTTGAGTGGCGTCATTAATAATGTGCCGCCACGCAGGCTTTTCGCGTTACCCAGCGAAGACACCACGACATCGATTTTCTCGCCCGGCCGTGCGAAAGGAGGCAAATCAGTGGTCACCATCACAGCCGCCACATTTTTCAGCTGCATGTTGGTACCTGCGGGCACGGTGATCCCCAGCTGGGACAACATATTGCTCAGGCTTTGCGTGGTGAAAGGCGTTTGCATGGTCTGGTCGCCGGTGCCGTCAAGGCCGACCACCAGACCGTAACCCATCAGGGAATTGCTGCGAATACCCTGAATCGACGTTAAATCGCGAATACGCTCTGCCTGTACATTCTGCGGCATGATGAAAATCAGGCCACAGAACAGTGTCAGGCACAGCGAGAGAAATGAAGTTTTCATAACTGTCGTCTGTTAACCATTAATAAGGGGATAAATTCAGGAACAGACGCTGCAACCAGCCCATCTGTTGCGCTTCGTTGATGTAGCCGTTACCGACATATTCGATGCGGGCGTCCGCCACCTGAGTGGAGATAACCGTGTTACTGCTGCTGATGGTTCGCGGGTTAACCACACCGGAGAAACGGATGAACTCCGTTCCCTGATTGATGGCGATTTGCTTCTCGCCTACGACTTTCAGGTTGCCGTTTTCCAGCAGTTGCTGAACGGTGACGGTGATCGTGCCGCTGAAGGTGTTTTTCGCCGCGGCGCCGCCTTTGCCGGAGAAATCATTTTTGCCACTGATCGAGGTCGCTGCGCGGTCACCGCCCAGTAAACCGGCCAGCATACCGGGCACCGCATCAACAGAAAGGTCGGTGGATCCGCCACGGTTGGCATTGGCCGAAGAACTTTTGCTGGCGCTGACATTTTCCTGCAGCACAATGGTCAGCGTGTCGCCCACGTTGCGGGGTCTGCGGTCTTCAAACATCGGCTGATAGCCGTAGCTCATCGCCTGCCCGGTTTGAAATACAGACCCGTTAGCGGTAGTGGTGGCTGCCGCCGCCGGACTGGCTGTCGTGACGCCATCGACTAAAGGTTTGTGAGGAAGATAAGCGCATCCCGTCAGAAGCAACGTCAGCGCACCGGCCGCGATCAGCTGGCTGGCGGCACGTGTGCGGTTCGGCAACAGGACGGGATACAGAGAAGAAAGCTGGTTTTTCATTTCATCCACTACAGGCTTAAGCAGCCATAAAGCGGCCCCCGTCTGCAGGACAGAGGCCGGGCGTATGGGTGCTTTGAGGCTTCTAAATACGATTAAGGTTTAAAAACGATTCAGGTCTAAACAGGAGTCAGGTTTAAACAGGATTCAGGTTCAAACAGAATTAAAGTTGTGTGAGGCGTTGCAACATCTGGTCGGACGTTGAAACGGCTTTACTGTTAATTTCGTAGGCTCGCTGAGTCTGGATCATGTTGACCAGCTCTTCCGCCACGTTAACGTTTGAGGTTTCGACATAGCCCTGTTTCAGGGTGCCGCCCCCGTTCAGACCGGGCGTTGTTTCATTCGGCGCGCCGGAAGCCTGGGTTTCGCGGTAAAGGTTTTCACCGATACTTTCCAGACCGGAATCATTGATGAACGTGCTTAACGTCAGCTGCCCGACCTGTTGCGGCGCAGTCTGTCCCGGTACGGTGACGCTCACGATGCCGTCCTTGCCGACGGTCAGGGTGTCAGCATCTTGCGGAATGGTGATCGCAGGCTGAACCTGATACCCGCTGGCGGTGACCAGCTGACCGTTCTGATCAAACTGGAATGACCCGTCGCGGCTGTAACCGGTGGTGCCATCGGGCAACAGCACCTGGAAGAACCCGTGACCTTCGATCGCCACATCCTTACTGTTATTGGTTTGCGTCAGGCTACCCTGGCTGTGAATACGCTCGGTCGCCACGGGACGAACACCGGTACCTAACTGCAAACCGGAAGGAATGGTGGTCTGCTCGGAAGACTGAGCACCGGGCTGGCGCAGGGTCTGATAAAGCAAATCTTCAAACACCGCACGCTGGCGTTTGAAACCGTTGGTGCTCACGTTTGCCAGGTTATTGGAGATGACATCCATGTTGGTCTGTTGTGCTTCAAGACCTGTTTTGGCAATCCATAAAGAACGGATCATGCTGAATTTCCTCTTAGCCCATGCTCAGTAGCTGGTTAGCTTTCTTTTCATTGTCATCCACTGCACTGATGACTTTCATGTTCATATCAAAGCCGCGCGCGGTCGCAATCATGTCCACCATCGATTTGGCGGGATTGACGTTGCTGCTTTCCAGCGCGCCCGGGATCAGCTGTAAATCAGGATCCGCAGGGAGCTGAGCCAGCCCGGCGTTTGGCGATTGTGGAGAGATATGGAACAACCCGTCATCGCCGTGCGTCAGATCCTGAAGGGGTGAATTCACCATCTTCAGCCTGCCCACCTGCGCCAGCGCGGTCGGTTCATCACCGGCACCGAGTGCGGTGATCGTCCCGTCCGGCGCAATGGTCAGCTCAGACTGCGGTGGCACGTTAATCTGGCCACCGTCGCCGAGAACCGGCATTCCTCTGATGCTCAGCAGACCTTCGCTGTCGACGGCAATATTGCCCGCGCGGGTGTAAGCCTCAGTGCCGTCCGGCAATGCGACCGCCAGCCAGCCATTTTGTGGCAGGACAACGTCGAGATTGCGTCCGGTCTGGTTGATGGCGCCCATCGAATCGTCGTGGTAAGGCGTGGATTCCGTCACCAGCGTACGGGTGGCGACGGACGGACCATTTACCGGCACAGCGCGGAAAGCCGCGAGCTGTGCCCGAAATCCGGTCGTGGTGGCATTCGCCAGGTTATTTGACGTGACGGCCTGACGGTTGAGGGCGGCATTTGCCGCGCCCATGGCGGTATATATTGCGCGATCCATAGCAGCAGCCTTTAGCCCAGATTAGCCAGGATCTGAAGGAGTTCAGACTGGGTTTTGATGGTCTGCGAGTTGGACTGATAGTTGCGCTGATAGACGATCATGTTGACCATCTCTTTGCTCAGATCCACGTTGGAAGACTCAAGCTTGTTGCCCAGCAGGTTCCCCAGATTCCCGGTGCCGGCCACGCCGGTAGAAGGCTGACCAGATTCCGGCGTTTCTGCCCAGGTGTTGTCACCTTTGGACGTCAGACCGCCCGGGTTGGTGAAGTTTGACAGCACCACCTGACCGATAAGCTGTGACTGACCGTTGCTGTAGCTTGCAATCACCTGACCGTTATCACCGACCATATAGCCGTTCATCATACCCGGCGCGTAACCGGTGGTGGTCGGGCTGCCCATGTCCGTATCCGACGCCTGCTGGGTCATTCCGTCCATATCCAGATCGAAATTCAGCGGTGCGCCGCCGTTATAACCGGCACCCTGAATGCTTAATTTCGCCGGGTTGGTGGTCAGCTGACCTGCGGTATCGAAAGATAAACCGAGTTCCTGATAGACCGGCTCACCCTGATCATTCAGATTTGGCGAGGTGGTATCACTGGAATAGGCTTTCCATTCGTTGTCACCGGTTTTGACGTAATACACGTTAATGGTGTGCTTGTTACCGAGGCTGTCGTAGGCATCCAGCTGAGTGACGGAGTTGTAGCTTTTATTATCCGCAGGGTCGAACGGGTTAGCGGTCTGATCGATGACCTTGCTGCCCGAATCCAGGTTGCCTTTCAGGGTACCGGCGTCAGAAGCGCGCGCGGGCATCTGACCATTTGGGATCTGAATCGGGCCGACAGCCGCACCCGGCTGAATGGCTGGCGGGTTTCCGGTGGCCTGATAACCGGTCAGGAACATGCCCTGGTTGTTGACGATATAACCGTTTTCGTCCTGTTTGAACTGTCCGTTACGGCTGTAGAAAATGCTGCCGGATTCACTGGCCAGACGGAAGAAACCGTTGCCTTGGATACCCATATCCAGATCACTGTTACCCATCCCGAGTACGCCATCGCTGAAGTTCTGGTTTACTGAGGAAACCTGTACACCCATACCGATTTGAGAACCGGCAAAGACATCAGCAAACGCAATGGAGCCGGATTTGAAGCCCACTGTCTGGGAGTTCGCAATGTTATTACCGACCACATCGAGGGCCTGAGAAGCTGCGGTTAATCCGCTGAGACCTTGTGAAAAACTCATTGTTATTCTTCCTGAACACTAATAAATGAAATATGAAGACCTGATCACTCAATCAAATACACTTTGCCAATCGGCGCGGTTCCGTCCAGCCCCAGCTGGAGCTGAGCGCCGCCATTGGTGAAGGACACACTTTCAACGGTGCCTTTTTTCAGTGACGTGACTTTTGGCACACTGCCGTTTTCGTTGGAGGCGGTGAAAGTCACCTTAAAGATGCTGGTCTCATCAACGGTCGGATCGGAGGGCTTAAAGTTATCCAGATCGTCCAGTGAATACTTATTGGGACCGGCTTTTGCCCCTTTCACATCCGCGGTATAGGCGTTGCCCTGCTCATCCGTCAGGGTGACGGTCACCTTGTCGGCATCCGAATCGAGGCTGAAGCCGAAATCTTTATTCCCGCCTTCTTTGTTGGAAACGGTCGAATCGCCTTCGATATACACGGTGCGTCCGACCCATTGCGCGGCGTTCATCTGTTGCATGCTGTTGACGATCAGACCCACGTCACCCAGGGTGCTGTTAAGCTTCTCGACGCCCGCGGCGGTGTTAAATTGCGCCAGCTGAGAGGTCAGCTGGTTGTTATCCATCGGATTAGTGGGATCCTGGTTCTGCATCTGCGCAACCAGAAGTTCCATGAAACTCTGCGACAGGTCAGCCGCGCTGCTGCCCGTGCCTGTCGACGTCGGGGAAGATGAACCATTATTCATTACCGGTGAAACAGCCATGGCGTTGTCCCTTATTGGCCCAGCGTTAATGTTTTCAACATCATCGATTTGGCCGTGTTCATCACTTCAACGTTGGCCTGATAACTGCGGGAGGCAGAAATAGTGTTCACCATTTCATTCACCACATTCACATTGGGCATGCGGACATAACCCTTAGCATCCGCCAGCGGATTTGACGGCTCATACACCAGACGATCCGGCTCATTACTTTCCACCACATCGCTGACGCGAACGCCGCCAATTTCCTGACCCGGCGCACTGTTCACCTGAAATACCACCTGACGGGCGCGGTAAGGCTGACCATCCGGCCCGACGACGCTGTCGGCGTTGGCCATATTGCTGGCGCTGACGTTCAGACGTTTAGACTGGGCCGCCATAGCGGAACCTGAAATATCAAAAATACTCATCGTAGACATGACAATAATTAACCCTGGCCAATGACACTCATCATGCCTTTAATTTGCCCACCCAAAACGGTCAGGCTGGTCTGATATTTCATGTTGTTATCAGCAAAACTGATACGCTCACGATCCATATCAACAGTATTTCCATCAGCACTTGGCTGATCGGGAATACGATAAAGCAGCTGTCCGTTATCTATTGCTGGTGCCACAGCGGGAATATGCGATCCTGACGTTAATGACAAGGTCAGAGGACCCTGTGCCGGCGTATTTCTTTCCACCGCACTTTTTAACTGTTCAGAGAAATCAATATCCCGGGCTAAATATCCCGGCGTATCGGCATTAGCAATGTTAGAAGCCAATATATTCTGACGTTGAGTCAGTAAGCCCAGCGCTTCCTGCTGGAAACGTAGCGCATTATCGAGTTTATCAAGCATGAAGAAACAACCCTCTGCCTTATGAAAATTAACTCATACATTCTATTGGCGAATGATTCAATTTTATACTGTGATGATATGACAAAAACAAGCGCATTTAGCGGGATGGATTTTTCGTGCTTATTTTCACAAAGCAATCCATTAAATTGGCTTCACAAACTCGCGCATTTAACACGTTAATAAACGCAATTTCTGGCTTATACTTTGAGCCGTCAAAAGTTGTTGGAAAAGGGATCCGCCCTGCGTTATATAATATAAGGTCAGTACACATCATGTTTTTTCCCCGCCCTCTTTATACCGCGGCAATTTCATTATTAAGCCTTATATTTTATTTACCCGCTTTTGATGCCATTGCCGCTACGCCGTCTGTTGAGACGCTTAAAACACACATTACTGCGCTGGTGAATAGCCATAATGAAAGACCGTCGGACAGCGCCATTACCCGCACCATAAAGATTCTGACGCCCGCTGAACAACTGTCATCCCTTTGCGCTACGCCGGAATTATCCGTAGCAGGCAACAACCGGCGTCTGACCGGGAATAAAAGCATCATTGCGCAGTGCGGAAACAAACGTAAATTTATTCAGATTTCAGTGCAGGCGCAGGGAACCTGGTGGACGGCTCGTCACGGGATTAAACCCGGCAGCGTGATTGATGCGAATGATATTGAGCCGCGCAGCGGATCGCTGGACAGACTCCCCGCCGGGCTGATTTTCGACCGGGAGAGCATTGTCGGACAGACCGCCACGCGCACTATCAATAAAGGCCAGCCGGTGGTGGAAAATCAGCTCCGCAAAGGCTGGTCTGTGGTTTCCGGCCAGGAAGTGGACGTGTTAGCCACCGGTGAAGGGTTTCAGATCCGCATAAAAGCCAAGGCGCTGGACAGTGCCGCAGCAGGCCAGCCGGTGAGACTGAGCACACGTTCAGGGCAAATTGTGACCGGTACGGTGACCCCGGACGGAAAAGTGCATATTAATTTAAAAGAATAGCTTTAGTTATTTTGGCAGCCACCGATATTTTAGATATACCGTGAGGTCACCAGAACAACGAATGTAGAGGAACACCATGAGCATCGACCGGACAATTCAACCTCTTTCAGTACCCGCTGTGAATGTGCAACAGCAGGATTTAAAAATGCGTCCGAAAGCCGCGGATATCAGCGCGGCACCGGTTGCAGCCAGCGAAACCTCAGGTACGCAAATTAAGCTGAGTAAAGTGACTCAGGCCATTCAGACAGACAGCTCACAGGATGTTGACTACGACCGTCTTGCAAAAATTCGCGCAGCCATGGATGCCGGTGAATTACAACTTGATACTGACCAGATTGCCAATGCGCTGGTCGAAGACATCTTTCAACTCTCATAAGTTCTGATAAGACATTAATGAAAATGGAAAACTTACGTTCGGTTCTGCTAAAAATTCAAGATTCTCTGGGTGAACTGGAGGCTATTCTTGTCGAAGAAGCAAACCAATTAAGGCGGACGCAGATTAATCCTGTTTCCCTGCAAATTGTATCTGACAGCAAAAGTCAGTTGCTGGCGACGATCAGTCATTATGATGACCTGCGTAAGCAAATTGAAAAGCCGTTACATCTTTCTGCGCCTTATCATCAGAACGCAAGATTTGCATTGCTGTGGAAAAATATCACCAGGAAAGTCACTACCTCTAACGAGCTCAATAAAAAGATTTATGACTTGCTTGAAATGCATATTCAGAAAACTGAAAGCATTAAAAAACTGGTGAATGATGCTGGCACACCCACCTCACTTTATGGTCAGGAAGGTCAGTCTGCGACGCCTGTATCAGGAAAGGTTTATAATATCAGCGTGTAACGGGATTATTAATAGCATTAACAAATTAACAACTTATGTCCCCTAAATAAAAAATCTAAAAAACCACTCTGTTGTCTATTTTAGCTTCCTGTCGCGGGAAGCTTTTTTTTGTATTTTCCATCTCCTTAATAAGCGTCACTTCTGTTCGTTCTTCGGCCAATCTGTTTATCATTATTTCATCCCGAAAGCCGTTAAAATAGCCAGCGTAAAAATATGCGGAATTTTAAACAGGGTGTGAAGTGGCAAATCTAATACTGCGCAGTGGATATCTGGACGATTACAATGCGCTCGGTGAAAACGGCCAGACAATATTTGAAAGCGCGATACAAATTCGCGAAACATTACGTCTGCGTAAACAACAGATCCTCCTCGATTGCCTGGCGATCCCCCAGCACAATGAAGCCGAAGATAAAGTGGACTGGTATGCGCCGTATGAAGGCACCGTCACTCAGTGGGCTTACGCCAGCGATAAGCAACGCGAACAGGCCCTGCGGTATCTGGAAAATTGCCTGACCAGCGCCAGTGCGCTGAGCAAAAGCTGCCTGCTGGCTGAAAAAACCGCCGTCCGGTTATTTGGCTCACTGCTGGCCAGGGTGGTGCAGTTTCCCGCCAGTCAGCATGTCTATCTGGTCAATGATAAACCGGTGATCACTTTCTGGGGATTTACCCGTCTCAACCACCCGCAACAGGATGATCCCCTCGAGTGCCTGCGCGAGATCGCGCCACCTGTGATGGCAGAAATCGCCACGGAACACGATCCGGTTGTTGCGCCGGTGGCTGAAAAACAGGACGCTGAAAAGCCTGAAATCAGTACGCCTGTAATCAATAAGCCGCTGGTTATTGAGGCTTCCGATCCGCTGCCCGCGCCTGAGCCTGAAGAAGAAAAATTTGCTGATCCGCAGCCGGTTGTCGTTACGCTCTCATCGCCTTCTGCACCGCCGTCAGAACCTGCTGCCACCGTGCAGGCTGAGCCCGCCGCACTGCCCCAAAAAACCAGACCGCTCTGGCGCAGACTGATGCTGAAGATTGCCTTTGTGGGCATCCTGTTTATCGGCCTGCCAGTCGCCTGGCCGTACATCGCCGCCATGATGCCGTCGCTGGTGGTGACGCCTTACCGCGCCGGATCCACGGTAAACAGCGTGCCTGCAACTATCGCCGAAACGGCGCCAGAACCGGTGGCCGAAACGCCAAAAATCCTGCTGTCCGCTCACCTTCCGGTTCAGCCTGCAGTCGTGGTTGCGCCGCCTGCGCCAGCGGTGAAAGAAGAGTCAGTGAAAGAGCCTGTCGTGGAAAAAGTAGAGGAACCGGTCATCGATAAAAATGCACTGGTGCTGCCCGCTGATGAGGTTAAAGCGGGATCCACAGCCTTTATGAATGGTCGCTGGAAGGCGAGCATCAACGTCAATAATCCGCTGACCAGCACCCCGCCGGGTCTGCGTTATCAGATCAAAAATAGTGAAGGCACCATCAGCATTACCCGCAACAACAATATCGTCTGTAAAGCCGACGTTTATCTCGGACTGATGCAGTCAGGCAATTTGCTGATTAAGAGCCGTACCAAAGCGAAATGCAGCGATGACACCCGTTATCAGGTGCCGGAAATCACCTGCAGACAACCGCTCAGCGGCGCGGCCCAATGTACCGGCCGTTATGAAGACAACACCGTCGTTCCGATGACGCTTTTGAGAGTGGGTAAATAATTCATGCTGGCAACTCTTATCGACTTCAAACCGGCCGTTACGCTCATCCAGAACAGCAGCGTGCAGTTTCTGGATTTCGGCCTGAATCCGGTGGGCGCAAGCCCGCACGCGGGTCGCTTTGTGCGTCACAGCGTCAATGGCCCGCTGCTGCGTCTCAGCTACGATACGCTGTCTGAGCGCTTCACCCTGCCCGCTGAAAACGGCGGCGAGCCGGAACTTGTCCGCCCGGAGATGACGGTTTCTCTGGAACATTCTTTGCAGGTGATGGACAACGTCTGGCTGCCGCTGCCTTTTATGCGTTTTAGTCCGCCGCGCGTATTCACCAACAGCCCTGCGAACTGGGCGCGCGTGCAGATTAAACGCCTGCCTGCGCCGGATGAAGCCGGTAACACCCTGCGTTTGTGTATTGCGTTCGACACCAAAGTTCACGCCGATGACAGCGCCACCGCACAGCTGGCTCTCACCACCCGTGATGTACGCGACGGCAGCCGCTTTGCACTGGCGTGGCACAATCATGAAATCAGTGAGTTTCTGGATGAAACCTGGGTCGATGGCTGGTTGCGTGAAGTGTTTGTTCACTATGCCACGCATCAGGAAAAGCGCAGCGCGGGCGATATCAGTAGCGCCATGAAAGCCTTCGAGTATCAGGCACACTTCCTCAATATTCTCGAAATGCTCGGTACCCAGCTCGAGATCCCGGAAGTTCAGATCGTCACGGAAACCCTGAGCAATGCGCCGGTTCCGGTGGACTTGATCCTTGATGTGGGCAACACGCATACCTGCGGCGTGATCCTTGAAGATCATGGCCCGAAAAATGCCGGATTACAGCAAAGCGCCGAGCTGCAAATCCGCTCACTGACGGAGCCGCAACTCATCAGCGAACCGCTGTTTACCAGCCGTCTGGAATTCAACGAAGCCAAATTTGGCAAACACCATTTTTCAATGGAAAGTGGCCGCGATGAGGCGTTCGTCTGGCCGTCTTTTGCCCGCGTGGGCGATGAAGCGCGCCTGCTGGCAACGCGCCGTCTGGGAACCGAAGGTGCCAGCGGGATTTCCAGCCCGCGCCGCTATCTGTGGGATGATGCCCCCTCGGACCAGGCGTGGCGCTTCAGTCAGCTGACGGGTAAAACACCGCGTGAGCCTCGTGCCATCGCGTTACCGCTGATGAATCTGATGAATGATGACGGGCAGCCCTTGTACAGCCTGCCACCGGATGAACGTCTGCCGGTGTTTTCGCCCAACTACAGCCGCAGTTCGCTGATGACGATCATGCTGTGTGAGCTGCTGGCTCAGGCACTGGCGCAAATCAACAGCGTCGGCCACCGTCAGAGCATGGGGCTGACTCACGCACCGCGCCAGTTGCGCGATATCGTCCTGACGCTGCCTTCTGCCATGCCCAAACAGGAGCGGGAGATTTTCCGCCAGCGGGTGCAGGAAGCGGTAAAACTGGTCTGGAAATCCCTCGGCTGGCAGCCCAAAGATGACGATATGCTGCCCGGTTCCGGCAGCCGCGCCACCGTGGTTCCTTTACCAAAAGTACAAATGGAATGGGACGAAGCCACCTGTGGCCAGCTGGTCTGGTTGTATAACGAAGTCATCAATAATTATGCCGGTCATGCGGAGGTGTTTTTCCAAAGCCTTGCGCGCCCTGACCGGCAGCTTGCCAGTGATGAACCGCAGGGACGCACCCTGCGCGTGGCGTCTGTGGATATCGGCGGCGGCACCACCGATATGGCGATCACTCAGTATCAGCTGGATGACGGCGCGGGAAGCAATGTCAAAATCACGCCAAATCTGCTGTTCCGTGAAGGGTTCAAAATTGCCGGGGACGACATTCTGCTGGACGTGATCCGCCACTGCATTCTTCCGGCACTGGAAAATACCCTGCAAAAAGCCGGAGTGACTGATGCCGCGCGCGTCATGAATAAGCTGTTCGGCGATGCCGCCCTCGACGGAAGTCGCGCCACGCTGCGCCAGCAGGTGACATTGCAGCTGTTTATTCCTCTCGGTCACGCCATTCTCGCCAGCTGGGAAAACAGCGATCCGCATGATAACGGCGCGCTGTTTGAAGGCCGTTTCGGTGAGCTGATCCCCCGGCAGCCGACGCAGAATGTGATCAATTATATCCATCAGACCATCCAGCCGCTGCTGCCCGCGGACGCGCAGCCTTTCGATGTGCTGGACGTTCCGCTGCTGGTGGAACTGGCATCGCTCAAAGAAGCCCTGCTCACCGGACGCTTCAGCCTGACGGCGCCGCTTCAGGCGTTGTGCGAAGTGATCAACCATTACTGCTGTGATGTGCTGCTGGTTACCGGTCGCCCTTCCTGTTTTCCGGGTGTTCAGGCGTTACTGCGTTATCAGCAGCCGGTGCCGGTCAACCGTATTGTCTGGCTGGACAGTTATCAGATCCATGAACGCTTCCCTTTCGGCCAGCAGGGTCGGGTGGTGAATCCAAAATCCACCGCGGCGCTGGGTGCGATGCTTTGCAGTCTGGCGATGGATTTACGCCTGCCGGGTTTCAACTTTAAAACCGCCGATATACAGGCTTATTCCACCATCCGCTATCTGGGCGTGTTAGAGGGTAATCAGACCCTGAATGCAGAAAACGTCTGGTATGCGCAGGTGGATCTTGACTGCCCGACAGCCCGGCTGGATGAAAACCTGAGTTTCCCGGTGCGTGGCGATATTTGTCTGGGGTTCCGCCAGCTGGCTGATGCACGCTGGCCGGCGACGCCGCTGTATCAGCTGAAAATCAACACGCCGGCGCTGGCGAAACGTATTGCGGGAGACGGCATTTTGCAGGTGCAGCTGCAATACGATCAGCAAAACGGCGGCTTCTCTCTGGCGCACGCCACAATGCAGGACGGCAGTCCGCTGCCGGAAGGGGCGGTAAGCCTGAAACTGAACACGCTCGCCAGCAGTTATAACGGCGAAAATCACTATTGGATCGACAGCGGGAACGTATACCTAAAATGAGCCAGTCAGACGCCATGCTTAATCAACTCACTGAATGGGTAAACGATGCCCGCGCGCATTCCCCGCGTCTGGATCGGGAAGCGGACGGCCTGCTGGCGCGGTTAATGCAATTACAGCAGCGCCAGCAACAGATCGTTTCTCTGAACGATGCACCGCTGACGCTGGGGTTTTACGGCAGCTCCGTTGCCGGTAAACACCACATGCTAAAAATGATTGCCGCCGCAGGGAGTGACGAGGTTTATGTGCAGCTGGGTGAAAACACGCTCGATTATCTGCGCCATATTAATCCCGATAATCTCCCGCCTTCGATGGCCATTCGTTTCACCGATGTCGTGACACCCGGAGTGGAAAACTTTCCGCTGCTGCTGACGCTGTTTTGCGAAAGTGAACTGGCACAGCGGCTGATTCGCCAGTATCAGGCTTCCCGCCAGCCGCGCATTCTGTCCCGCAGCGCCATCACTGCCAGACTGGCTGAACTGAAACTGCGCCGCCAGCCGCGTGAAATTCCGGGCATGACCTGCGGACAATTTTCATCCGTCGTCCGCTGTTATCATCAGTCGGTTCGAAGCACGTATCATCTGGATGATGCGCTGGTCTGGCAGATGGCTGAACTGGCTCCCTGGCTGGATCTGGCCGACCGGGCAATATTGCTTTCCACCCTGTGGGGAGAACACCCGGCACTGAGTTCGCAGTGGCAGCAGCAGGCACGCAGGTTGCAGAATTTAGGCGGAGTGACTCAGGTTCTGGCCCCGCTCAGTCTGGTCGTCGACAATATGCTGCTGCCAAACCCCGGTTTCCTGGTTCCCGCATTGGAAAATACCGCAGAGCTGAATAACGACGTGATTATCTGTCCGCTGCGTGATGGAAATACGCTGACACGTATGAGCATTCCGCAGCAGGATCTGGTCAGCCTGTGTGTCGAAATCACTTTCACGCTGAGCCAGCCTTCTTCACTGACCGGCGTCGATATTCTGGACATCCCCGCCGGGCAGCTCCCACGCTATCAGGAATGCCTGCAACCCGATACGGTGCTTATCTGCAACGCCGTCGCCGAAAGCCAGAGTCTGAGCCCGGTGGCACGTATGCTGGAAAGTTGGGTGGAGGAAACTCAGCCTCAGACACAGAGCGCGCTTCCGCGTCTGGTCTGGGCGATCACGCCTTTCGACCTGCGCTTTACCCGTGGCAATCACACCGACGCCGCCGTGCAGCGTTACATCACGCAATCGGGAAAACGCTGGGGTACATTACAGGCCCTCGATCAGCGCGATATCGCATGTCTGATCGAATGGCTGTCGGCGGCAGTCAACGGCGTATCGAGAGAGGACCGGCTTCGCGCCTTGCAGGAGAGTCTGCATCAGCGGATTGCCGCGCAGTTCCGCCGCTTTATCTCGCCGGAAAATGAACAACCGGGTCAGCGTACTGAAATGATGATCCGCGCCCTGCAATCTCAGGCGGCAAAACAAGGTGATCTGATTGACCGGCTGATGTTGCCACGCGACGCGCTTTATCAGTGCTGGCAGCAACAGCAGCAGAAAAATACCGGGCAGCCTTCTGCGCTGATGATGAGTGTCGATTTGTTTGACGACGCTGACACCGCTCCCGATACAGCACATCAGCAGGACAGCTTTGCGGCAGACGTTTTCGCCCTGTGGGTGAATCATGTGACTCAGCTTGGCCATAATCAGGCCACTGCCGGTGCCGCCGGGCTGGACGCCACTCAGCTTCAGACGCTGTGCGACACGCTGATCACCACGGCTTATCGCCTCGGACTGGCTGATACGCTGGAAACGACGCTGGCACAGCAACATGGCGATGCCGCACTGGCTGTCACTCAGGCGGGGAATGTCGTCAATGATTTTGTCAGCTGGCTGGGTTACGACCTGGCGGATGCAGGGCTGCGCCCGCAGAGCCGCATTAATAAGGGCGCACCGATTTTTGCGCCTGCTGCGCAGGCCAGTGCCGGAATGCGTCCGGATAGCCTCGGCGATGACGTGATACAGGGTAATGCCCGATACATTTTCGACTGGCTGGTCGCCCTGCTGACCCGCGCAGCAGAAAACACGCAGTGGGAAATGGCTGACGGGCTGGATGAAAAACACAGAAGTTCACTGCGCCGGTTGCTGACGGCATAAATCCGCAGCCGCCGTTTTAACTCATGTGCCTTTTCAGTCTGGCAGACAAGGTTTCAAGGGCGGCGAGCAACTCACTGACGGCATCGTCGCAGTTTTCCTCA
Organism: Rahnella sp. ATs2; assembly: GCF_051851855.1. Classification (NCBI taxonomy): domain Bacteria; kingdom Pseudomonadati; phylum Pseudomonadota; class Gammaproteobacteria; order Enterobacterales; family Yersiniaceae; genus Rahnella; species Rahnella sp. ATs2. Next base: position 281,200 of record NZ_JBLYPL010000004.1, on the reverse strand, counting down.
TTCTCACTCACAATTTCCAATGTATCGCAGGCATCAATGACGGCCTGCGCGTTGATCATCTCAGCGCCACCGCGGATGCGGTGAGCAATGGCCGCCAGCGTCTGACTATCGCCGGAGGCCGACGCGGTCTGAAGTTGTTGTGTGTCCTGCTGAATACCCGAAATAAACGTCTGTAAAAGAGGATGAAGTTTACCGGGATCGTTATTGGTCAGCGCGACCAGCCCGCTTAAATCCACCTCATTTTCATCACCAGACGGTGCGTCTTCGGGTTCGGGTTCGGGTTCGGGTGTAGTCTCAAAAAGAGCGGCCAGCATTGCCAGGGTTACGGGCTTAAACAGACACTTATCCATACCGGCATCGAGGCATTTCTGCCGTTCTTCATTGACGGCGTTTGCCGTTAAGCCGATTATTTTTACCGGCAATCTATTCTGTGTCCTTTCTTCCTGACGTATCCGGCGGGTCAGTTCATAGCCATCCATCACCGGCATACTGCAGTCAGTGATCACGAAGTCGACATCTCCACGCCGCCACGACGCCAGCCCTTCACTGCCGTCAGCGGCTGCCGTCACATGATGACCCAGTGAGTTCAGCTGGAACGTCAGCACTTCCCGGTTAGCCGCGTAATCATCGACAATCAGCACCCTCCGCGATGCCTGAATCTCTGTGACCGTCGCTGGCAGGCTTTCTGATTGTGGCAGCGCACTGCGCTGCAATGGCAATATCACAACCGCAGAAGTGCCCTGCCCGGGCTGGCTTTTAAGCGTCAGCGTCCCGCCCATCATTTCGCTTAACGTTTTGCAGATGAGCAGACCCAGCCCCGAGCTTTGCTGAGAAGACAGTTTATTATTGGACGCACGTGAGAAGCGGGAGAAAAGTTTCTGACAGTCTTCGTTTGAAATTCCGATACCGGTATCGGTAATCGTTATTGTCAGTCGCAGGCGCTCTGCGCTTTCCACATGGGCAGCCGCACTGACAGTGATTTTGCCCTGTTCGGTGAATTTCAGCGCATTGCTGAGCAGGTTGGAGATGATCTGTTTAAATCTCAGAGGATCTATCAGTACGCCATAATCCAGCGTTCCGGCGATGTCTAAACTGAATTCCAGTCCCTTACGTCGCGCCAGCGCTTCGAATAACCGGCACAGGGAGGAGATGAGCTGACCGATATTTTCCGGTTGCAGGTTCAGCGAAAGGTAGCCGCTTTCGGCACGTTCAATATCGAGAATATCCCCAATCAGCGCCAGTAAACCCTGCGCTTCACCCGACGCAATATTCAGGGAGTATTTATCAACAATGCCTGCATCGGCTTTTTTCACCGCCAGTTCCAGCATCCCGATAATGACGTTCATCGGCGTGCGGATTTCGTGGCTCATGGTGGTCAGGAAGGTTGATTTTGCTTCGCTGGCCTGCACGGCCTGATCTTTATCGGTCTGCAAACGCTCCATACTTTTGTGACGTTCGCTGATGTCATACCAGCCGCCGATGACGCCGATAATCTCACCCTTTCCGGTCCGGTAAGGCATGATCCAGTGGTGAATAATGCGGTAATCATTTTGGGCTAGCCGCAGGATCCGGTCACTGATAATGCTTTCTCCCGTTTCTATCACCTGCAGATAGGTTTCTTCGAGTTCCTCGGCCCATCCTCCGTTCATATCCTGCACATTCTGCATATCAAAGACCGTTTTACCCAGCACGGTATTCTCTGGAATATTCAGTTGCTGATAGTAGCTGGTATTGCACAAGAGCAATTTACCGTTGCAGTCACGCACATAGATAGGCAGCGGCGTTCCATCAATCAGGTCCCGCATGAAAGTCAGCTGATCGTTAAGCTTTGATTCGGCCTTATCCCGCTGCTTTATCAGGTTACGCAGCCAGTAAACCCAACCCAGCAGGATGATGAGGAAAACAACCAGCAACAGGAGTCCGTACAGAAGTTGCTGGCGTTCTTTATTCCAGAAGTTTCGCTCGATGACCGTCTGACCGCGCCAGTGATTGCCCAGTTCGCTCATTCTTGCCGGCGGGATAGAGGACAGTGCCTTAGTGATAATTGCCAGCAATTCTGGCCTGTTATCAGCCATGGCAATGCTCAGGCGCAGTGACTGATTGGTAAACACGGAGTCGATTTTGAACCGGTTTTTGTAGAAGTTATCAATCATGAACACCGACTCCGCCAGTGAAACTACCACGATGTCGACCTTTTTCGCCCTGAGCATACGAAAAGCGGCTATGGCGTCTTCACTGATCACCGGCACCATTTGCGGATACTCATTTTTAATCACTTTCAGGATGGGATCTTTGTCCACTACCGCGACCCGTAAGGGTTTATCCCCGATGTCGTCAATATTGATATTGCTGTCTAAGCGGCTGGAAACCACGTAGCTGTCACGATAAAAAGTGGGGGAATAACGGATGCCCGGCGGCGGCGGTTGCAGGTTATCGGTGACCGACACCGCAAGATCGACATCACCGTGCTCCAGCAATTCTCTTGCCTGAGCACCGTTCCCGACCTTATGCCAGACCAGCCGGAACCCGCTGATTTTCGCCACTTCTTTCAGTACATCCGCATTGATCCCGTAAGGTTCGCCACCTGCGGCAAAAAATGAGTAAGGCTCATTGGTATCTTCAAGGGCAACCCGTAAAACCCGATGGTTATCGCGCCACGCCAGCTCTTTTTCATCGAAAAGAACCGTATTGTCTTTATCAATCATCTGCGGCTTAACCCCCCAGTGATTGAGGATCTTCTGCCGCTGTTCGGGAGTGACGGCCTGAATGACCGCATTCAATAGCGATAAAAGAGTTTTATTCTCGTGGTTTAGCGCAAAAGCGAACTGGGTCTTTGGCAGGGTGGCCCTGCGTTCAATGGTGATGTTATTGAACACTCGTCGCCCCGAAAGAAATTCAGCACTGATGTTATCGCCAAGAAAGAGATCGTTTTGCCCGAAGGAGACTGACCCCATCGCACTGAAGTTGGAGGGATACATTTTCAGCTTAATGTCGGGATAGGCTTCAAGTATCCACTGAGAAGGCAAATAGTTGTACACCATCGCCACTGAGACGCCGTTCAGATTTTCACTGTGCCGCACAGGAATGTCAGAACGTCTGGCGAAGACCGGATTGTCTTCAGCATAAGCCTCAGATAACACGAGGTTTTTGTCTATCTGATCGAAGCCATTCGATGTACCGAGAAAGTCGAGTTCATTGCGCGCCAGCGCCGCCATCGCCTCCTGACGTGAGCCAAAAACTTTCACCGTCACCGGGATGTGCAGCGCGGTGGAGATCAGTGAAGCATAGTCGGCGGTGATACCAATATAATCATTTTCAAAATTGATGATATCGAAAGGCGGGTAGCCCGGTTCGGTAATCCCCATCGTGAGCTGCCCTTTCTGCTGCAACCACTTCTGCTGTGCGCTGCTGAGTGAAACAACCGGGGCAGGGCCTTTATATTGCCCGTGGAGCGTGGCGGTATAAACTGCGGCAGCCATTGCCTGTGTGCAGAGCAATACGCTTAAGATTAACCAGCCCAAAAGGCGCATTTACGTATTCTCATAATGGCTGGCGACGTCAGCCAGTTCGAGTAAATTGCTGACATTTAACTTGGTGTATAACCGGGTTTTATAGGTGCTGATGGTCTTCTCGCTCAGTGACAATGTTTCAGCGATTTCTTTGTTACTCAGGCCATTGATGAGGTATTTCATCACCAGCATTTCACGGTGCGACAGACGGGCCAGTTTCTCCGTCCCCGCTGCCGTCGTTTCGCCGGTGGCGGCAGAGACTTGCGGAAATAATGAATAACCCGACATCACGGCATTGATGACGCCCGTTAGCATCGAAAGGTTATCGTTCTTCGACACATAACCGGACGCTCCCGCCTGGATGCAGGGCAAGGTGAACTGCTCGCTGTTTTGGGAGGTCAGCACGACGATTTTGCAGGCGTTTTTACGCTCGCGTAAGTGGCGGATCACCTCCAGTCCGCCCAGTCCGGGAATGCCTAAATCCAGCACCAGCAAATCAGGTTGCAGTGACTCGCATTGCTGTAAGGCCTCAATACCGTTGTCACACTCAGCGACAACCTGAAATCCAGCATTGATGACCAGCATCCTGACCGTTGCCAGAATGAAAGGATGGTCATCAACAATAATTGCTTTACGCACTAGGTAGCCTCGCCAACGGGTTTGGAAAATGTTCAACACGGCAAAATCCCAAAGGATCAGAGAGATTACTTATTGAATTTTAGCAGGGCTTTTAATGTCAGGAAGGAGGCGGATCCGGGGATAAAGAAAACAGCGGGAATATCTGTAAACTCATCAAATCTCAACCCTTCATTCCGTAACGGAAAACGGGAACCACTGAAGAGTTGCTGCTGCCAATGCACACCTTTAATCCGATAAAAAACCCGTGCAGCCGCGTCATTTTACGCTTCCGGGAGGATTCTGTGTACATTTCTGTTCATGTAGCTTAACGGCTTAGTTACATTTTCACCCGGTGCAATATCCCGAAAGATTAACGGTGACAGCGGATGGCCCGCAGGCTTCGCCTTGTGGTAAAAAAAAACCGGTTCAACAGCTAAAAACTGTCACCGGTACCGGAAGTGGCGGGCCCGCTGTACCGGACCCGCCCGCGTTAAAAGTACTGCGTGGTTACTTCACCGTCGGCGTTTTGGAACGCCACTGGCTGCCTGACTTCAGCGCACTGCTTTCCTCAAATTTCACCGGATTATCACGATAGGCTTTCAGTTTGTTGCGCATCCAGCTGCTGGCATCGCCCACACCGCTGATCACACCGGTCGTCGCACCGCCACCTAAGTGGACATGGAAAATACCGCGTGACGGGAAATCCAGATACTTCGGCGTGGACAGATCCCATGAATGACGTGAGAACAGTTCACGGGTGTCGTTACCCATCATTGATGCATAAGCCGCATCGAATTTCAGCGCCAGCAGGCGTTCATGGATCGCATCCACCGAGGTCCCGATTTCAGAATGCCCCATCAGGTAGCTGCCGCCGCTGCCCCAGTTCTGGGTGTTGAAATCGGCATTAACATCATCAGCAGACGTCGGCAGATGGCTGGCCGGAACCTGCCATGGCAGAACCGGTTGACGCAGGTGACGGCTTAATGAAGCGCAGAAATCAAAAGTGCGTTCCCATTCGTATGGAGAATAACAATAACCATTGGCATACGAACGGATAGTGAAGTCATCGGCTTCGTAACGGTCTGCCGCCATAAAATCAGCGCCCTTCGCCACATCAGGCGAACCGTCTGCACGGATATACTCGATGTCATCAAACACGCCGACCAGCAACGCATATTGCGCCGTCAGTCTGCCCGCAGTGAACGGATCAACTGTCATTTTTTTATGTTGCAGGTCAGCGGCATCAAACACATCGTCATAGACGAAATCTTTGTAAACCCACTGCGAACCCGCCACGCCCCACAGATTGACCTGCCAGCCGAGTACAACGTCTGGCGCAACCACGCGCGTCAGCCAGTTCACCGCACGAATATAACCTTTCAGGGTATTGGTAATGCCCGCAGGAACCTGCACATTCACGTTGTGATGGGCCAGTGCTTCGCTCAGAGGCTGACGCACCGGAATTTCATACGTCGGCAGGAAACCGTATTTCTGGCATTCGCCGAGATAATCCGGATTGACAATATACCCGGCTGGCACCGGATGTTCGGCATCCTTCTGGGACTGCGACATTTGCAGCGACTGAATAAAGTTGGCGAAGCTGAATTTATGGCGTACCGGATCGGCAATAATATTCGTGACATCGCCCAGGGATAAGTTACAGGTATAAGACACCATCAGCGGCAGCACGGGTTCATTCAGTTTGGCGGAAACGTCCCGCGCCATTTTAATAATTTGCAGCGTCGGTTCTTTAGACGGTGACAGATAATCGCCCGCATCGCCCATGCCGTCATCACCGGAATATTTGAAAATTGAAGAGACACGTGCCGCGGCAAAATCATCCACGTTAGTCGGCACCATATTGGCGCAGGCACCAAAGGTGAGGAACTCAGGGAAACCTTTCACGCGCAGATTCGCCCCTTTCACTACCGCCACAGTCAGCTGTACCGGTGCATTCGCGCTGACCAGTAAAGGCTGAGGGCTGACATCCACGTAATGCACGACGCCATCGAGAATAAAGGTGTCGGAAACCACGGTATAAGAACCCGGCGCAACCAGAACCGCCTGCTCAATGTTGCCATTTTGCGCAGCAATCGCATCAAAGCGGTACTGACGTGGCGGAACGGAATTGTCCGTCAGTCGCAGGGTCAGGGATTTACTGACCGCAGCATCTGCCTTCACACTGACCGTCAGCTTCGCCGCATTGGACTGTGAATCACCACGCTGGCTGACCTGTGCCTGCGTGTAATTAATGCTGTGATACTGACCGTCGAACTGACCGTCGTAATCATCAAACAGATAATGAACATTGTTCAGGCGTAAATCGGCGAGGCGGATTTCAAAACGGCCAGAAACAGGCAAATGTTCCAGACGATATTGCTGACCGGAACGCACCGGCAGGCTCAGTTTATCCGTGCCATTCTCGCTGCAAATCAGTGTCAGTTCTTCATCGCGCAAACCGGCAAGACCTGAGAAATTCAGGGCAACATCAATGGTCGTGCTGCGATCCACTGCGCCGAAAGTGATGGCCAGCGACGTGGTGCGGCCTTTATCAATAGTGATTTCTGCCTGACCGATATTCACGGGAACGCGGATCGTGCCGTCATCCGTGCTTAAATCTGTCGCAATGACAGTGTAATTCCCTGCATTGACGGAGAAGGTAGACACGTGACCAAACCCCGGCAAAACACGCAGGGTCTTGTCGCCGCGTACCAGACGCAGTTCGACTGCGGTATTTTTTAATCCGGCGGGCAACGGCGGGCAACTGACTGACAGCTCACCGGTCACACCCGGCTCTTCGTCTGCGGCCAGCGCAAAGGTTTCACGGAAATCAGACCAGGCAGGCGAATCGGCAGAAGAGACGTTCAGCCCCATATGGATTTTCTGAATAGCGTCGCCGACAGGCTGACCGTCAGTCGGTTCGACGATCACTTTGACATCGAAAATTCCGCCGCCGACGTCTGTTGATTCCACCTTAATACCGAGTGGTTTCCACGGATTAGTTTCGACGTTAATATCACCGGCAGTGATTTTTCCCGGTGCTGAAAATACGATCACTAACTTTTCTTTAATATCAACCGCGCTGCCAGACGTTGATTTAATTTCATTCAAATCGAGAGTGGGATACCACGCATCGTTGGTCATATTTAATTTGAATTGCAATTGCATAATACTTCTCCGCAAAGATAGGTAAACAGTGTGAAAAATCCCGTATTAATAAGGTCATCCGGGAACAGCCATCACCCTAGCAGAGGAGTAAAACATTCATCGAAACACTTAATTCATTTTATGCAGTTGTTATTATTAATATCACCTGACAACAATCGCATTAATATAACGGCACAATTTTATGATTATCATGCCTGTTATTATTATTCTCATAAAAAATAAAAAAGGTATTAATACGCCATATCGACATGCTCAAATTCACAAAACGCTACGCTCTGCAAATGAGGGGCATGTTACATGTCAGCTTTGCGCGATGCTTTCCAGTTTTAGTTGTGACAGCTTCTTGCCCGCTGGGCTAAGATACGCAACAGAAAAAATCCTTAAACCCATCGCGTCGAAAAATGGATTAAAAAGATTAAGTCTATGACAAATAATGTAAACCTGGATGCCCACACGCCGATGATGCAGCAGTATCTGCGTCTCAAAGCAGAGAACCCGGAGGTTCTGCTGTTCTATCGCATGGGCGACTTCTACGAACTGTTTTATGACGATGCGAAACGCGCATCGCAGCTGATGGACATCTCCCTGACCAAACGCGGTGCTTCTGCCGGTGAGCCGATCCCGATGGCGGGCGTGCCTTATCATGCGGTGGAAGGCTATCTGGCGAAACTGGTGCAGCTCGGTGAATCCGTCGCGATCGCCGAACAGATTGGCGACCCGGCGCTGAGTAAAGGGCCGGTTGAGCGTAAAGTCGTGCGTATTGTCACGCCCGGCACCGTCAGCGATGAAGCGTTGCTGAGCGAGCGCCATGACAACCTGCTGGCGGCTATCTGGCAGGACGGCCGTGGATTTGGGTATGCGACGCTGGATATCAGCTCCGGCCGTTTCCGTGTGGCTCAGCCCGACGATCTGGAAACCATGGCAGCGGAATTGCAGCGTACCAATCCGGCGGAATTGCTGTATCCGGAAAGCTTTGAAGCCATGCAGCTTATCTCTTCCCGTCGCGGATTGCGTCGCCGTCCGATGTGGGAATTTGAGCTGGAAACCGCGAAGCAGCAGCTCAATCTGCAATTTGGTACCCGCGATTTAAGCGGCTTTGGCGTTGAGCAGGCGGCTCAGGCGCTGCGTGCTGCCGGTTGTCTGCTGCAATACGTGAAAGATACCCAGCGCACTGCCCTGCCGCATATCCGTGGTGTCACCATGGAACGCCAGCAGGATGGCATTATTATGGATGCGGCCACCCGCCGTAATCTGGAGCTGACGCAAAATCTGGCCGGTGGCGTCGAAAACACGCTGGCCGCGGTGCTTGATCAGGCGGTGACGCCGATGGGCAGCCGTATGCTCAAACGCTGGATCCACATGCCGAGCCGCGATATCAAACTGCTGACGCATCGTCAGCAGGCGATTGTTGCGTTGCAGGATATCACCGCCGATTTACAGCCGGTGCTGCGTCAGGTCGGCGACCTCGAGCGTATTCTGGCACGTCTGGCACTGCGCAGCGCACGTCCGCGTGATCTGGCCCGAATGCGTCATGCCATGCAGCAACTGCCGGAAATTCGCGAGATCTTGCAGGGAACCGAAGCCGCTCATGTGAAAACGCTGGTGGAGCAAACCGGTGACTTTACCGAACTGGTGGAATTGCTGGAACGCGCTGTGATCGAAAGCCCGCCGGTTCTGGTGCGTGACGGTGGCGTAATCGCACCGGGCTACAACGCTGAGCTGGATGAATGGCGTGCGCTGGCAGACGGCGCGACGGATTATCTCGATCGTCTGGAGATCCGCGAACGTGAAAAGCTGGGGCTGGATACGCTGAAAGTCGGTTTCAACGGCGTTCACGGTTATTACATTCAGGTCAGCCGCGGTCAGAGCCATCTGGTGCCGATTCATTACGTCCGTCGCCAGACGCTGAAAAATGCCGAGCGCTACATCATTCCTGAGCTGAAAGAATACGAAGACAAAGTACTGACCTCCAAAGGCAAGGCGCTGTCTCTGGAAAAAGCGCTGTATGAAGAGCTGTTCGACCTGCTGATGCCGCATCTGTCTGCGTTGCAGCAAAGCGCCAGCGCGCTGGCCGAGCTGGATGTGCTGAGCAATCTGGCGGAACGTGCTTACACGCTCAATTACGCTTGCCCGACCATGAGTGAAAAGCCGGGTATTAATATTACCGGCGGTCGCCATCCGGTGGTTGAGCAGGTGCTGAGCGAACCCTTTATCTCCAACCCGCTGAACATGTCTCCGGCGCGACGGATGCTGATCATCACCGGTCCTAACATGGGCGGTAAAAGTACCTATATGCGTCAGGCGGCGCTGATTGTTCTGATGGCGCATATCGGCAGCTATGTTCCCGCTGAGACTGCCGTCATCGGGCCGGTGGATCGCATCTTCACCCGCGTCGGTGCAGCGGACGATCTGGCTTCCGGGCGTTCGACCTTCATGGTGGAAATGACCGAGACGGCGAATATCCTGCACAACGCGACCGAAAACAGTCTGGTGCTGATGGATGAAATCGGACGCGGGACGTCAACCTACGATGGTCTGTCACTGGCCTGGGCGTGCGCGGAAAACCTCGCCAGTCGTATTAAAGCCATGACGTTGTTCGCCACCCATTATTTCGAGCTGACCACCCTGCCGGAAAAAATGGAAGGCACGGTCAACGTGCATCTGGATGCTATCGAACACGGCGACACCATTGTCTTTATGCACAGCGTGCAGGACGGCGCGGCCAGCAAAAGCTACGGTCTGGCTGTGGCTGCACTGGCCGGTGTTCCGCGTGATGTGATTAAGCGTGCGCGCCAGAAACTGAAAGAGCTGGAAACGTTGTCGAACAACGCCGCTGCCAGCAAAGTTGATGGTCCGCAGCTGGCATTACTGACCGAAGAAGTGTCTCCGGCGGTGGAAGCCCTGGAGGCTCTCGATGCGGATTCATTGTCGCCACGTCAGGCGCTGGAGTGGATCTATCGTCTGAAAGATATGGTGTAAGCGTCTGCTGGCCCGATCAGCGTGCATAAAAAAACGGTGGGGATTAACCCACCGTTTTTATTTTTCGTTCTTGCAGATACTGCATGATGCAGTCACTGTCTGACGCGTTGTTTATTCGCGGAACAATGCTTCAATGCTCAGGCCTTGCCCCTGCAGGATTTCACGCAGGCGACGCAAACCTTCTACCTGAATCTGACGAACACGTTCACGTGTCAGGCCAATTTCGCGGCCCACATCTTCCAGCGTTGCCGCTTCATAGCCCAACAGGCCGAAACGACGCGCCAGTACTTCACGCTGTTTTGCATTCAACTCGAATAACCACTTAACGATACTCTGTTTCATATCGTCGTCTTGTGTGGTGTCTTCCGGGCCGTTGTCTTTTTCATCCGCCAGAATATCTAACAACGCTTTCTCTGAGTCACCACCCAACGGAGTGTCTACAGAAGTGATGCGTTCATTCAGGCGTAACATACGGCTGACGTCATGTACCGGCTTGTCGAGTTGCTCAGCAATCTCTTCAGCGCTCGGTTCATGGTCCAGTTTATGTGCAAGTTCACGTGCAGTACGCAGGTAAACGTTCAGTTCTTTAACGATGTGAATCGGCAGACGAATAGTACGGGTTTGATTCATGATCGCCCGTTCGATTGTCTGACGGATCCACCATGTTGCATAGGTAGAGAAACGGAAACCGCGCTCAGGGTCGAATTTTTCAACCGCACGGATCAGACCCAGGTTGCCTTCCTCGATCAAATCCAGCAGTGCCAGACCGCGATTACTGTAGCGGCGGGCAATCTTAACCACCAAACGCAGGTTACTTTCAATCATACGGCGGCGGGAAGGAACATCTCCCCGCAGCGCGCGTCGTGCGAAATAAACTTCCTCTTCTGCGGTAAGCAGAGGGGAATAACCGATTTCACCGAGGTACAGTTGAGTGGCGTCCAGCACTCTCTGGCTTACAGCCTGCGACAACAATTCTTCTTCAGCATCGTTGTCGGCAGTCTCTTCGACTAATGCTTTCTCGTCAAAGGCTTCAGCGCTGTTCTCATCGAAATCTACATCATCATGTAACTCGTTAACTTTCAGCGTATTCTGACTCATAAGCTGCTCCTACCCGTGGTCCCGAGGGCAGAATCAATGCTCTGCCCCGATTTATCGCTGCGGAAGATAACGCAGCGGGTTTACGGATTTCCCCTTGTAACGAATTTCAAAATGCAATCTTACTGAACTGGTTCCGGTGCTACCCATAGTCGCTATTTTTTGTCCCGCCTGCACTTCTTGTTGTTCCCGGACCAGCATTGTATCGTTATGTGCATAGGCGCTCAGGTAATCATCATTGTGTTTAATGATGATCAGATTACCGTAACCGCGAAGAGCATTACCCGCGTAAACCACACGCCCCGAGGCGGTTGCTACGACAGATTGTCCACGCGAACCAGCAATATCGATCCCCTTATTTCCCCCTTCAGAAGCTGAGAAATTATCGATAATTTTCCCGTCAGTCGGCCATTTCCAGGAGGAAACCGGACCGCCATTATTTGTTGTCGTGGCGACGGGAGTGCTGGCTACAGCAACAGGTGTTGTGGTGGTAGTAACTGCACCTGATGAAGGCAACATCTTACCTACATTCTGTTTACCAGAAGAATCAGAATACGTGGTAGTTGGTTGAGATGCAACCACAGAACCTGCAAGCATTCCTCCGGTTGGTACTTTCGGAACACCGCCATTTGTGGCATCGGTAACCACTGGCGCGCTGCTGGTGCTGGCCGCAGAAGAGACGTTATTTATCTGGACTGTCTGCCCGACTTCGAGGCTGTATGGCGCAGGGATATTGTTGCGCGCGGCCAGGTCACGGAAGTCATTGCCGGTGATCCACGCAATGTAGAACAGGGTGTCGCCACGCTTCACCTGATAGGTACTGCCGCTGTAACTTCCCTTAGGGATGGAGTTATAGCTGCGGTTGTACACAATGTGTCCGCCAGGCCCCACGGCGGGTGCCATTTGCGGATTGGAATTCAGAGTATTCTGACTACTGTTGCCACTGTTTCCGCCGCCATTAACGCTGCTGATAGGTGCAGATGTCGTTGAATTGTTCGAACATCCCGCCATCCAGGCACTGATAAAAGTACACACTGCAATGCGGCTTAGTGTTTTTATTGGGCTTCCCGTGCTCATATTTCCCCCGTTACGGCAATCTCAGAATATCTCTTTAACCGCGCACACCGCGCCAGCTGGCGCTTTTCGTGTCACCTGACACGGTGCGGGCAGGCAACATGCGCATTCAGGACGTTGCCCGAATGCCGCTGTGCCATAAAAAACTGTAGTGGATGCTATCAACATCGCCAGTACAGCACCATATAACAGTTGTATTTAAATTTTAAGGGGTTAGTCCTGAAGGCACCTGCACAGCGCCGGTTTCAGGCAAGTTCGCCTTTCACCAGCGGAACAAAACGAACGGCTTCGATGTTTTCGGCGACAAACTCATCACCACGACGGGTGACCCGTTGCAGTGTCTGATTTTCTTCGCCCACGGGCAGAATTAAAACGCCGCCATCATCGAGTTGTTGCAGTAAATCTTGAGGTATTTCAGGGGGTGCGGCGGTGACAATAATGGCGTCAAACGGACCGCGCGAAGGCCAGCCCTGCCAGCCGTCACCATGACGGGTGGAGACGTTATGCAAATCGAGTTGCTTGAGGCGTCTTTTCGCCTGCCACTGCAATCCCTTGATGCGCTCGACCGAGAAAACATGCTCCACCAGATGCGCCAGAATCGCGGTCTGATAGCCCGAACCGGTGCCAATTTCCAGCACGCGTGAAGACGGCTCAAGGCGCAGCAGCTCAGTCATTCTCGCCACCGTATAGGGCTGAGAAATGGTCTGGCCGGAGCCAATCGGCAACGCAGTGTTTTCGTAGGCTTTATGCTGAAATGCCTCATCGACGAACCGCTCTCGCGGCACGGATTCAATGGCATGCAGCAGTTTTTCATCATGAATGCCCTGCTGGCGCAGCTGTTCCAACAGGTTATACATCGGCTTATTCACCATTCGCGCTCACCCCGGCCTTTTCCAACCATGAGACCACGACATCCTGAGCCGCATAGGCAGTTAAATCCACCTGAAGTGGCGTCACTGAAACATAACCTTGCGCGACAGCGGCAAAATCAGTGTCAGGTGCGACATCAAATTTATCGCCCGGCGGACCAATCCAGTACAAGTCCTGACCACGCGGATCCTGCTGACAAAATACCTGCTCAGCCGGATGACGGCTACCGCAACGCGTCACTTTGATCCCTTTAATCTGCGAAAGCGGCAGATCCGGGACGTTAATATTCAGAATTTTGCCAGTACGCAAAGGCTCACGCGCCAGCGCCCTGAGAATACGACAAGTGATGGTCGCCGCTGTGTCGTAATGCTGATGACCGTCCAGCGAGACCGCCAGCGCAGGAAAGCCCAGATGACGGCCTTCCATGGCGGCAGCAACGGTGCCGGAGTAAATTACGTCGTCGCCCAGATTCGGTCCGGCGTTAATGCCGGAGACCACGATATCCGGCTTCGGACGCATCAGCGTATTGACGCCAAGATATACGCAGTCGGTCGGCGTGCCATTAATCACGGCAGTATCGCCGTTGGGGTAAGACTGAATACGCAACGGGCCGTCCAGCGTCAGCGCGTTCGATGCGCCGCTGCGGTTACGGTCAGGGGCCACCAGCTTCACGTCGGCAAACTCACGCAGCGCGGACGCCAGCGCCTGAATGCCCGGAGCCAGTACGCCGTCGTCGTTACTCAGTAATATCCGCATCAGTTTCATCCAGATTCATCAGTTCACGCACCACGCTGGTGGCATAACTGCCGGCCGGTAACCAGAATTTGAGTTCCAGAGTGACGTCATCCCAGCGCTGCCATTGCATCTGCAAAGGTTGCAGCATAATGGCACGACGCGCAGGTTCCACCCGTTCACGTTTAAGGAGTGACAGCAAATCTGTCTGATCGCTGAGACAGGTTTGCTCGAACGCTTCGGCGTCTTCCAGCGTGCCCAGCGGGCCGTCGCCGGGTAAAGGTGCCGTCACCAGCAGTTCACCGCTTTCAACACGAGGTTGCAGCGATTCAAACTCTTCGGCTTTCGCCACAAACCAGCTGCCGCGTCCGCTCAGTTGCAGGGCATCGCCCAGCATCGGCTGACGCACGGTGCCATCGGCCAGACGCTGGCTGGCGACGATATTGAACATCGCGCTGCGGCTGGCGGAAAGATAGAAGCTGCGTTTAGCGCGTTCTTTCGGACGGGCTTCGTTGGTTGCCCAGCGTTTCGCCTGCACCAGATTATTGCCGCCACGACCAAACCGCTGGGTGCCGAAATAGTTCGGTACGCCCTGTTGGGTGATTTTTTCCAGACGTGCTTCAACATCCGCGATATCGCTTATCTGGCGCAGCACCAGCGTAAACGCATTACCTTTCAGCGTGCCGATACGCATTTTTTTGCGATGACGTGAGGCGCGGACCACTTCGCAGCCTTCAAGGTCAAACTGGCTTAAATCTGGATCAGCCTTGCCCGGCAGATGCAGGCAAAACCATTGTTCGGTGACTGCATGACGGTCCTTGAGACCGGCATAACTGACGTCGCGCGGATGCACTTTGGCAAACCGCGCCAGCTGCTCGGCAACAAATTGGGTGTTGCAGCCATTTTTGCGGATCCGCACCAACAGATGTTCACCTTCTCCGTCCGGCTCAAAGCCCAGATCCTCTTCGACGATAAAGTCTTCCGGATTGGCTTTCAGCTGGCCGGTGGCAACAGGTTCGCCCAGTAACCAGGTGAGACGTGACATATCTATCATGCGGTAATCTTCCACAACATCATTCCTTAATCAGCAGGGCAACGGCTTCGCAGGCGATACCTTCGCCGCGACCGGTGAAGCCCAGCTGTTCAGTGGTGGTGGCTTTTACGTTGACGTCATCCATATGGCACTGCAAATCTTCGGCCAGAAACACGCGCATCTGCGGGATGTGCGGCGCCATTTTCGGTGCCTGTGCAATGATGGTGATATCCAGATTGCCCAGCTTGTAGCCCTTCGCACGGATACGGCGATAAGCTTCACGCAGCAGTTCACGGCTGTCAGCGCCTTTAAATGCCGGATCGGTATCTGGGAACAATTTGCCGATGTCACCCAGCGCAGCAGCACCGAGCAGTGCGTCAGTGGCCGCGTGCAGCGCGACATCGCCGTCAGAATGCGCCAGTAAACCCTGCGGATAAGGGATACGCACACCACCGATCACCAGCGGACCTTCGCCGCCAAACTTATGTACATCAAAACCGTGACCGATACGCATTATGCGTTCTCCTCCTGGGATAAGCGGGTTAAATAGAATTCTGCCAGCGCCAGATCTTCGGGCCGGGTGACTTTAATATTATCGGCCCGTGCCGGGATCAGCATAGGATGAAACCCGCAATATTCCATTGCAGAAGCTTCATCTGTGACCACTGCCCCTTCATTAAGGGCACGGCGCAGGCAGGTTTTCAGTAATTCGAGCGGGAAAAATTGTGGCGTCAGCGCGTGCCAGAGATCCTGACGATCGACAGTATGCGCAATTGCCGCGACACCGGGTTCGCCGCGTTTCATGGTGTCACGCACCGGGGCGGCGAGGATGCCGCCGACTTTGCTGGTGGCGGAAATCGCCAGCAAATTACTGAGGTCATCGGGATGCAAACACGGGCGTGCGGCGTCATGCACCAGCACCCAGCCACGGTCACCGGCGACGTCCAGTCCGGCCATGACCGATTCAGCGCGTTCAGCCCCGCCGGCCACCACGCGGATCCGCGGATCACGGGCAATGGGAAGTTCGGCGAACTGCGTGTCGTGCGGGCTTAACGCCACGATAACCAGGCTGACTCTGCCACTTTGCAGCAAAGCGCGAATGGAATGTTCTATCAGCGTTTTACCGCCAACAGAAAGGTATTGCTTGGGGCATTCTGCCTGCATACGGCTGCCAATTCCGGCAGCCGGTAACACGGCAATGACCTCTGGAAGGGAAACTGCGGTATGACTCATGGCTATTGATTCAGGTTGTTTTGCGAAACGGTGCTGCCCGGCGCACGTTTGTTGTCAGGCACCAGACGATAGAAAGTCTCGCCGGGTTTAATCATGCCCAGTTCGTTGCGTGCGCGTTCTTCGATCGCTTCCTGACCGCCGTTTAAATCGTCGATTTCTGCGAAAAGTTGATCATTACGTGATTTCAGTTTGCCGTTATTACCTTGCTGCACCTGAACGTCATCGTTTACACGAACATAATCGTGAATACCATTCTTACCCAGCCACAGCGAATACTGTAGCCAGCCAAGTAAAATCAGTAAAAGCAGTGTTAGTTTGCCCATCCCCGCCCCCTAAAAAAGCCGGACAATCATCCCACAACTTTCCCTCTGACTCCACTGTGGCAGGGTAAATGCCGGTGAGAATCAGACTTACGCACGCAATTACGGGTGAGAATGACACAATGGGTTACATCGTGAAGGGAATTTACAGGGAAAACCGCCAGGAAAAGTCACCAGCCAGACAGGAAAGAGAAGACTGTCCAGAACATGCCGATAACGCAGACCGCGCTGGCCACAGAGGTTTTAAACCAGCCACCGCCAAAGAACGTGCTGAACGCAATGCCTATCAGGACGGAAACCGGCATCAGCGCCAGAAAGAACGGCCAGGTGTAGAGCAGGAAAAATAGGGTGTTGGAACCATAAACCAGAAAAGGGATCGCAAACGCCAGCCAGTAGAAGACAAACCCGATGAATCCGCCCTGCATGGAGTAGGAAGGATCTTCGTTGTCTGAGCTGTCGGTTACCGGCACCAGCACGCGTGTCCGGGGGCTGATTTCCCCGGTACGATCTTCGCGGATCCGGCTGACAAGTCTGCTGAGTAAAGCCTGCATAGGTGATCCCTGTATTTCAGTGTAAACCGGCACGCTCTGTGGCGTTTGGCCGGCAACATTCAGGGATTGATAATAGCGCGCTGGCGCATCACATCTAATAATTGAGGGACCAAATGTGTTACCAATTGTTCACCATCAAGATGCACATCCGGGGTCTGTGGCGGCTGATATTCGGAGTCAATTCCGGTAAAGTTTTTCAGTTCACCCGCCCGGGCTTTCTTGTACAAACCTTTCGGATCCCGCGCCTCACAGATAGCCAGCGGCGTATCTACAAACACTTCGATAAACTGACCGTCTTCCAGCAAATCACGCACCATGTCACGCTCGGCGCGGTGCGGCGAGATAAACGCAGTCAGCACGACCTGTCCGGCATCCACCATCAGTTTTGCCACTTCACCCACGCGACGGATGTTTTCACGACGGTCATCGTCAGTGAAGCCCAGATCACGGCACAACCCGTGGCGGACGTTATCGCCATCGAGCAGATACGTGCTGACGCCCTGCGCATGCAGCGCCTGCTCCAGCGCGCCAGCGACGGTGGATTTCCCCGAGCCCGAAAGCCCGGTGAACCACAATACGGCACCGCGATGGCCATGCTGTTTTTCGCGATCTGCACGCGTAACCGCGTGCGGATGCCAGACAACATTCTCATCTTTTAACAAAGTGCTGTCTTGTGACGCCATCTTATTTGCCACCCAGCAGGTCGCGCGCGCCCCAGTGCGGGAAGTGACGACGCACCAGACTGTTCAGTTCCAGCTCAAACGCGCTGTATTTATCCGATTCCTGATAAACCTGTTCAACCGCTTCGCGCACCAGACCGGCACCGACGGTGACGTTAGTCAGGCGATCAATAAAGATCATGCCACCGATGACCGCATTACTCTGGTAGTTATCCAGCACCAGCGGCTCGTCAAAGGCCAGTTCGACCAGGCCGATGCCGTTGAGCGGCAGGTTTTCCACCACACGCTGCGTCAGCGAGTTGATTTCCACCTGGTATTCGATGTTTTCCACCCGCGCACGGGCTTTCTTGCCGCCGACTTTGATGTCGTAACTCTGGCCGACACTCAGTGGCTGTTCCGCCATCCACACCACGTCAACTTTGGCGTTTTGCACCGGCTTAACGGTTTCTTGTGCATCCACCAGCGTGTCTCCACGGCTGATATCGCGTTCATCGGCCAGCACCAGCGTAATCGCCTCGCCTGCCCAGGCTTCCTGCAAATCGCCATCGAAAGTCACAATGCGCGCCACGGTGGATTCCACACCTGAAGGCAGCACTTTGATTTTCTGACCGACACGCACGGAACCGGACGCCAGCGTACCGGCATACCCGCGGAAATCGAGGTTTGGACGGTTCACATACTGCACCGGGAAACGCATCGGCTGCTGTTCACGGATGTTGATGATGTTGACCGTTTCCAGCACGTCGAGCAGCGTAGGGCCGGTGTACCAGCTCATGTTCTCGCCTGGTGTGGCGACGTTATCGCCTTCCAGCGCAGAAAGCGGCACAAATTTGATGTCCAGATCGGTCGGCAGTTGCTGAGCGAAATCCAGATAATCCTGTTTAAACTGCTCGTAAACTGTTTCGCTGTAATCCACCAGATCCATTTTGTTGACGGCCACTACCAGATGGCGGATCCCGAGCAATGTCGCAATGAAGCTGTGGCGGCGGGTTTGATCCAGCACGCCTTTACGGGCGTCGATCAGTAAGATCGCCAGATCACAGGTCGATGCACCGGTCGCCATATTACGGGTGTACTGCTCATGCCCCGGCGTGTCGGCGATAATAAACTTACGTTTCTCGGTGGAGAAATAACGGTAAGCCACGTCGATAGTAATGCCCTGCTCGCGTTCAGCCTGCAGGCCGTCCACCAGCAAAGCCAGATCCAGTTTCTCGCCCTGCGTGCCGTGGCGCTTGCTGTCGTTGTGCAAAGAAGACAGCTGATCTTCGTAGATCTGACGGGTGTCATGCAGCAGACGTCCGATCAAGGTACTTTTACCGTCATCGACGCTGCCACAAGTCAGAAAGCGCAGCAGGCTTTTGTGTTGCTGAGCGTGCAGGTAAGCTTCGACGCCGCCCTGCTCCGCGATTTGTTGTGCAATTGCGTTATTCATTAGCTGCGGCTCCTCAGAAGTACCCTTGACGCTTTTTCAGTTCCATCGAACCGGCCTGATCACGGTCGATCGCGCGTCCCTGACGTTCACTGGTGGTCGACACCAGCATTTCTTCGATGATCTCCGGCAGCGATTGCGCTTCGGATTCAACGGCACCGGTCAGCGGCCAGCAACCTAATGTGCGGAAACGCACCATTTTCTTCTCGATCACTTCGCCCGGTTGCAGATCAATACGATCGTCATCCACCATCAGCAGCATACCGTCGCGCTCCAGCACCGGACGCGGCGCGGCCAGATACAGCGGAACGATCTCGATGTTTTCCAGATAGATGTACTGCCAGATATCCAGCTCAGTCCAGTTGGAGAGCGGGAACACGCGGATGCTTTCGCCTTTGTTGATCTGGCCGTTGTAGTTGTGCCACAGCTCAGGGCGCTGGTTTTTTGGATCCCAGCGGTGGAAGCGGTCGCGGAAGGAATAAATACGCTCTTTGGCGCGGGATTTTTCTTCGTCACGACGAGCACCGCCGAAAGCCGCATCAAAACCGTGTTTGCTCAGCGCCTGCTTCAGCCCTTCGGTTTTCATGATATCGGTGTGTTTGGCGCTGCCGTGAACGAACGGGTTAATGCCCATCGCCACGCCTTCCGGGTTCTTATGCACAATCAGCTCGAAACCGTAGTTCTTCGCCGTGCGGTCACGGAATTCGTACATTTCACGGAATTTCCAGCCGGTATCCACGTGCAGCAGCGGGAACGGCAAGGTGCCCGGGAAGAAGGCTTTGCGTGCCAGATGCAGCATCACCGAGGAGTCTTTCCCGATGGAATACATCATCACCGGGTTGGCGAATTCAGCAGCCACTTCACGGATGATATGGATACTCTCCGCCTCCAGTTGCCGCAAATGAGTCAGTCGTTTTTCGTCCATAACAGATCCTTTAAGCCAAATTCACAACCGACGGGCGTTGGGTGCCGTCAGTCTCAGGATGATGCCCAAACCAGGCCAGTTGCTGATGAAGCGAAACCACTTCACCAATCACCAGTAACGCCGGCGCCGGCGCCTGTTGAGCCAGATGTTCAAGATTATCGAGTGTTCCGGTCAGCACCTGCTGGTCAGAACGCGTTCCCCGTCCGATAACGGCAACGGGCGTATTCGCTGCGCGACCATGAGCGATCAGTTGCTGGCTGATTTCAGCCGCTTTGAGCGTGCCCATGTAAATCGCCAATGTTTGCTGGCCTTTCGCCAGAGTCTCCCACTGCACGCCGTTGTTTTCCGGGCGGCAATGTCCTGTCACAAATATGACGCTCTGCGCGTAATCGCGGTGCGTCAGCGGGATCCCGGCGTAAGCCGTTGCACCCGCCGCTGCGGTCACGCCCGGCACCACCTGGAAAGGAATGCCAGCGGCCTGCACCGCCTGTAACTCTTCGCCGCCGCGACCGAAAATAAACGGGTCACCGCCTTTGAGGCGGACGACTTTTTTCCCCTGCTGCGCCAGTTCGACCAGCAGACGGTTAGTTTCTTCCTGCGCGACAGAATGGCTGCCCGCACGTTTACCGACACAAATCTTGTCCGCATCACGACGCACCAGATCCAGCACTTCTTCGCTGACCAGATAGTCGTAAAGCACCACATCAGCCTGCTGCATCACCTGCAACCCGCGTAAGGTGAGCAATCCTGCATCACCCGGCCCGGCACCGACCAGCGTGACATTGCCGTTATGCGAGATGTCTTCCGCGTTTTCTAACTGTTGTTGCAGCGCCTGTTCAGCTTCTGCGAGCTTTCCCGCAGACGCGAGGCTGGCGAAACGTCCGGCGAACGCGTGTTCCCAGAAACGGCGACGCGCGCGCATCGAACTGAACTGCGCTTTCACGTTTTCACGCCAGCGTCCGGCGATATCGGCCATTTGCCCGAGGCTGTTCGGCAGCAACGTTTCCAGCTTTTCACGCAGCATTCTGGCGAGCACCGGCGCTTTACCGCTGGAAGAAATCGCCACGACAATCGGCGAACGGTCGACAATCGAAGGGAAAATGAACGAGCACTTCGGCTGATCGTCAACCACGTTAGCCAGCACATGACGGCGGTTGGCCTGCTCAAACACTTCAGCATTCAGCGCAGCATCGTCAGTGGCGGCAATCACCAGAAACACGTCATCGAGTTGTTCCGGCAAAAACGCCTGGGCTGACCAGCTGACTTCAGCGGCCTGTCTGCGTTGTTCCAGCTCGGGAGAAAGTGCCTGTGCGACTATCCGTACTTGCGCACCCGCCCGCAGGAGAAGATCGATTTTGCGAGCAGCGACTTCGCCACCACCCACAACCAGCACAGGGCGTTGTTTGAGGTCGGCAAATATTGGTAGATAGTCCACAAAAGCCTTAAATGATTATCAGAATTAATAAACAAACTATACGTGCAGGGAATAATTGATCTGAAATGACGAAAAGGAATGAATAGTTACTAAATGGAATATAGCCCGACAAAAAGAGCGGTTTGGGATAACGGGAAATTGTCTAATCGCCCAGAGAATCGCATACTGTATGCCCCAGAAAGACCGCCATACGCGGCCTGTTGTTTGATTGCCTTCCGGTCGTTTTGACCAGTAAATAAGGATTTTTGGCTATGTTTTCTTTTTCACGCATGACGCGGACACTGCTGGCGCTGAGCCTGAGCTGTGCCGGTTTGGGTCATGCGCTGGCGGCTTCCGCCCCGCTTCCGGCAATGGGCTTCATCGCCAGTCAGCAAATCCGCCATATCGCGACCTATTTCCCGGGGCGCATGGCCGGCAGCCCGGCTGAACTTATCGCCGCGGAATATCTGAATCAGCAGTTCACCAAATTAGGGTATAAGAGCGATTTACGCGGATTCGATACCCGTTATCTTTACACCAGTAGCGCGGGCAAAAAGGACTGGCGGAACATTCACGCCACGTCAGTGATTGCCGCACGTGCCGGTGAAGTCCCACAGCAAATCATCGTGATGGCGCATTTCGATACTTATGTGCCGCAAAGCGACAGCGATACCAATCACAATCTCGGCGGTTTGACCTTGCAGGGTGTCGATGACAACGCCTCAGGCGTCGGTGTGATGCTTGAGCTGGCCGAACGCATGCAGGCCATCCCGACGCATTACAGCCTGCGCTTCGTGGCGCTCAGCGCGGAAGAAACCGGCACAAAAGGCGCGGAAGACTTCGTGAACCGGATGAGTGCTGAAGAGAAGAAAAATACCCTGCTGGTGATTAACCTGAGTTCGCTTATTACCGGCGACCGGTTGTATTTCAACAGTGGTGCGAACACTTCCGTGGCGGTGGCAAAACTGACCCGCGTGCGGGCGCTGAATATTGCGCACAGTCTGGGCATTCCGGCAGAAAGTCATGAAGGCGCACATTGCTGCGATGGCATCAAAGCACTGGATGACGCGCGTCTGCCGCTGCTGAATGTCACCGCGACCAACTTTGCGCTCGGTAAGAAAGACGGCGTGCAACAACGCGCGATCACCAGCCACTTCCCGCTGGGCACCACGCGTTATCAGAGCCAGTTCGACAATCTGCAATATCTGGATAAAGCCCTGCCGGGCCGCATCGAAAAACGCTCACGCGATACAGTGAAAGTGTTATTCCCGCTGCTGAAGGATCTGGCGAAACCGGCGAAACACGCCTGATTAAGAGGATAATTTAGGGGACTCTTATCAGGAATCCCCTAAATAATTCGGTTTGCAGGCAGGCGGCAAGTGAAGAAGTCCCGATGAGCTGACATGAGTCAGTGATTCGGGCGACTGAAGGCAGCCAACGCATCTGCAACCCGAAGTATGACGGGGATTTATTCGTGCAGGCCGCACTCGCGTTTGAGCCCAAAGAAGCGCGTGTCTTCTTCTTTCATCCCTTCTTCCCACTTCTTCGTGGTGTGCGTGTCACCGACGGAAAGGTAGCCCTGATCCCACAGCGGGTGATAGCTCAGGCCGTTGTCTTGCAGATAGCGGAAGATCTGACGGTTGTCCCAGTCAATGATCGGCAGGATTTTAAACACACCGCGTTGCACCGCCAGCACCGGCAGATGCGCACGGCTGCCGGATTGCTCGCGCCGCAGACCGGCGAACCAGGTCTGCACGCCGAGCGTCTGAATCGCACGATTCATCGGCTCGACTTTGTTGATGTGATTGTACTTCTCGATGCCTTCGACGCCCTGCTCCCACAGTTTGCCGTAACGCGCTTCCTGCCACGCCGCAGAATGTTCCGCGCGGAATACCTGCAAATTCAGGTTCAGCTGTTCGGTTAACGTATCGATGAACTGATAGGTTTCCGGGAACAGATAACCGGTATCGGTCAGGATCACCGGAATGTCCGGTTTCTGCTGAGTGACTAAGTGCAGACAGACCGCCGCCTGGATGCCGAAGCTGGAAGACAGCGCGAATTCGCCGGGCATATTTTCCAGCGCCCATTGCACACGCTCCTGCGCGGACAGTTTTTCCAGGCTGACGTTAATTTCCGCCAGCGCCATAGATTGTCCGGACTTCGGCAGTTCGTTCAGTTCAGCCAGAGTAAGATTCAGCAAACTCATATTGCCTCCAGTCGGTTATCGCGCTTAGTCATAAAAGTCGCGTGCAGGATCCAGCACCGGCTTAATGATCCCGGCGCGGATCACGAAGTCACCAAAGCCTTCACCGGTTTCGCGCTCTTTCGACCAGCGACCGACCAGTTCGTCAATGATGCTCAGGATCTCAGCATCAGAAATGTTTTCGCGGTACATGCGCGGAATACGTGTTCCGGCGCGGTTACCGCCGAGGTGCAGGTTGTAGCGGTTCATCGCTTTACCCACCAGACCAATTTCAGCCAGCAACGCACGGCCGCAGCCGTTCGGACAACCGGTCACACGCAGAACAATGTGTTCATCGCCCACGCCGTGACCGTGCATGATGCCTTCTACTTTGGTCACAAACTCAGGCAGGAAACGTTCCGCTTCCGCCATCGCCAGCGGGCAGGTCGGATATGACACGCAGGCCATCGAGTTTTTACGCTGCTCGGTGACGCCGTCGTCAATCAGGCCGTGATTACGCGCCAGGGTTTCGATCGCGTCTTTGTCTTTTTCAGCGACACCGGCCACGATCAGGTTCTGGTTAGCAGTAAGCCTGAAATCGCCTTTATGGATCTTAGCAATTTCTGCCAGTCCGGTTTTCAGCGGTTTGCCCGGATAATCAAGAATACGGCCATTCTCGATAAACAGCGTCAGGTGCCATTGTTTGTCGATACCTTTCACCCAGCCGATGCGATCACCGCGACCGGTAAATTCGTAAGGACGAACATCGCCAAACTGAATGCCTGCGCGTTTTTCAACTTCGGCTTTGAATACCGGCACGCCGACGCGTTCCAGCGTGTATTTGGTTTTAGCGTTTTTACGGTTGGTACGGTTACCCCAGTCGCGCTGCGTGGTGACCACGGCTTCGGCGACGGCCAGCGTGTTCTCCAGCGGAATAAAGCCCAGCTCGCTGGCAGTACGTGCGTAAGTGGCTTTATCGCCGTGCGCGATAGAAAGCCCGCCGCCGACCAGCACGTTGAAGCCGACCAGTTTGCCGTTATCGGCAATCGCCACAAAGTTCAGGTCGTTGGCGTGCAGGTCCACATCATTCTGCGGAGGAATAACCACCGTCGTTTTGAATTTACGCGGCAGATAGGTCGCGCCCAAAATCGGTTCTTCGTCGGTGGTTTCGACTTTTTCCTGATCCAGCCAGACTTCGGCGTAAGCGCGGGTGCGCGGCAGCAGGTGTTCGGAGATTTTCTTCGCCCACTGATACGCTTCCTGATGCAGTTCAGACTCCACCGGATTCGAGGTACACAACACGTTACGGTTAACGTCGTTGGCGGTCGCCAGTGCATCCAGACCGAGTTTATTCAGCAACTGATGCACCGGTTTTACGTTCGGTTTCAGAATGCCGTGGAACTGGAAAGTCTGACGGTTAGTAATACGGATGCTGCCGTACAGCGTGCTGTCTTCAGCAAATTTGTCGATGCCCAGCCACTGCGCAGGCGTCATCACGCCGCCCGGCAAACGGCAACGCAACATCATGGCATGACGCGGCTCCAGCTTCTGCTCAGCGCGTTCCGCACGGATATCACGGTCATCCTGCTGATACATGCCGTGGAAACGGATCAACAGGAAGTTATCTCCGTTGAAGCCACCGGTCAGACCGTCTTTTAAATCCTCAGTGATGGTGCCGCGCAGGAAATTACTTTCCTTCTTCAGGCGTTCGGCATCAGCCAGCGGGGCATCGACGATCAGCGGGCCCGGACCGGGATTGAGTTCACTCCACAACTTGTTGCTCATAATTTTTTCACTCATAACTTTATGCCCAAAATCATTCGAGTTGCAGGCAGGCGGCAACTGAAGGAATCCCGATGAGCTGACTCAAGTCAGTGATTCGGGTGACTGAAGGAAGCCAACGCCCCTGCAATTAGAAGGATGCAGGGCATTAGTAGACGTCGCGCTGGTAACGGCGATCAAGACGTAATTCACTGAGATATTCGTCGGCAGTTTCCAGATCCATCACGCCGTATTCGGCGATGATTTCCAGTAACGCTTGTTCTACGTCTTTCGCCATACGGTTGGCATCGCCGCAGACATACACGTGCGCGCCTTCCTGCAACCACTGCCAGACTTCCGCACCCTGCTCACGCAGTTTGTCCTGTACGTACACTTTTTCTGCCTGATCGCGTGACCATGCCAGAGAGATATGGGTCAGCAGGCCGTCTTTCACGTAACGCTGCCACTCGACCTGATACAGGAAATCATCGGTAAAGTGCGGGTTGCCGAAGAACAGCCAGTTTTTGCCGGTGGCGCCGTCGTTATCACGCTGCTGAATAAAGGCGCGGAATGGCGCAATGCCGGTACCCGGCCCGATCATAATGACCGGTGTTTCCGGACTGGCCGGCAGGCGGAAGTTGTCGTTATGTTCGATGAAGACTTTCACTTCGCCGTCTTCTTCCAGACGGTCGGCCAGATAGCCGGAAGCACCGCCGGTACGCGCACGCCCGTCGATGTCGTAACGTACCACGCCCACCGTAATGTGTACTTCAGATTCGGTTTCCGCCTGCGAAGAGGCAATCGAATACAGACGCGGCGTCAGCGGACGCAGTAAATCCACCAGTTGCTGGGCATCCAGCTCAGTCGGCGCACGGCGTACCATGTCGGCAAACGGCACGGTCTGCGCGTATTGCTGCAGCGCAGGTTTATCCGCCAGCAGACCGGTCAGATGTTCGTCACGGCAAAGCGCGGCGTATTTCTCGATAATCGGCGTGGTGTTCTGGGTCAGCTCGATGTGATGTTGCAGCGCCTCTGAAAGTGACAGTTTTTTATCGTTCACTTCAACGATTTCATCGCCTTTCAGCCACAGCAGCTCGACGATTTCCTGCACCAGTTGCGGATCGTTTTCAAACCAGATCCCCAGCGCATCGCCCGGCTGGTAACGCAGGCCGGAATCACCGAGTTCGATTTCCAGATGACGCACATCTTTGTCAGAATCACGGCCGGTAATTTTCTGGTTAACAGAAAGCGTGGCCGTCAGCGGCGCTTCTTTGGTGTAAGGGCTGCTGTCGACCTGATTGACACTGCCCGCCAGCGTCGGCGCGGGTTGTGCGCCTGCATCAGCCGGAACGCGCTGTTTCAGTACATCGACAATGCGCTTACGCCAGTTTTCAGCGGCTTCTTTATATTCCACATCGGCATCAACGCGATCTAACAGACGTTCTGCACCCAGCTCGCCCAGACGGGTATCAAAGTCTTTACCCGCCTGACAGAAGAATTCGTAGGACGTGTCGCCCAGTGCAAACACCGCAAAAGCAGTGTCTTTCATTTGCGGGGCTTTTTTGGATTGCAGGAATTTATGCAACGCGACCGCTTCTTCAGCCTGTTCGCCTTCGCCCTGCGTGGAGGCCACGATCAGCAGCAGCTTTTCCTGACCAATTTGTTTGAATTTATAGTCACCGGCATTCACCAGGTTGACGTTAATTTTCGCAGCCGTCAGATCATCGCGTAACTGTTCCGCGACACGACGGGCGTTACCGGTTTGCGAAGCGGAAATCAGGGTGACCGACGCGGAAACCTGCACCGGTGCCGGAGCGGCCACTGCGCCCGGTTGCTGATTGACCATTCCCCAGAAATAGCCGGACAACCAGGCCATCTGAGTCGGCGAATAATCACCTATCGCCGATTGAAGGCGGGCCATTTGCTCGGGGGTCAGCGGGAGCAGTGAAATTGGAGGTGCCTGAGTCGTCATCGCGGTACGAATTCCCTTATGCAGAAGCAAGTCATCAATCCGGCCTCCGGCGGCTTATTCGGTGTGAGTACGCGCGGGAAAGACCTTTTAGAAGATGTAGGTTAACGAGCCGGATAATAACAATTAAAGAAGTGATGGAAATAATAAATAACCAAAATGACTAAGAGGATTTAGAGGTAAGTTCTATCTGAAAAAGTGGTAAGCGGTGATTTTTATCGTACTGAAATCGCTAAAAAAAATCTCATCAGTTTATTTGTTCATCGCCAAGTCGCGGACGCATAAAGAAAAACCCCGCCGGAGCGGGGTGATGAATTTTTTTCAGGCAGGCTTTCGCACAGACGTTTTCAGAGATGGAAAGCGTTGTGCTGCTCAAACCAGGCAAACTGCCCTGCGGCAAACACCGACATTTTACTGCCGCTGTGGCCGACATCTGACAGGTCCATAAAGTGCCAGTTAAACGGCGTGTTGTTCTGTTCGGCGCGTTGCTGCGACGTGGTGAAATAGCTTTCGGCGCGCTCCAGACGGTTGGTGCCCTGCGCCATCGCCTGTTTGGATTTACGCAGCAGGCGGTTTTCCGGATCATCATCTTCTGCACCCACGGCAATCAGCACCGGTTTGGCGAAGTAATCATTCAGTTGCTGCTGACTGACCGCGACCGGCGCTTCACGCAGACCGTAAGGCCAGCGCTGATCGGTATCCGGTAGCGTCCACCAGCCTGCCGCCGCACAGACCGCCGCTTTGACATTCGGCTCCGGCAACAACGTCAGCATACGATGGACAAACTGGCAGCCCGCGCTGTTGCCAAACAGATAATATTGCTTCTGCTGAGTGATGCCCTGCTTTTGCAGCGTGGTAAACAGGCTGTCGACAATGCTGAACGCCCACTGAGATTTCGGCAAACGATGATGGGTTTTGCTGTCGGTCAGATTACCGAGGTTATAACCCGCAGCACCAGGGAAATCCTGCTCGCTGAAATGCGGCACCACCACGCGCAAATGATACTGATCGGCAACGGTCATCCAGTCATTCCGGTAGGTGGCGGCGTTACGATCCACGCCCGTCATCACCATAACGACCGGCGTGGTTTCATCGGCACCGACCGGCTGATAGGTGAAAACGTCCAGCGGCTTTTTACCGCCCGCCAGAGGAATATGCATCACGCCCGCCCCCTGCGGGAAAACCAGAGGGGTTTTGCCTGCCGGCGCTTTGGCGACAGAGGCTTTCGCCACAGCGGGCGCCGGTTTGGCCAGAGCCGGCGCAGCATCCTGAGCGGGTGCCGTAGTTTCAGCCTGCACGCTGGCAGAGAACAACAGCGCCAGAACAGCGCAACGAAGCACAGTAATCATTCACTATCTCAACAGGTTAGTTTCTACCGGCTCACTGTATGCCAGCAATGCGGGCGGAGTAAAGAGAGTAAAAGTCAGGATTTGGTGAAGAAAAGCGCAGTGAAGTCATGGCACGTAAGCCGGTATTCCGGTACTATGCCGCGTTTTTTCGAGCAACGAGACTGCCTCATGACCACCACATTATTTAAAGATTTTCAGTTCGAAGCCGCCCACCATTTACCGCATGTGCCTGCCGGGCATAAATGCGGACGGTTGCATGGCCACTCTTTCACCGTTCGTTTAGAAATCACCGGTGAAGTGGATCCGCATACCGGCTGGGTGATGGATTTCGCCGATCTGAAAGCCGCGTTTAATCCGACTCTGGATCGTCTCGATCACTATAATCTGAACGACATTCCGGGCTTAGAAAACCCGACCAGCGAAGTGCTGGCCGCGTGGATCTGGAACGAGATGAAACCTAAGCTGCCACTGCTCAGCGCCGTGCGCGTCAAAGAAACCTGCACAGCAGGTTGCGTATATAAAGGTTAACGCAAAATACCCAAAATCATTCGTGCTTTATCCAGGCGGCAATTGAATGAATCCCCCGGAGCTGACAATAGTCAGTGACTGGGGTGAATGAAAGCAGCCAACGCAGAGGCAGCGCGAAGGATGCAGGGTATTATGCAATGTTGAGATACTTATGTGTCTGCATTGAAAGCCGCCAGTTCCTTGCAATGCAGGTCGCAATGCACAGTCTGGTGGCTTCTTCTTTTTGACTGATTGGCTGCAGGGCAATAATCCGCGCTTTGCTGTCAGTCAGGGTTTCCAGCAGGGCATCCAGAGCGTCGATATCACGCTGACGCGCCACCGGATGCTTCACTTCATCAGCACGCTTCAGTGCCTGCGGCAAAATGTCGTACCCGCCACGCATATTCACTTTCGGGGAAACGGTCACCCAGGTATTTACTGAGCAACGGACTTCATGCGTGCCGCTGGTTTCAATCTGGCAGCTGAAACCGTTCTTTTCCAGCAATGACGTCAGTTCAGTCAGATCGTAAATGCATGGCTCGCCGCCGGTGATCACCACGTGACGCGCGGTGTAGCCTTGCTGCGCGATCACCTCGAGCAGTTGTTCGGACGTGGCATTGCCCCAGGCATCACTCTCTTCGGTTTTGACCAGAATGCGCTGCATATCGACTTCCCGATCGGCAATTTTATCCCAGGTATGTTTGGTATCGCACCAGCTGCAACCCACAGGACAGCCTTGCAGGCGAACGAAAATCGCCGGCACGCCGGTAAAATAGCCTTCCCCTTGCAGGGTTTCGAACATCTCATTAATCGGGTACTGCATCGGTTTCTCAGTCATCTCTAAAAAAATCAGCGCGCATTATCGCAGACAACAGCCGCTGCGCCAAATACAGGCCGCAACGGGAGTGTGTGCAAAAATGTTTATTAGCGCAAAGAGCGGATGGCGTCAGTAAAGCGTTGCGTGATCTGCTGCGGGCGGGTAATTGCCCCGCCGACCACAACAGCATGCGCCCCGAGCTCTAAACATCGCGCCGCCATTTCTGGCGTATCCACGTTTCCCTCCGCAATGACCGGCGTCGTGCACTGCGCCAGCACCTGTCGCAGGAAGGCGAAATCGTCATGCCAGAGTTTGCTGCCCTGCGTTTCCTGAGTATAGCCGTGCAATGTTGTACCGATACAATCAAAGCCTAAAGCCTGTGCGTTTTGTGCTTCTTCTAAGGTCGAGATATCCGCCATCAGCAGCAGGGACGGAAACTCTTTACGAATGTGTTGCACCAGCGCCGCAAGTTGCAATTCCCCCGGACGCTGATGGAACGTGGCATCCATCGCGATCATTTCTGGCGCAACAGCCATCAGCTCGCGCACTTCCTTCAGGGTCGCGGTGATATAGACATCGCTTGCCGGATAATCCCGCTTGATGATGCCGATAACCGGCAGCGGAACGGTGGCGCGAATGGCTTTCACATCAGCAACACTGTTTGCGCGGATCCCCGCTGCGCCGCCCTGCAAAGCAGCGAGCGCCATGCGGCTCATAATAAAATCGCTGTGCAGCGGTTCGTCATCCAGCGCCTGACAGGACACGATCAACTGTCCCCTGACGGTCGTTAACATTGACTGGTTCATACTCCCAACATCTCCTCAATTTCATTTTTAATAATCGTCACGTGCGGTCCGTAAATGACCTGAATGCCGTTTCCGCGTATCAGCACGGCTCGCGCCCCGCTCGATTTCAGCTTGTTTTCATCGATTCCGGCGGCCTGATGGACGCTGATGCGCAACCGCGTTGCACAGCAATCCAGCTCCGCGATATTTGCCGCCCCGCCGAGTGCGTCGATAATGAGTCCGGCGCGATCGGTCACCACGCTATCCTGCTGAACGTCAGCCTCATCACGTCCCGGCGTTTTGAAGTTGAAGCGCCTGATGAGATAACGGAAAGAGAAGTAATAAAGGGCAAACCACGGCACACCGACCAGCGGAACGTACATCCAGTGCGTTTTGCTTTCGCCCTGTAAAACCCCGAACAGGATGAAATCGATAAAGCCGCCGGAGAAAGTCTGTCCGATGGTGATCTGCAAAATGTGGGCAATCATGAACGCCAGACCGTCGAACACCGCATGCAGGACATACAGCATCGGCGCGACAAACAGGAACGAAAACTCGATGGGTTCGGTGATCCCGGTCAGGAAGGAAGTCAGTGCCGCCGACAGCAGCAGCCCGGCGACGCGCTTTTTATTCTCAGGCCGCGCCGTGTGATACATCGCCAGACACGCGCCCACCAGACCAAACATCATGGTAATGAAGCGCCCGGACATAAACCGTGAAGTGCCGATATAAAACTGCTGCGTATTGGGGTCTGCCAGCTGCGCGAAGAAGATCCGCTGCGTGCCTTCCACCAGATGTCCGTTGACCACTTCGGTGCCACCGAGTGCGGTGGTCCAGAAAGGCAGATAAAAAATATGATGCAGGCCGAACGGGCCAAGCATACGCAGCACAAAACCGTAAATGAAGGTGCCGAGGTATCCCGTCGCATCCACCAGCCCGCCCATGCCAAAAATCACTTTCTGGAAGTGTGGCCAGATGAAGAACATTACCGCTCCGACGACAATAGCCGCGACGGAGCTGATGATCGGCACAAAGCGGGAACCGCCAAAAAAGCCGAGAAACTGCGGTAATTCGATTTTGTTATAGCGCTGATGCAGCCACCACGTCACGAGCCCAATCACCACGCCGCCGAACACGCCGGTTTCCAGCGTCTGGATGCCCAGCGCCATTCCCTGTCCTGCGGCACTGAGATTAGTCGTGGCAAGCTGCCCTTTGAGGATCAGGATGGCGTTGATGGTGGCGTTCATCACCAGATAGCCGAGCAACGCGGACAAGCCCGCAGTTCCTTTATCACTGCGCGCCAGTCCGACGGCGACGGCGACGCCAACGGCAAACAGCACGGCCAGATTGGCAAAGACGATCGAACCTGCACTGGCCATGACGGTGAATATCGCCTGCAAGACCGGGATATTTAAAAACGGATACGCCGCCAGCGTATTAGGGTTAGAAAGCGCCCCGCCAATTCCCAGCAGCAATCCGGCTGCAGGCAAAATAGCGATGGGCAACATGAATGACTTGCCAAACTTCTGGGCTCTTTCGAACCATGCCCCGCCCCCTGAACCATTAAATATCGACATGAGATGACTCCGCGTTGTGTTGTTGTGATAATTATTTTCACCACGCTATATAATTAAAATAATAATTACCATCAAATGCACGGCGTTATCCATACGGAATTCTTCTGGCGTTAACTGCGTCACATCAGCCAAACTAGTCAGGTCAATTATTCTGAGGAGAGCCGAGTGAGTCAGACCAAGGAAACAGGCACGCTGTTACTGCGAATGCGTCAGGGGCTGGAGAATTACAGTCCGACTCTGCATAAACTGGGCAGCTATGTACTGGAGCAGCCACAGCGCGTGCTTTACCTGACCATCACTGAGCTGGCGCGTGAGAGTGATACCAGTGAAGCCAGCGTCACGCGGCTTTGTCGCCAGCTGGGTTGCAAAGGGTTTACCGAATTTAAGATGGGCCTGGCGCTGGAGACGCGGCAAAATCCGTCGTCACCGGCGGCAGAAGGAAATGACGACGTTCAGACGCTGATTGAAGACAGCATCACCGCGCTGCGTGATACCGGAAAACTGCTCGACCGTCAGGTGCTGGCGGACGCGGCATCGCACATCCATAACGCGCGCTCCGTTCAGGTGTATGGTGTCGCGGCCAGCGCGATCGTCGCGGACTATCTGGGCTATAAATTGCTGCGTCTGGGCAAAACGTCGCAGTGTTTCGCCGATATGCACCGCGCGGCGATGAATGCCGTGAGTCTGGACGACCGGGATATTGTGGTGGTGATTTCCAGCTCAGGTTCAACGAAAGATGTATTGCACGCCGCCGCGCTGGCAAAGCGTCAGGGCACAACGGTTATCGGCATCAGCAATACGCTGCGCAGTCCGCTTTCCTCGCTGGCCGATATTTTACTGGTAGCCGCCAAACCCGAGGGCCCGCTGACGGCGGGATTGCTGACATCAAAAGTTGGCGGGATGTTACTGGTGGAATTACTGATCAATCAGCTGCTAACGCACTCCCCGGATTATCTGCAGGCCAGCGAGCACAGTGCGAGCGCCACGCTTTCTTTATTGCTGTAAGCCGGTGACATCCGCATCTTTCCCTGAATTGCGGACATAAAAAAACCCGCCGGAGCGGGTTTTTTAAGAAAGCGTTACGGGGCAGTAATTACTGACCTTTAACTTCTTTCAGACCGTTGAACGGAGCAGGAGTACCCGCAGCCGCCAGCGCTTCTTCGATACGGATCAGCTGGTTGTATTTAGCAACACGATCAGAACGGCTCATAGAACCGGTTTTGATCTGGCCAGCAGCAGTACCAACAGCCAGGTCAGCGATGGTCGCATCTTCAGTTTCGCCTGAACGGTGAGAGATAACGGCAGTGTAGCCAGCGTCTTTCGCCATTTTGATCGCAGCCAGAGTTTCGGTCAGAGAACCGATCTGGTTGAATTTGATCAGGATGGAGTTAACGATGCCTTTGTCGATACCTTCTTTCAGGATCTTGGTGTTGGTAACGAACAGATCGTCACCTACCAGCTGGATTTTGTCGCCCAGAACTTTAGTCTGGTAAGCAAAGCCAGTCCAGTCAGACTCGTCCAGACCGTCTTCGATAGAAACGATTGGGTACTGTTTAGTCAGGTCTTCCAGGAAGTGAGTGAACTCTTCAGAAGTGAACGCTTTGTTGCCTTCGCCAGCCAGAACGTATTTGCCATCTTTGTAGAACTCAGATGCCGCACAGTCCATCGCCAGAGTGATGTCTTTACCCAGTTCATAGCCAGCAGCTTTAACCGCTTCAGCGATAACAGCCAGAGCTTCTGCGTTAGAACCCAGGTTTGGCGCGTAGCCACCTTCGTCACCAACAGCAGTACCCATGCCTTTAGATTTCAGAACTTTAGCCAGGGTGTGGAACACTTCAGAACCCATACGGATGGCTTCTTTCAGCGTTTTAGCGCCAACAGGCTGGATCATGAACTCTTGAATATCAACGTTGTTATCAGCGTGTTCGCCGCCGTTGATGATGTTCATCATAGGCAGTGGCATAGAGTATTTGCCTGGGGTGCCGTTCAGTTCTGCGATGTGAGCGTACAGTGGCAGACCTTTAGAAGCAGCAGCCGCTTTAGCAGCAGCCAGGGAAACAGCCAGAATCGCGTTAGCACCGAAGTTAGATTTGTTTTCAGTACCGTCCAGGTCGATCATGATTTTATCGATGTTAGCCTGGTCTTTCGCGTCTTTACCGGTTACAGCCTGAGCAATAGGACCGTTAACCGCAGCAACGGCTTTCAGTACGCCTTTGCCCAGGAAACGGGATTTGTCACCGTCACGCAGTTCCAGCGCTTCGCGGGAACCGGTAGAAGCACCAGATGGCGCAGCAGCCAGACCAACAAAACCACCTTCCAGATGAACTTCAGCTTCTACGGTCGGGTTACCACGGGAGTCGATGATTTCACGGCCGATAACTTTAACGATTTTAGACATTAAGATTTCCTCAGTACAAGTTAACTAAAGCTTCAGACAAGAGATGCGCCAATGGCGCATCTCTTCCCCGGTATTTTATTTTACCTGACGCTTCTGATACTCACCGGCAGCCTTCACAAAGCCTGCAAACAACGGATGACCATCACGCGGCGTTGACGTAAATTCTGGATGGAACTGGCAAGCCACAAACCACGGATGGTTAGGCAGCTCGATGATTTCCACCAGTTGCTTATCGCCAGAGCGACCGGCTACGCGTAAACCTGCGGCTTCGATTTGTTTGAGCAGCATATTGTTCACTTCGTAACGGTGACGATGGCGTTCAACTATTGTCGGCTCGCCGTACATCTCACGAACCAGGCTACCGTCGTTCAGGTGGCATTGCTGCCCGCCTACACGCATGGTACCGCCTAAATCACTGTCTTCGGAACGTACTTCGACGTTACCTTCTTCATCACGCCATTCGGTGATAAGTGCGACCACCGGGAACTTACAGTCTGGCACAAATTCGGTGGAGTTGGCGTTCTCCATACCCGCAACGTTACGGGCGAACTCAATCAGTGCAACCTGCATACCCAGACAAATGCCCAGATAAGGGATGTTGTTTTCACGTGCATAGCGCGCCGTCGCTACTTTCCCTTCTACACCACGGTAGCCGAAGCCGCCCGGGATAAGGATTGCGTCCAGGCCTTTCAGCACTTCGACACCACGGGTTTCGACATCCTGAGAGTCGATAAGTTTAATGTTCACGGTCAGACGATTTTTCAGGCCGCCGTGTTTGAGCGCTTCAATCACAGATTTATAGGCATCTGGCAGCTCAATGTACTTACCAACCATACCGATGGTGACTTCGCCGCCCGGATTGGCTTCTTCGTAAACAACCTGTTCCCATTCGGACAAGTTTGCTTCCGGCGCGTTGATGCTGAAACGTTTACAAATATAGTCGTCGAGACCCTGAGATTTCAATAGGGCCGGGATTTTATAAATGGAATCAACATCTTTAAGAGAAATAACTGCTTTTTCCGGCACGTTACAGAACAGTGCAATTTTCGCACGTTCGTTGGCTGGTACTGCGCGGTCTGAACGGCAGATCAGCACGTCTGGCTGGATACCGATAGACAGCAGTTCTTTTACAGAGTGCTGGGTCGGTTTGGTTTTCACTTCACCGGCAGCAGCCATGTAAGGCACCAGCGTCAGGTGCATGTACAACGTGTGCTCGCGGCCCACTTCCACTGCCATCTGACGAATTGCTTCCAGGAACGGCAGGGATTCGATATCACCGACAGTACCGCCAATTTCAACCAGCACGACATCGTGGCCTTCGCCGCCTTCAATGATGCGTTCTTTGATGTTGTTGGTGATGTGCGGGATAACCTGAATGGTTGCACCGAGATAATCGCCACGGCGCTCTTTGCGCAGCACGTCGGAATAAATACGGCCCGTGGTGAAGTTGTTGCGGCGGGTCATCTTGGTGCGGATGAAACGCTCGTAGTGACCCAGATCGAGATCGGTTTCAGCGCCATCTTCGGTAACGAAGACTTCGCCGTGTTGAGTTGGGCTCATCGTACCCGGATCCACGTTGATATACGGGTCCAGTTTCATGATGGTCACGTTGAGGCCACGGGCTTCGAGAATAGCCGCCAGTGAGGCTGCGGCAATGCCTTTACCCAGAGAGGATACGACCCCGCCGGTCACAAA
This sequence comes from Rahnella sp. ATs2, assembly GCF_051851855.1. Classification (NCBI taxonomy): domain Bacteria; kingdom Pseudomonadati; phylum Pseudomonadota; class Gammaproteobacteria; order Enterobacterales; family Yersiniaceae; genus Rahnella; species Rahnella sp. ATs2. The sequence goes on along the minus strand of NZ_JBLYPL010000004.1, from coordinate 244,530 downwards.
AATATAATTAGTTGTCATGCTGAACCTGAGAGGTTAGGTTTAAAGATGATGGAGTAACCAAGACGGGAAAACAGTATACCGGAACCTTGTGTGCGCCACAAATAAACGTTTTGCTGTCCATCATCGTTTTCCTTAGCGTCAGTTCAGAAGGGTTAACCCTGCCAGCCCTTTTCTCTCATTCTTTCAAAAACAATCAGTTAACTTCAGAAAAGTGCTGAGTTGCTCGCATGAACCACTAAAACATCTTAGATATCAATTTGTTGAACTTTACTGCTCTCAGATCAGCCGGTTAAGCACTGAATGACAATGAGCTTAACCGTTTCAGCAGATTCAGATCTTGTTTCCGATCAAAGTCGGAGAGCTAACTCAGGCTTCCGATTTTTTCACCTGCTGCCAGGCGTCTTCCATCTGCTCAAGTGTAGCTTCTTCCATGTTTAAGCCTTTCCCGCGGATAATCTCTTCAACGTGCCGGAAACGACGCTCAAACTTGCGGTTGGCGGCCTGTAGCGCATCTTCGGCTTTATGGCCCAAATGACGGGAAAGATTCACCGTCGCGAACAGCAGATCACCGATTTCCTCACCGAGCTTTTCTTCGTCGATGACGGCCTGACGCGCTTCAAACATCACTTCGTCGATTTCTTCATATACTTTGTCGAGCACCGGCCCGAGCGTGGTCCAGTCGAACCCGACATTCGAACAGCGTTTCTGAATTTTGTGCGCTTTCATCAGCGCAGGCAGTGCGGAAGGAATGTCATCCAGCGCCGAATGCAGGGATTTCTCCGCCCGCTCCTGCGCCTTACGCGCTTCCCATTTCACCAGCACATCTTTGCTGCTGGCGTCTTTTGACCACGCCGCTTCAGTGCCAAAAATTTGCGGATGGCGGCGTTCTAATTTGTCTGAAATGGCATTGCAGATGTCATCAAACTCAAACAGACCCTGCTCGCTGCCCATTTGCGCGTAGAACACCACCTGAAACAGCAGATCACCCAGTTCGTCGCGCACATCGTCGTAATCTTTGCGGGCGATGGCGTCCATCACTTCGTAGGTTTCTTCCAGCGTGTACGGGGCAATGGTGTCAAAAGTTTGCTCTTTATCCCACGGGCAACCGGCTTGCGGATCACGCAGGGTTTTCATAATGGTGAGCAGGCGTTGCAAAGAAGAATCGGTCATGGGATCTGTCCGTTTTAAAATAGAGGAGTCAAAAACATAAAAGAAAAGGCCCGACTGGCGGGCCTTATAAGCGTTTGATCAGCTGCCGTGAAGTCGCTTGGCTTCAATCACATCCGGCAACTGGTTCAGTTTGGCGATCACGCGTCCCAGAACCTGCGGGTTGTAGATTTCGATATCCATATCGATAGTCGCCAGTTGCTGACGTGTGTCGCTGCGGCTGGCAACGCCAAGCACGTTCACTTTCTCGTTAGCCAGAATGGTGGTGATATCACGCAGCAGGCCGCTGCGGTCGTTGGCCACCACGCGCACTACCAGCGAATAACCGCTGGAGTAGCTTTCGCCCCACACGGCATCGACCACGCGTTCCGGCGCATTCGAGCGTAAATCTTCCAGCTGATCACAGTCGGCACGGTGGATTGAAATCCCGCGACCCTGAGTGATGTAACCGACGATTTCGTCACCCGGAATCGGCTGGCAGCAACGCGCAATGTGGTGCATCAGATTACCGACGCCTTCGACGACGACGCGACCATTGTCTTTGGTACGCGTTGGCGGTGGCGTGGTTTTCTGCGTCAGCTGGCGCAGCGCTTCTTTATCCAGTTCTTCCGCACTCGGCTTTTTCAACTGAGATTGCAGGAAGTTGACCATCTGATTGATGCGGATATCGCCGTTACCGATGGCCGCCAGCACTTCATCCAGCGAGTTGACGTTGTAGCGTGGCAGCAGCAGTTTCTCGGCATCTTTGATGCTGATATCCAGTCTGTCCAGCTCGTCATCGAGGATTTGTTTACCGGCAATAATGTTCTTATCGCGATCCTGTTTACGGAACCAGTTTTGGATTTTCGAACGCCCGCGGCTGGTCGTGACGTAACCGAGACTCGGGTTCAGCCAGTCACGGCTTGGGTTCGCGTGCTTCTGGGTGATGATTTCAATCTGATCGCCCATCTGCAACTGGTAGGTAAACGGCACGATACGCCCGCCAATTTTCGCCCCGATACACCGGTGACCGACATCGCTGTGAATGTGATACGCGAAGTCGAGCGGCGTGGAGCCCATCGGCAGATCGATAACGTCGCCTTTTGGCGTAAACACGTACACGCGATCGTCAAAGACCTGGCTGCGCACTTCGTCGAGCATTTCGCCCGAATCGGCCATTTCTTCCTGCCACGCGATAAGTTTGCGCAGCCACGCAATGCGCCCTTCGTAGCCACCGCTGCGGCCACCGGCCACGGCAGTACCTTCTTTGTATTTCCAGTGCGCGGCGACGCCCAGTTCGGCATCTTCATGCATCTGGCGGGTACGGATCTGCACTTCCAGCGTTTTACCGCGAGGCCCTAACACCACGGTGTGAATCGACTGATAACCGTTCGGTTTCGGGTTGGCGACGTAATCGTCAAACTCATCCGGCAGATGGCGGAAATGGGTGTGCACAATCCCTAAGGCGGCGTAGCAATCCTGCAAACGTTCCACCACGATACGCACAGCGCGCACGTCGAAGAGTTCGTCGAAGGACAGGGATTTTTTCTGCATCTTGCGCCAGATGCTGTAGATATGTTTCGGGCGGCCATAGACATCAACTTTGATGCCCTCTTCCGCCATCGCATTTTTAACCGTCGAGACAAAATCGTCGATGTACTGCTCACGGTCGATACGACGTTCGTGCAGCAGTTTGGCGATGCGTTTGTATTCGTCAGGATGCAGATAACGGAAGCAGAAATCTTCCAGCTCCCATTTCAGCTGACCGATACCCAGACGGTTGGCCAGCGGCGCGTAGATATTGGTACATTCTTTCGCCGCCAGAACGCGTTCTTCTTCCGGCGCATCTTTCACTTCGCGCAGGTGGGCGATACGTTCGGCAAGTTTCAGCACCACGCAGCGGAAATCTTCCACCATCGCCAGCAGCATACGGCGGACGTTGTCCACCTGCTCGGAGGCCATGGAGTCATTTTGCGTGGCTTTCAGCTGGCGGATGGCGTCCATATCGCGCACGCCGTGCACCAGATCGGTGATGCCTTTGCCGAACTGTCGGGTCAGGGTATCTTCATCAATGATGCCGTCATCAACCAGCGGGAACAGCAGCGCCGCGCGCATACTGTCGTTATCCATGCTGAGGGTCGAGAGGATTTCAACCATCTCGAGGCCGCGCCACAGCAGCAGCGAGGCGTCAGGATGGCCCTGCGTTTGTTGCTCGCAGTAGCGCCAGGTTTCGGCTAAACGCTCACATGATTGCTGGCTGGACAGTCCTAAACTGTTGATCCAGTCGTCGAGTGCGAACTCGCCAGCTGTGTTCAGATGTGCACTTCTTACCGCAACCATACCCTCTCCCTACGTTTCTGACACAACGCCTGTGTCAGACGGGTTGATAAACAGAGCCATCGATTCAAGGTGCCCGGTGTGCGGGAACATATCCAGCATACGTACCTGAGCCAATCGATAGCCCGCCTCCAACAAAATTTTACTGTCCCGCGCCAATGTTGTGGGGTTGCATGACACATACACCACACGCGCCGGGGCCAGCTTAACGATATGCGCCATCACGCCAGCAGCGCCGCCCCGGGCCGGATCCAGCAAGATTTTATTGAAGCCTTGCGCCGCCCAGGGTTGTTTACTGACATCATCTTCCAGATTCTCGTGGAAGAAAGAGGCATTTTCTAAGCCATTATTTCGGGCATTATCTTGCCCATTCGCCACCAGTGTAGCAACACCTTCGACGCCGACAACCTGCTTAGCTCTTTTTGCCAGCGGAAGAGTGAAATTCCCCATCCCGCAGAACAAATCCAGCACGCGATCTTCGGGCGTCAGTTCCAGCCATTGCAAGGCCTGTGCCACCATTTGCTGGTTAACCGCGTCATTCACCTGAATAAAATCGCGCGGACCAAATTTCAGATTCAGGCCGTCAATTTGATAATAAGGTGTTTCACCGCATAAACGTTCCAGCGTATCGCTGTCAGGCGCCAGGAAAATCGTCAGCTGATGTTGCGCGGCAAAGGTGGTCAGGCGCGTACGATCGGCTTCACTGAGCGGATCAAGGTGGCGCAGCACCAGCAGCGGGCCGTTATCGGCCAGCACCAGTTCCAGATGCCCGAGACGTTTTACCGCCGACAACGACGACAGACATTCCTGCACCGGCACCAGCAGTTGCTCCAGTTCAGGCCGCAGAACAGGACATTTAGTGATGGCCACCAGATCGTTCGAACCTTCCTGACGGAAACCCATCACCAGCGGACCGTTCGCCGTTCCCGCTTTACGCCCCGGTTTAACGCCGGCGATTTGTAATCCCAGACGCGCGCGACGGCGGTAACCGTATTGCGGACCGGCAATCACCGGCTGAGGATCCGCCTGAACGCCGGTTTCCCGCGAAATCAGGCGCAGCAGTGATGCCGATTTGCTGTTCTGTTGCAGCGCCTCACTGGCATGTTGTTGCTGACAACCGCCGCAGACCGAATAGTGCGGGCAAACCGGTTTCACACGATCGGCGCTGGTGGTCAGCAAACGTTTCAGCCGCCCTTTGGCGTACTTACTTTTATCTTCTGTTAAAGTGACTTCTGCCTGTTCACCGGGCAGTAAACCACTGACAAACACGGCTTTGCCGTTGTGGCGCGCCACCCCCTGCCCGAAAGCATCAAGGTCGGTCGCGGTCACAGTTATCGTTTGCCGGGTCGTCACGCGGCGGTTCGGAGAGTAGAATTGAGCCATTATTGTCGATTACACGCTGGTTTATTAAGCTTAGCTGGAGCTAATTCTCCCACATTGGAACCCCATGACCAAATATAGCCTTCGCGCAAGGATGATGATCCTGATTCTGGCACCGACATTAATGATCGGTTTGCTGCTCAGCACCTTCTTTGTGGTCCATCGCTACAACGAATTGCAGAATCAGCTGACGCAAGCCGGAGCCAGTATTATCGAGCCTCTGGCGGTCGCGAGCGAATATGGCATGACGTTCCGTGAACGCCAACCGGTTCAGCGCCTGATCAGCCGCCTGCACCGCAATCATTCGGATATTGTGCGCAGTATCAGCGTGTATGATGGCGACAATAAACTGTTTGCCAGTTCCACAACGCAGCACGACGGCAGTCCGTTGCAGGTCAAACGCGTTGAGGATATTCCCCGCGAACTCACCAAAGAACGCTCCGGTGATGTGCTGATTTTACGCACGCCCATTCAGGCCGAAAACCACACGGAAGCCGACGATGATTCTTTCAGCGCGTCACCGAATCATCAGTTAGGTTACATCGCCATTGAGCTGGATTTACGCTCAGTCAAACTGGCGCAATATCAGGAAGCGTTTGTTTCCACCATGTTGCTGTTGTTATGTCTGGGGATCGCCACCCTGTTCGCCTATCGCCTGATGCGCGATGTCACCGGCCCTATCCGCAATATGGTGAATACCGTTGACCGTATCCGCCGCGGGCAGCTCGACAGCCGTGTGGAAGGCAATATGCCGGGCGAACTGAGCATGCTGAAAAACGGCATTAACTCGATGGCGATGTCGCTGACGGCGTATCACGAAGAAGTGCAGCAGAACATCGATCAGGCGACGTCAGATCTGCGCGAAACCCTCGAGCAGATGGAAATCCAGAACGTCGAGCTGGATCTGGCGAAAAAGCGTGCGCAGGAAGCGGCGCGTATCAAATCCGAATTCCTGGCTAATATGTCCCACGAGCTGCGTACGCCGCTCAACGGCGTAATTGGCTTTACCCGTCAGACGCTGAAAACCCCGCTGTCGCCAACGCAGGCGGATTATCTGCAAACCATTGAACGTTCCGCTAACCATCTGCTGACCATCATTAATGACGTGCTGGACTTCTCAAAACTGGAAGCCGGCAAACTGGTGCTGGAGCATATTCCCTTCTCGCTGCGTGAAATGCTCGATGAAGTGGTGATTTTGCTGGCGCATACCGCCCACGATAAAGGGCTGGAACTGACGCTCAACGTCCACAACAATGTGCCGGAAAACGTGCTGGGCGATCCGATGCGGATGCAGCAAGTGGTAACTAACTTGCTTGGAAATGCGATTAAATTCACCGAAACCGGCAATATTGATATCAACGTGGAACTGCGTTCTCAGAACAATTTGCAGGTTGAACTGGAAGTGCAAATTCACGACACCGGCATCGGGATTTCCGAGCGTCAGCAGTCGCAGTTGTTCCAGGCTTTCCGTCAGGCAGACGCCAGCATTTCACGCCGTCACGGCGGCACCGGATTAGGGCTGGTCATCACCCAGCGTCTGGTTAAAGAAATGGGCGGCGATATCAGTTTCTACAGCCAGATCAACCGCGGCTCGACGTTCTGGTTCCACGTCACCCTTGAGCTGAATGAAAACCGCCACATCACGCCGGTTTCCATGAGTCATCTTGAAGGTAAACGTCTGGCGTATGTCGAAGCTAATCCGGCGGCAGCAAAAGCCACGATGGAAATCCTGCAAGCCACGCCGCTGGATGTCACGCACCGCACGACAATTGCAGCGCTTCCGGAAACCCATTACGACATTATGCTGTGCAGCATTCCGGTGAACCCCGATATGACGCTGTCCGATTACGACGGCAAACTGCAAAGAGTGTTCAGCATGACACAGCATCTGTTGCTGGCACTGCCAAGCCAGTTCCAGGTGGATGCCGAAGAGCTGAAACGGCGCGGCGTCGAGGCTTGTCTGATTAAACCGATGTCGAGCATCCGTTTACTGCCGTTATTGCTCAAAGAGCAGCAGGCGTCGGTGCGGGTGATCAACAGTGATGAGAACAAAACGTCGCGCCTGCCGCTGACCGCAATGGCGGTCGATGACAATCCGGCCAACCTCAAACTGATTGGCGCGTTGCTGGAAGAATTAGTGGAAACCACCGTGCTGTGTCACAGCGGTGAAGAAGCGATTGAAGTCGCGCGTCATACGGACCTCGACATCATCCTGATGGATATTCAGATGCCGGATATCGACGGTATCCGCGCCAGTGAAATCATTCATCAGATGGCGCGCCATGCCAAAACGCCGGTCGTGGCGGTCACGGCGCACTCGCTGAGTGGCGAACGCGAGCAATTGCTGAAGCTGGGCATGGACGATTATCTGTCTAAACCGATTGATGAAAGTATGCTGAAAAACGTGCTGTCACGGCATCAGACTCATCAGGCGCAGCTGGATTCTCCGTTGCAGTCCGGAGAATCCCTCGCGCCGATCAGCACGCTCGACTGGCAACTGGCGCTGAGTCAGTCGGCCAATAAAGTGGCGCTGGCGCAGGATTTACTGCAAATGCTGGTGGAATTCCTGCCACAGGTGGCTGAACGCGTGGAGGCGGTAACGCGGGGCGAACCGGACGACGATATTCTGGCGCTGATCCATAAACTGCACGGCAGTTGCAGTTACAGCGGCGTACCGCGTCTGAAACAGCTGTGTTTCTACATTGAACAACAGTTGCGTCAGGGCGTCAGCGTGGAAACACTGGAACCTGAATGGTTTGAACTGCTTGATGAAATAGACAACGTGAAGCGCGCCGCGCTGGCCTATTTACCTAAGTAGAAAATAATACGGTAAAAGAGTAACGCCCGGCATCGTCCGGGCGTTTTCGTCTCGTCAGAACCAGGTCGTCACCGCACCGGTCACATCCCACTGCTCATTGACCAGCAGCAGCTGCCGCCATTTGTCGAACGTCAGGCAAGGGTGGCTGATATCAAAGACCAGCATGTCACCGACTTTCAGGTCAGCGTTTTCCGGTATCGACATAAACGCGTGCTGATCCATCATCGCGAACACCTTCCAGTCTTCCGGCGCAGGCACCACCGTGGTGTATCCCGCCTGCGTGGCGCTGCGCGGACGGAAATGCCCGGCGGCTTTCGGGTATCCGGCGTCATAACCGGCATCACGCTTACCGAAAGCGATAATCGCCCTGCCCGGCTCCGGCAACGATTGCACCGCCGCCCAGACCTGCAACGCGGGCTGTAAACTGCTGTTCATCTCGCGCGCCACCGGATTGCTGGTTTGCATACGCTCAAGCGCCGCCTGATACGCACCGACGTCGTGTGTCACGTAGCAACCGGAACGCAGGATGATATCGAGGGTATAGCGTTTTTCAGCATCAAGATGCGTGTCTTCGCGGGTCAGTTCTTCTGCCACCACATCGAACCAGGCGGAACCGGCACCGGTTAAAATCACCTGCGGTTCGGCAAATTCTCCGGCCTGTGCCAGCACTTGCGTGCGGGTCATAACGTGGCGCAGAAAACCGCGGATCACCGCCTCGTCATTACTGACACCTTCGTAAAGCTCGACACCGACCAGCGCCAGCGACTGCGGCCAGCGTTTCACCGCCGCCAGCACATCAGCTTCCTGTTCATCGGTACGGATGCCCGTGCGGCCGCCCGCAATGCCGTATTCAAACATCACGCGCAGTGTCAGCTGCTGACTGGCAAAGTAATGCCCGAGCGCATCGGCGTTGTCCGCTGAATCCACAATGCAGGTGAAATCGAAAGCCGGGTCTTCACGCATCAGCCCGGCGATCATCGCCATATTGCCTTTGCCGACCAGCTGGTTGGCCATAATCACTTTGCGCACGCCATGCGCGAATGCTGCATTAACCTGCGGCGCAGTCGCCAGCGTGATCCCCCACGCACCAAACTCCAGCTGCATCTGATACAGCTCAGGGCTCATGGTAGTTTTGCCGTGCGGTGCCAGTTTCAGCTGATAACGCTGAATGAATTCGCGCATCCAGGAAAGATTATGTTCGACTCTCTCTTCGAGCAGCACCGCCACCGGCAGGCTGACGTCTTCACGCAGAATATTCCAGCCTTGCCCGCGGATATCGCTCTTACGCGCACCGGCGCTCAGCGGCCCCAGCCCTTTGGTCAGGGTGTTTACCGGCTGCTGTGAAAAATCAATCTCTGACATACGTGTTTTCTCATTGGCGAATGTCTTTAAAACCTAACGTAAAACCGCCACAAATAAAATACAAAAACCGGCGCAGGCTGGGCCTGAACACCGGTTTTTTATCCTGACTGCTGTGAGTTAAAGTTTTTGCGATAATTTAATGGTCGCGGCAATATTTCGTGCGGATTTACGCAGGTTGTCCGCGGCGTTTTTCAGCGCGTCATCGAGTGTACAAACGCTGTAAAGCACACTGAAAACGGCGTCCAGCCCGTGGTCATAAACCACATCCACATCTTTTGTCAGGCTGCCCGCAATCCCAATCACCGGTTTGTTATAGCGTTTCGCCACCCGCGCCACACCAATCGGCACTTTACCGTTGATGCTCTGGCTATCGATACGCCCTTCGCCAGTGATCACCAGCGTGGCGTCTTTCACCAGTTCATCCAGCCCCAGCGCATCGGTGACTATCTCGATCCCCTGACGTAATTCCGCATGGCAGAATCCGTAAAGTGCCGCACCCATACCGCCCGCAGCACCAGCACCGGGAACGTGCTCAACATCAATGCCCAGATCCTTTTTGATCACTTGCGCATAATGATGCAGATAGCCGTCGAGCTGTTCGATCATTTCCGGTGTCGCGCCTTTTTGCGGACCGAAAATAGCAGACGCCCCGTCTTTTCCGGTCAGCGGATTGGTCACGTCACACGCCACCTCAAAGCGACATTTTTTGATCCGCGGATCCAGACCGCTGATATCAATGTGATGCAGTTTTTCCAGCTCACCGCCGCCCTGACCAATCGGCTTGCCCTCTCTGGTCAGCAGCTTCGCGCCTAGCGCCTGCATCATCCCCGCGCCGCCGTCATTGGTCGCACTGCCGCCAATGCCGATGATGCAGTGCTTCACGCCATGGTCCAGCGCGGAATGGATCAGTTCGCCGGTGCCGTAAGAGGTGGTTTTCAGCGGATTACGTTGCGCAGGCGGAACGCTTTCCAGCCCGCTGGCCGCCGCCATTTCGATGAAAGCGATTTTCTCATCACCTGATAACCCGAAGAACGCCTCGATCGGTTTTCCCAGCGGCCCGGTGACATTCACTTTAACGACGCGGCCTCCGGTGGCGGCCACCATCGCCTCAACCGTGCCTTCGCCGCCATCGGCAACCGGCAGTTTGACGTACTCCGCCTCAGGGAAAATCTCACGAAAACCACTTTCGATGGCTTTTGCCACATCCAAAGCAGACAAACTTTCTTTGTATGAATCCGGTGCGATCACTATTTTCATAAAGTCATTACCTTCATAAACTGCACGCGCCGATGTGGAAAAGCGTCCTGTCAGTTTTGCATCCTGCCTGAAGGGCAACGCGAAACGAGCATTAACTCAGGGTCACGTTGCCGCCGCAGACTAACGGGTAACTTCAACCTTCGCTAAGGTTTCATAATAGCGTGCAATGGCGCTATGGTCAGATTGTCCGTGACCATCCGCTTTCAGTGCCTGCATCATTTCCATGACCAGCGAGGTCAGAGGCAGTTGCGCACCAACGCCGTGTGAGGTGTCCAGTGCATTAGCTAAATCTTTGATGTGCAAATCAATTCGGAATCCCGGCTTGAAGTTGCGATCCATCACCATCGGCGCTTTTGCTTCCAGCACGGTGCTGCCTGCCAGTCCGCCACGAATAGCCTGGAAAACTAAATCAGGATCCACGCCCGCTTTGGTCGCCAGCACCAGCGCTTCAGACATGGCAGCAATGTTCAGCGCCACAATCACCTGATTCGCCAGTTTGGTGACGTTGCCTGCACCGATATCACCGGTATGCACCACAGAACCCGCCATGGATTTCATGATTTCATAGCATTTATCGAACACCGCTTTGTCACCGCCGACCATGACAGACATCGTGCCGTCGATGGCTTTCGGTTCGCCACCGGAAACCGGCGCATCGAGCATCGTGATTTGCTTAGCGGCCAGCGCTTCACTGATTTCACGGCTCGCCAGCGGCGCGATAGAACTCATGTCGATGAAAATAGTGCCTGGACGCGCGCCTTCAATCAGACCATTTTCGCCCAGCGCCACCTCTTTCACCTGCGGCGAGTTTGGCAGCATGGTGATGATCACATCAGAAACCGCCGCCACTGCTTTTGGGGTATCTGCCGCTGTTGCGCCGAGTTTCACAATTTCACCGACGGTATCCTGATTGCGATCCATCACCACCAGCTCGTAACCTGCTTTCAGCAGGTTTTTGCTCATAGGCTTGCCCATGATGCCTAAACCAATAAAGCCAATTTTCATTCGGGTATCCTCTTTATATTGATGTTTGAGAGCGGATCACTTGGTGAAGCGATCACACAGCGCCTGAGTCCCTGCACGGAAAACGCCTAAATCACTGCCGACCGCCACGAACGTCGCGCCCCATTCCAGATAGCGACGGGCATCTGCTTCAACCGGTGCCAGAATGCCGCTCGGTTTGCCGTGTGCTTTTGCACGCGCAAAGATGTGACGGATAGCGGCCTGCACGTCAGGGTGTCCGGCGTTGCCGAGATGCCCCATGCCTGCGGCCAGATCGCTCGGGCCGACGAAAATCCCGTCGATGCCGTCAACGGCGGCAATCGCATCCAGATTATCGATGCCCTGCTGGCTTTCGATTTGCACCATCACCGCGATGTTGTCGTTGATGCTGGTGAAGTAATCCGGCACGGTGCCGAACATGTTGCTGCGATGCGAAACCGATACGCCACGGATGCCTGCTGGTGGATAACGTGTTGATGCCACCGCCAGTTCGGCCTGCTCCTGCGTTTCCACAAACGGGATCAGGAAATTGTAGAAACCGATATCCAGCAGGCGCTTAATGACCACCGGATCATTAAATTGCGGACGCACCACCGGCGCGCTGCGGCTGCCTTTCAGCGCCATCAGTTGCGGTACAAATGTGGTGACATCATTCGGCGCGTGTTCGCCATCGAGCAACAGCCAGTCAAAACCCGCCACGCCGAGCACTTCGGTGGTGATTGGGCTGCACAGCGCTGACCAGCAACCAATCAGCGTTTTTCCTTGCAGTAAGTCCTGGCGAAAGCGATTTGGAATCATTTGATTACTCATATCTGATATCTGACCTCATCCAGGGGCAGAGCCGGAAAATCCGGCATGCCCGCATCAAAATTTACTGTTTCTTAAGTTCCAGACGTTTGATCTCGCCGACCACCAGCAGATAGCAAAGCATCGCCATCAGTGCTGAACAGCCCACAAAAATTAATGCCATATTGAAAGAGTGCAGCCCTTTTACCATGTAGCCGATCACCAGCGGCGTCACGATGGAGGCTACGTTTCCAAACACGTTGAAGATGCCGCCGCACAGGCCAATGACTTCTTTCGGGGCGGTGTCGGCAATCACCGGCCAGCCCAGCGCACCAAAGCCTTTGCCGAAGAACGCCAGCGCCATCAGGGTGACAACCAGCGCGTTGTTGTCGGTGTAGTTACACAAGATGATGCTGGTGGCTAACAACATGCCCAGCACGATAGGAATTTTACGTGCCACGGTCAGCGAGAAACCGCGTTTAATCAGGAAATCTGAGAACACGCCACCCAGCACACCGCCGGCAAAACCGCACAATGCCGGAATTGCGGCAATCATCCCCACTTTAAGAATAGACATGCCCTTTTCCTGAACCAGATAAATCGGGAACCAGGTCAGGAAGAACCACGTAATACTGTTAATGAAATACTGCCCGAAGAAGATCCCCAGCATCATGCGGCTGCTCAACATCTGACGAACGTAGCTCCATTTCGGACCATTTTTCGCACTGTCGGTTTTCTTGTGGTCGATATCCACCACCGCGCCGCCGTCTTTCAGAAACTCCAGCTCGCTTTTGGAAATATGCGGATGTTCCGGCGGGTTATGAATAAATTTGATCCACACCAGCGTCAGCACAAAACCAATCACGCCCATCACGATAAAGACATGTTCCCAGCCCCAGGCGTAGGTCAGCCAGCCGAGTAACGGAGAGAACAGCGCCAGCGAGAAATATTGTGCGGAGTTAAAAATTGCCGACGCGGTGCCGCGCTCGGTGGTCGGGAACCAGGCCGCGACAATGCGGGCGTTCGCCGGGAAGGAAGGCGCTTCGGAGAAACCCAGCATAAAGCGCAGGATAAACAGCGTCATTGCGCCATACGCCAGCGGGAACCAGCCAACAAAGCCTTGCAGTAAGGTGAACAGCGACCAGAAAAACAGGCTGTAGGTATAAACTTTCTTGGAACCGAACTTGTCCAGCAACCATCCGCCGGGCAACTGCATAATCAGATATGCCCAGCCGAATGCCGCAAAGATTTGCCCCATATCCGCAGCATCCAAGCCCAGCTCGCGCGCGACCTCGGTGCCTGCAATGGAAAGCGTTGCACGGTCGGCATAGTTCACCGCCGTGATTAAAAAGATAATCAGCAAAATGTAGTAACGAATATGTGTTCGTACCTTAGTTTGCGCGATTGTCCGTGACTGAGATTGAATATTCATGGTGACCTTCGTTGTAATATTGAAAAATTCATTCAGGTAATTCACCGCTGCTAAAATAACGCCCGCCATTCCTCGGCGTTATTTACCCTATAGTTCCTTTATAAGAAGCATTTATACGATCTGGCGAATTAATCCTTTATTAATCTTTGTACGAAATTTACCTGTATTACTTAAAACGTCACCTTCAGAGGGCTAATACAGTATAAAAAAGAGGCCCCGAAATAACACTGTGCATTCGCCCAAGAATATAGCAGATAATTGTGACTATTCTTTTGCATCCACACATCGGTGTGGGAGGAGAATCACAGATTATCTCGCGCTGATAACCGCTCAAATCAAAGGGTGATATCCATCACATTTATTCTGTCACCTGCCCCACAGAATGATGTTAAACCGGTAAAAAGCTGGTCAGTTGCACAATGAGGTTCGTGGAAGTCTGTCTTATAATGAGCGTCATACCCTGTATTACAGAGCATGTTTTTGAGAAACGTCGTTAAGCGTCAACTTCAGAGAATTAACCGGAGCCTTTTGTTCCGGGATGTTTAATAAACGCGGAGACAGTTATGTCACGTAATAAAGATAAAGAACATGCAACCGAAGCACTTTTCATTAAGGTTCATGAAAGCGATAACGTTGCTATTATTGTGAACGATAACGGTTTAAAAGCCGGTACCCGATTTTCTAATGGTCTGGAATTAATTGAGCATATTCCGCAAGGTCATAAAGTTGCCTTAGAACCGATTGCCCAGGGTGGCGATATTATTCGTTATGGTGAAGTCATCGGCTATGCGGTGCGTGACATCGCACAGGGCGGCTGGATTGACGAATCCCTGGTGGAACTGCCGGTCGCGCCGGAGCTTAACAGCCTGCCGCTGGCCACCCGCGTTCCCCCAGCCTTACCGCCGCTGGAAGGCTATACCTTTGAAGGTTATCGCAACGACGACGGCAGCGTAGGCACTAAAAATCTGCTCGGTATTACCACCAGCGTGCATTGTGTGGCGGGCGTGGTGGATTACGTGGTCAAAATCATCGAGCGTGATTTACTGCCGAAATTCCCTAACGTCGATGGCGTCGTGGCGCTGAACCATCTCTACGGCTGCGGCGTGGCGATTAACGCCCCCGCGGCGGTGGTGCCGATCCGCACTATCCACAATCTGGCGCTGAACCCGAACTTTGGCGGCGAAGTGATGGTGGTCGGTCTGGGCTGTGAAAAGCTGCAACCCGAGCGCCTGCTGGAAGGCACGCCGGATGTGCAGGCAATTTCCCTCGACGACACGCATATCGTCCGTTTGCAGGATGAACAGCACGTCGGCTTCCAGTCGATGGTGGACGATATCCTCACCGTTGCACAATTCCATCTTGAGCGCCTGAACCGCCGTCAGCGCGAAACCTGTCCGGCGTCTGATCTGGTCGTGGGTACGCAATGTGGCGGCAGCGACGCTTTCTCCGGCGTGACGGCTAACCCGGCAGTCGGTTATGCCTCAGACCTGCTGGTGCGCTGCGGTGCAACCGTGATGTTCTCGGAAGTGACTGAAGTGCGCGACGCCATCCACTTACTGACGCCGCGCGCTGCGGATGTCGAAGTGGGTAAACGCCTGCTGGAAGAAATGGCCTGGTACGATGATTATCTGTCGATGGGACAAACCGACCGCAGCGCCAACCCGTCTCCGGGTAACAAAAAAGGCGGTCTGGCTAACGTGGTGGAAAAAGCGCTCGGCTCGATTGCAAAATCCGGCACCAGCGCAATTTCAGAAGTATTGTCTCCGGGTCAGCGTCCGACCAAAAAAGGCCTGATCTACGCAGCCACGCCTGCCAGTGATTTTGTCTGCGGAACACAGCAACTGGCATCCGGGATTACCGTGCAGGTCTTTACCACCGGACGCGGTACGCCTTACGGCCTGCTGGCGGTGCCGGTGATTAAAATGGCGACCCGCACCACGCTGGCTAACCGCTGGCACGATCTGATGGACATCAACGCCGGTACGATTGCGACCGGCGACGCGACTATCGAAGATGTGGGCTGGGAACTGTTCCACTTCATTCTCGATATCGCCAGCGGGCGCAAGAAAACCTGGTCAGACACCTGGGGCATCCATAATGCGCTGGCGGTATTCAACCCGGCGCCGGTGACCTGAGTTTCGGTTTTACAGATAAACGAAAGGCCAGCATCGCTGGCCTTTTTTGTGCGTCTGATCGGGAGGAAAACTTACTGCGCCGCAGCGGCACCGGTTTGTTCAGCGCCAACCAGTCCGACTTTCAGGTAACCGGCTTTACGCAGGTTATCCATCACTTTCATCAGCGTTTCGTAATCCACCGTCTTATCCGCACGGAAGAAAATCGTGCTCTGCTTATTACCCTGAGTACGTTGATCCAGCATCGAGGTCAGATTATCGCTGTTGACCGGCGTGTCGCCGAGGAACAGTTGTTTGTCTGCTTTCACCGACAGGAAGATCGGTTTCTCCGGACGCGGCTGCTGTTTCGCCGTAGAGGCGGGTAAATCAACCCGCACATCCACGGTCGCCAGCGGTGCGGCCACCATGAAGATGATCAGCAATACCAGCATGACGTCGATGAAAGGCGTGACGTTGATGTCATGCATTTCACCGCTTTCGTCGATATCGTCGTTTAACCGAATAGCCATAATCTGTTCTTACCCTACGCGTAACTGACCTGTCTGACCACGTGGCGCATCGCCTTTGCTGGCAGCCAGATCCAAATCACGACCCTGCAACAGAATAATCTGCGCCGCTACATCGCCAACCTGATGACGGTAAGAGGTAATGGTACGGGCGAAAATGTTGTAGATAACCACGGCAGGAATCGCTGCAACCAGACCGACAGCGGTCGCCAGCAAGGCTTCTGCGATGCCCGGTGCCACGACAGCCAGGTTAGTGGTCTGCGTTTGTGCGATACCGATGAAGCTGTTCATGATGCCCCACACAGTACCGAAAAGGCCGACGAACGGAGAGATTGCCCCGATAGTCGCCAGAATACCGTTGCCACGGCCCATGTAACGACCGGCTGCGCTGACGCGACGCTCAAGGCGGAAACCGGTACGCTCTTTAATCCCGTTGTTGTCGATGGAACCTGCTGACAGCTCGAGCTCATTCTGTGCATCGCGGATCATCTGCGCGCTGATGCTGCTGGCGGCGAAGCTTTCCGCCTGTTCAGCGGCTTCATCCAGTGTACGGACAGAAGACAGCGCATCAAATTCGCGGCGCATACGGCGTTTGCCAGTGAACACTTCAGCACCTTTGCTGAACAGCAACGCCCAGGTGACGACAGAGGCCAGCAGCAGGCCAATCATGACGGTTTTCACCACCGCATCAGCGTGATGATACATGCCCATAACAGACAAATCGGTAGGAATGACAGGCGTCGCTTCGGTCGGAGCCGGTTGCATCACCGGTGCTGGCGTTGCATCACTGGTCGCCGGTGCAGGGGCATCCGCCGCTGCCGGTTGAGATGCTGCAGAATTGACGGCTTGTCCAGCCGGCGTCGCAGGTGCAGCCATCGCGTTGCCGCTTAAGCCAGCAACCAACATCAACGACATCAGTAATGAGGTCGCCTCTTTCATCTTATTGCGAGCCGTTTTCACGCGTCGCCTCCAGCCAGAATCAGTGTGTAGAAGGAATGAATAACGCCGAATGATATCAAAGAAAAAGGCCTAATTGATAGTCGTTCTCATTATTATTTACATTGTCGCGCCTGGAGGCTGGCGTGTCATTGACAGACGACAAGGTTTTTCGTGTTTGCACAAGGGATGAACAATTTAACCTGCGTCACAGTTTCTATAAAAATCACGCGGTAAATCAATCATCTGAGCATCACTATCCAAGTCAAAACAACGTTTTAAATATTAAGCAACACCTTTTTACATTTGTTGCGAGTTTGTGATAACGCTCAAATACCGCGCAGTAAAAAATAGGATAAGGTGCTTACTCAGGCGAAGACCGCATACCGGCACGTCTTGTATCCCTATAATTTAAAAGCTTATTTACGCCTATTTCATAATGAACAGGCCGGACCTTCCGTTCGCTCTGATCGACACTTGCTCCCATTTATCTTTCCCTTACTGAGTACCCTGGAGACAAACTGATGAAAATGCAAAAAGCACTTCTCAGCCTTTGCCTGAGTTCCGCGACCCTCTTATTTACCGCGGGTGTATCCGCACAAACACTGAAGGCCGCCGACGTGCATCCGCAAGGCTATCCAAACGTCGTCGCCGTTCAGCACATGGGCGAAAAGCTGCAAAAGCAAACGGACGGACGCCTCGAAATCAAAACGTTCCCTGGCGGTGTTCTGGGAGATGAAAAGCAGGAAATTGAACAGGCACAGCTTGGCGCGCTGGATATTATCCGCGTATCGATGACGCCGGTTGCCTCGATTTTACCGGAGATAAACGTCTTCACCCTGCCCTATATATTCCGCGATGAAGACCACATGCACAAAGTGCTCGACGGTCAGATTGGTAAAGAAATCGGCGACAAAATCACCAACAACCCGAACTCCCGTCTGGTATTCCTCGGCTGGATGGACGGCGGCACGCGCAACCTGATCACCAAAGAGCCGGTGGTGAAACCGGAAGATTTGCACGGCATGAAAATCCGCGTACAAGGCAGCCCGATTGCGCTGGCGACGCTGAAAGCCATGGGCGCTAACCCGGTGGCGATGGGCGTCAGTGAAGTGTTCAGCGGCATGCAGACCGGGGTTATCGACGGTACCGAAAACAACCCACCGACGTTTGTCGCCCACAACTATCTGCCGGTGGTAAAAAACTACACCTACAGCCGTCACTTCATCATTCCGGAGCTGTTCCTGTATTCAAAGGTGAAATGGGACAAACTGAAACCGGAAGACCAGCAGTTAATCCTCAAACTGGCGAAAGAAGCACAGGACGAGCAACGCGAACTGTGGAAAGCCTATAACGAGAAAGCGCTGGCAACGATGAAAGCAGGCGGCGTGAAATTCCAGGAGATCGACCCTGCGACTTATGTCAAAGCCACGCAATCCGTGCGCGATGAATTCGGCAAAGACCATCAGGAACTGATGCAGCAAATCGCTGACGTTCAGTAAACCCTGACTCCGGCAGCCTGCGGGCTGCCTCTTTATGATCTTTCGCCGGGGGATTTATGGTCTCGAGTTATCACACCCTGATGGACATTCTTTACCGCTGCGCGATGTGGCTCGCCGGTATTGCGTTACTGCTGATGGTCGCGGTGATCCCGGTTGGGATCTTCGCCCGCTACGTGATGAACAGCGCCCTGTCGTGGCCGGAGCCGATTGCGATTATGTGCATGGTGACGTTCACCTTTATCGGTGCCGCCGTCAGTTACCGCGCCGGTTCGCACATTGTGGTGGCGATGGTCACCGACCGTCTGCCGCCTGCGCTGAAAAAATTCTCCGCCCTGCTGGCTGACCTGATGATGCTGGCGATCAGCGTGTTTATTTTCTGGTACAGCCTGCAATTGTGCAGCGAACTCTGGCAACAACCGGTGGCGGAATTCCCGCTGCTGACCGCCGGACAGACCTATCTGCCGCTGCCCATAGGTTCTGCGCTGACGCTGTTATTCATCATTGAGCAGATCGTTGCCGGCCCGCAGCACCAGCGGCCTGTAGTGATGCTGGGCAATTCTGACGCCTGACCGGAGCCTGTT
This sequence comes from Rahnella sp. ATs2, assembly GCF_051851855.1. Taxonomy (NCBI): domain Bacteria; kingdom Pseudomonadati; phylum Pseudomonadota; class Gammaproteobacteria; order Enterobacterales; family Yersiniaceae; genus Rahnella; species Rahnella sp. ATs2. The sequence continues at coordinate 225,353 of NZ_JBLYPL010000004.1, read as the reverse complement.
ATGGATGCATTAATCTTGTTGTTAACGCTGGCGGTGATGCTGGCGATTGGCGTGCCGGTCGCTTACGCCGTCGGGCTGAGCGCGCTGGCGGGAGCCTGGTGGATTGACCTGCCGTTTGAAGCGCTGATGATCCAGCTGACCAACGGCGTGAATAAGTTCTCTCTGCTGGCGATCCCGTTCTTTATTCTGGCGGGCGCGATCATGGCCGAAGGAGGGATCGCCCGCAGGCTGGTCAGTTTTGCCTACATCTTTGTCGGGTTTATCCGCGGCGGACTGTCGCTGGTGAATATCGTCGCCTCGACCTTTTTTGGCGCGATTTCCGGGTCCTCGGTAGCAGACACTGCATCGATCGGCTCGGTGATGATCCCTGAAATGGAGAAGAAAGGTTATCCGCGTGACTTTGCGGCAGCGGTGACCGCCAGCGGTTCGGTGCAGGCGATCCTCACGCCACCCAGCCATAATTCGGTGATTTATTCACTGGCGACCGGCGGCACGGTGTCGATTGCCGCGCTGTTCATCGCCGGTATTCTGCCCGGTTTACTGCTCAGCCTGACACTGATGGTGATGTGCGTGGTGTTTGCGCACAAACGCGGTTATCCAAAAGGCGAACGCGTGCCGTTCCGCCAGGCGCTGAAGATTTTCATCGACACGCTGTGGGGGCTGATGACCGTCGTCATCATCATGGGCGGTATTCTCAGCGGAGTATTTACCGCAACGGAATCTGCGGCGATTGCCTGCTTGTGGTCATTCTTCGTCACCATGTTTATCTACCGCGATTATAAGTGGAGCGAGCTGCCAAAACTCATGTACCGCACGGTCAAAACCGTCAGCATCGTCATGATCCTGATAGGCTTTGCTGCCAGCTTTGGCGCAGTGATGACCTACATGCAGTTGCCGATGCGCATCACCGAATTCTTCACTTCGATCTCCGACAACAAGTACGTGATCCTCATGTGGATCAACATCATGCTGTTGCTGATCGGCACGCTGATGGACATGGCGCCGATCATTCTGATCCTGACGCCGGTGCTGTTGCCAGTGGTGTTATCACTCGGCATTGATCCGGTGCATTTCGGCATGATCATGCTGGTGAATCTGGGGATCGGGCTGATCACCCCGCCGGTCGGCTCGGTGCTGTTTGTCGCCAGTGCGGTGAGTAAACAGAGCATTGAGAAAGTGGTCAAAGCCATGATGCCGTTCTACTGCGTGCTGTTCGTGGTGCTGATGCTGGTGACCTATATCCCGACCATTTCGCTGTTCCTGCCCAAACTGTTTGGCGTTTATACCGGCTGATACCCAAAACTCGTTTCTCCCTTGCCCGTCGTCACGACGGGCTTTTTTTTCTGTGAAACGGGCGCGGGCTGCTGAAATTTTCTCATCCACCCGCCAAAAGCCTGATCCCTGAAATTCATCATGTTAAGTTAATGACATATCGGCGGATGCTGGTGCATGCCGCGCAACGTAACAGGGTGAAATACGGATTATGACGTCTAAAAAAATTGAAACCGCGCTGGTCAGCGCCGGACGGGACAAGAAGTTCACGCAAGGCTCCGTGAATGCGGTCATTCAGCGTGCGTCATCTTTGGTGTTTGAAACCGTCGCGGATAAAAAACACGCCACCGCCAACCGTGCTAACGGCGAGCTGTTTTACGGACGCCGCGGCACCCTGACGCATTTCTCGCTACAGGAAGCGATGGTTGAACTGGAAGGCGGCGCGGGGTGCGCGCTGTATCCGTGCGGTGCGGCGGCGGTCAGTAACGCGGTGCTTTCCTTTGTCAGCAGCGGGGACCACATTCTGGTGGCCGGTTCATCTTACGAACCGACGCAGGATTTCTGTGAAAAAGTGCTGAAAAAACTCGGTGTTTCCACCACCTATTTTCCTGCCAATATCGGTGCTGAGTTAGGTTCACTGATGCAGCCCAACACCAAAGTGGTGTTCCTCGAATCGCCGGGTTCTATCACCATGGAAGTCCCGGATATTCCGGCAATGGTGAAAACCGTGCGCGCGGTGAACCCGGACGTTGTCATCATGATCGATAACACCTGGGCGGCGGGCATTCTGTTTAAAGCGCTGGAATTTGATATCGATATTTCGATTCAGGCAGGCACCAAATATATCGTCGGTCATTCTGATGCGATGATTGGCACCGCCGTTTCTAATGAACGTTGCTGGGCGCAGTTACGTGAACATTCCTATCTGATGGGGCAAATGGTCGATGCTGATACCGCGTATGTCGCCAGCCGCGGGCTGCGCACCATGGGCGTGCGGCTGAAACAGCATGCAGAAAGCAGTATCCGCATCGCACAGTGGCTGGCGGAGCGTCCGGAAGTGGCAGTGGTCAATCATCCGGCATTGCCCGGCAGCAAAGGCCATGAATTCTGGAAGCGGGATTTCACCGGCAGCTGTGGCCTGTTCTCTTTTGTGCTGAAACAGCGCCTGAGCAAACAACAGCTTTCTGACTATCTCGACCACTTCGAGCATTTCAGCATGGCGTATTCGTGGGGCGGCTTTGAATCGCTGGTTCTGGCCAATCAGCCGGAAGAAATTCAGGCTATCCGCCCGGCGGAAACCGTCGACTTTACCGGCACGCTGGTTAGATTACATATCGGGCTGGAAAACTGTGACGATCTGATTGCCGATCTTTCAACGGCTTTTGAACGGATAACGACTTCCTGAGCCACAGAGATTGCGACATAACGCGCAGATCGGTAAGGTAAGTGGCGGATATTCATTCGCAAAATGATAATAATCTGTAAGCTCTTTAGAGCTCCGGGCGACTGATGCCGGAGCCTTCTGTCTTTTTTACAGTGTCCTCAGATCAACATATCCGACATCGATCCGCGTTACACTGGCAGGCGACAGTTTTTAATGAACAGAAACAGGACAGAATATGGCAGTGCTTTGCGACATTTTTCATGCGCTCTGGCAGCATGATTTCAGTATGCTCGCCGACCCGAATCTCCTCTGGGTCATTTATGCCGTCCTGTTTGCCACGCTGTTTCTGGAAAACGGCTTATTACCTGCCTCTTTCCTGCCCGGTGACAGCCTGCTGCTGCTGACCGGCGCGCTGATTGCTAAAGGCGTCATGAGCTTCGTCCCTACCCTGATTATTCTGGTGACGGCCGCGAGCCTCGGCTGCTGGCTGAGTTATATTCAGGGACGCTGGCTGGGTCACACCAAACTGGTCAAAGGCTGGCTGTTACAGCTTCCGGCGCATTATCACCAGCGTGCGCATCAGATGTTTATTCAGCACGGGCTGATGGCGCTGCTGGTCGGGCGTTTTCTGGCTTTCGTGCGGACACTGTTACCGACAATGGCTGGGATTTCTGGCCTCAATAATGCCCGCTTCCAGTTCTTTAACTGGCTGAGCGCCATATTGTGGGTAGGTGTGGTGATTTCTCTGGGCTTCGCACTGAGCCACATTCCGATTGTTAAACGCCATGAAGATCAGGTCATGGCGGGACTGATGATTTTACCGGTTCTGTTGCTGGTCGTCGGTCTGGCTGGCGCGGTGCTGGTTATCTGGAAGAAACGTAAATGTCGTTTCTGAGCCCTTTCTGAAATCCTTTGAAAACTGACCGGTTCAGGCCTTAAATGCCCCGTCCGCTAGCGCCAGCACACCGGAACTCCCTTCGCGCAGACGCGCCATCTCATCACTCGGCGTGACGCCAAAATAGCGTTTGAACTCCCGGCTGAACTGGGATGCGCTTTCATACCCCACCTGTAATGCCGCCACGCTGGCTTTCACACCATCATAAATCATCAAAGTACGCGCACGGTGCAGGCGATAGGTTTTCAGATACTGCAGCGGCGAGGTGCTGGTCACGGCTTTGAAGTTATGGTGAAACGCCGAAATACTCATGTTCACTTCACTGGCCAGCGTTTCCACGCTGAGATTGTCGGCGTACTGTGCCTCAATACGGCGCAGGGATTTGGCAATCTGGCTGAAATGGGTATGACGATTAACCAGCGCCTGGAGCGCGCCGCCGTTCTCGCTGGTCAGAATAAAGAACAGTATTTCGCGGATAATTTTAGGCCCCAGAATACGGGCGTGCAGTGGCTTATCCATCACATCCAGCAGGCGCTCGGTCGCACAAAGAATATCGCCATCCAGCACGCCGGAGTTGATGCCTGTTGACGATTCTTTCTGACGCACCATGCTTTCGTCGCCCATATCCATCAGCAGATCCTGCAACATCAGGTTATCAATGCTGATCTGAATACCGGCCAGCGGCTCTTCGGGGCTGCTGAAGGTTTCACATTCGAAAGGCAGCGGAACGGTCAGCATCAGATAATTGTGCGGATCGTAAGAGAAGGTTTTCTTGCCCAGATAACCGACTTTTCGCCCCTGAAAAAGGATAACAATGCCGGGATTGTACAAAACCGGCTGACGCGGATGGTAACGTGTGGTGTACATCAGCGTCACCTGCGGAACCGCCGACGGCACGAGATTTTTATCACCACTGAGCCGGGCGACTCTTGCCGCCATGCGGGCGCACAGGCTGTTCACGTTTTCCATTATTTCGCTCCACATATTCACTAAACTGGCACTGATTCTGCCATAACCTCCTGCGTTCCTACAGAGACAAGCAGAAACAGGCAAGACTCTGGCAGAAATGGGCATCATGCTGCTGCCCATTTTCTCTTACAGTTAATGTCGCCTTCCGCAGGGGGACACACCTGCATAAATGCGATGAACTGCTAGTCTGTATGGACGCACTTTTCATTCGCTGATCGTGAGCGACCTTCGGTCACCGATTCTTTTTTTCTGATAACTCCTTATTTCAATTCATTATTCGTCTAACCAAGAGTTCGGAGGATTGTATGTCTGCACCTGTTGCTGCTGAAAATACCTTTAACGCCTGGGCCGCTGCCGGCCCGAACCAGCCACTTGAAGCGTTTGCTTTCGACGCGGGCCCGATTGGCGACGAAGAAATTGAAGTCGCCATTGATTATTGCGGCGTTTGCCATTCGGATCTGTCGATGCTCAATAATGACTGGGGCATCACGCAGTATCCGTTTGTTCCGGGCCATGAAGTGGTCGGCAAAATCGTCAAAATTGGTAATCATGCGCAGAACAAAGGGCTGAAAGTCGGCCAGATTGTCGGCGTGGGCTGGAACCGTGGCAGCTGTATGCACTGTCACCCTTGTATGTCCGGCGATCAGCACCTTTGTCATGACGTGGAAGCCACCATCATCGGCCATCACGGCGGTTTCGCGGACAAGATCCGCAGCCACTGGGCGTGGGCTATTCCGCTGCCGGAAGGCGTGGATATCACCAGCGCCGGTCCGTTGTTCTGTGGCGGTATTACCGTCTTTAACCCGCTGTTGCAGTTTGGCGTGCTGCCGACTCACCGCGTTGGCGTGATTGGCATCGGCGGTTTAGGTCACATGGCGCTGCGCTTCCTGAATGCCTGGGGCTGCGAAGTCACTGCGTTTACATCATCGCTGGCGAAACGTGACGAAGCGGTTTCACTCGGTGCGCACCGCGTTATTGCTACCCGTGACAGTGATGAACTGAAGAAAATCGCCGGTCAGCTGGACTTCATTATGGTCACCGCCAATGCCTCGCTGGACTGGGACGCCATTATTGGCGCACTGGCACCGAAAGGCCGTCTGCACTTTGTCGGCGTGGTACCGGAAGCGGTACCGCTGCATGTGATGGCGCTGATCAGCAAACAGGCTGAGGTTTCCGGTTCACCGACCGGTTCCCCTTCCCGCCTGGCTGATATGCTGGCGTTCTGCGCCCGTCATGACATCACGCCGCAGGTTGAGCACTTCCCGCTGAGCAAAATCAATGATGCCGTAGAGCATCTGCATGAAGGGAAAGCGCGCTATCGCGTGGTGCTGGATATGAACGCCTAGGCATCTTCCGTGTCTGAATATGAATATACGTAGCCTGCTCAGCAAGATGCCGTTTCGTTTACTAGACTTAACGTCAATCCCTACACGGTGCCCGTCCTCTGCGGCGGGTACTCTGCCCTGAAAGGAGAAACTCATGGCAACGCAACCCATCATCAAACTTCACGATGGCAATCTGATGCCTCAGTTAGGACTTGGCGTATGGAAAGCCAGTAATCAGGAAGCCACCAGCGCGGTGAAAACGGCGATCGAAACCGGTTATCGTCATATTGATACCGCCGCCATCTACAAAAATGAGGAAGGCGTCGGCGAAGCAATTGCCGCCAATCTGGTGCCTCGCGAAGAGCTGTTTATCACCACCAAACTGTGGAATGACGATCAGCTGAACGCACCACAGGCGCTGGAAACCAGCCTTAAAAAGCTGAAAACCGATTATGTCGATTTATACCTGATCCACTGGCCGCAACCGGCTCAGGGGCATTACGTCGATGCCTGGAAAGCGCTGCTGAAACTGAAAGAACAAGGTCTGGCGAAAAGCATCGGCGTGTGTAATTTCCCGCTGCAACATTTGCAGAAGCTGAAAGATGAAACCGGCATTTTCCCTGTCGTGAATCAGATTGAGCTTCACCCGCTGATGCAACAGCGCCAGCTGCATGCCTGGAACGCCACACACACCATCGCCACCGAATCCTGGAGCCCGCTGGCACAGGGCGGCGAAGGCGTGTTTGATCAGCCGCTGATCCAGAAACTGGCGGAAAAATACGACAAGACGCCTGCGCAGATTGTTATCCGCTGGCACTTAGATAACGGGCTGATTGTTATCCCGAAATCGGTAACACCAAAACGCATCCGCGAAAACTTCGACGTGTTTGATTTCAAACTGGAGAAGGAAGAACTTGCGGAAGTCACCAAGCTGGATAAAGAGCAGCGTCTGGGGCCGGATCCGGAAAAAGATCTGTAAGCCGTTTGAGAGTGCAGAAAAACAAAAACCCGCCGAGGCGGGTTTTTTATTGCGCGAATGACGCTTACATCGAAGGCTGTACCAGCATATTGGCCGCTGAGCCGCGATCGGCCAGTTCCAGCGCGCCACTACGGTAGACGAACGGGAAGTGCTCATAAGAAGGCTGATTGAAATACACCAGCAGTTCGACATCGCCATCGACCCAAACGGTATCTTTGAATCCGGCATCCTCCACCAGCGGCGCGGCGCCATTGACGCTTTTAACCAGGAAGGACACCCCTTCAACATGGAACGTCTGCGGTAAATCCGCATGCACCGTCCAGCGTTCCCACGTGCCTTGCTGCGCAGTCAGATCGATACGGTTGATATCCCACAGCGCGCCGTTGATCCCCGGTTCACTGTCGCCTAAGCGCAGGTCACGGGTACGGACGACGTTGCCGGTCAGGATCTGATCGGCCAGCAAACGCATCGGCAGATTATCCGTCACCAATGGCAGCAGGCCGGTCGGTTTCAGGGTCAGCACGATGGTAGAAACCAAAATGCTTGAAGGTTCGAACAGGCCGCGCAGTCTGTCCATCACGCCTGCGGCTTCACCGGCAGTAATCGACACTTCTTCGCCCTGCGACATATCCACCAGCACTTCGCGGCGCTCGCCCGGCCCGAGAGAAAGACGTTTTACCGTCATTGGCGCTGGCAGGAAACCCAGATCGGAACCGACAACGTGGAACGCGCGGTTATCGGTCATGCTCAGTTCGTAACGGCGCGCATTCGAGGCATTGAGTAAACGCAGACGCACCCAGCCACGTGAAACTTCAACGAACGGGCTTTGCACGCCATTCACCAGCATGGTATCGCCAAAGAATCCGCCGGAAGCCGGTGTGTCGTATTGCGGCACGCCGAACCCATCCAGACGCTTGTCCTGAATGATGATCGGGAAGTCATCCACGCCGTAATGATTCGGTAACGGCAGATTCTTGCTGACTTCGTCCTCGACAATCCACATCCCCGCTAAACCGTTATAAACGTGCGGTGCCATGCGGTTCGGGGTATTGGCGTGATACCAGCAGGTCGCCGCCGCCTGACGAATAGGCAATACCGGAGACCAGTCAACGCCCGGCTGCATCAGACGCGCGGCGCCACCGGTTAAGGTGCCCGGTTCAAGCAGACCGCTGACGGTCATAGAAACAGCTTCTGCCAGACGGTTGCTGTAAATCAGTTTTACGTCATCACCGCTGTGTACTTTGACCGTCGGGCCAAGATACATGCCATTGATGCCCCAGACCGGCGCTTTTGCGCCACCCAGGAATGACCAGTGAGCAGCCTGCAAAGTCAGAAACAGGGGTTGTCCGCGACGCGATTCGAGCAACGGCGGAACGGGCAATACAGGTTGCGAACCACTCGCTTCTGCTTTTAATGGCAGAGCACCTGCGGCAAGAGCCACGCCGGAGGCTTGCAGGAACGAGCGACGACTGAGTGACATATCTTCTCCATGAAAACAAAATCAGGAACTGTGTAGAATCCGCCGCCATCAATGGCAGCGGGAAAAATGGCATCAACTGAATTTTATTTTTTTGCGGCGGCTTCGCGCTGCGCCACTTCGGCATCCAGCTCAGCAATTTTGTCCGCCATGATCTGACGGCAATGCTCGGACAACTCACGCAGGCGCTCTTTGGTATAACCGCTGGTGTCGATTGGCGGCAGCATCTCAACAATCACCAGACCGTTTGACCAGCGATTTAACTTCACCTTGTTACTGGTGTTCGATACGCAGATCGGCACAATCGGCACGCCGGCAGCAATGGCAGCATGGAAAGCGCCGGTTTTAAATGGCATCAGGCCACGGCCACGGCTGCGGGTCCCTTCCGGGAACATCCAGATCGACAGATTCTTTTTCTTAATCTGGGTCACGACCTGAGAAATGGTACCGTGCGCTTTGGCGCGATTATCTCGGTCAATCAGCAGGTTGCCCGTCAGCCAGTAAAGCTGACCAAAGAACGGGATCCAGGCCAGGCTTTTCTTGCCGACGGTCACCGTTCCTGGCATGACGACGGACGAAGCCGTCACCATGTCATAATTGTTCTGATGGTTGGCAATATAAATACAGTTGCCGTTATTCACTGCTTCTGCAGGAATACGTTGTTCAACACGAAGGCCAAATACCGGTGCCAGACGACCAAACAGCTTACCGAAAGTCGACACATGTTTCGGGTTACGCGGACTGAAAAGACAATAAATACAACCAAAAACAGAGACCAGAATCGAGTAAACCACCACGATAATCAGACGCAAAATAAATAACATAACATCCTCTTAAAACTACAGCCGAAGCCAGTAAGAAACCTGTGCAGTTTCGCTCCCTGTGAGGTGAACTATTCTCAAGCCTCATTCAGCAGGGCACAACGGTTTTATTGATACAAATGTAAAATCTTTGCACTGCACAACAGTCTCAGGCCGCTGCAAACCTCTCAAACGAGTTCAGGGCACAAATGTGCCCTGTCTGTTAAGAAGTTACAGCCATTTTATTCTTCGCTGTCACCACCACCGGTGCGCACAGGCGCATCGACTTCAACCCGATCGATACGTTGCAGCCCGCGTGGCAGCAGGGTTCCCTTGCGGCCACGTTCAGCACGGAATTTCTGCAAATCTTCCGGACGCAGAACCAGCTTACGTTTACCCACGTGCAGGGTAACTGATGTTTGCGGTGGCAACACCAGCAGCCATTGTAGTTTATCTTCACCACTTGCTGCTTGCGCAGAAGGGATTGAAACAATTTTGTTACCTTTGCCTTTCGACAACTGAGGCAAATCAGCCACCGGGAACATCAGCATCCGGCCCGCGGCAGTGATCGACAGCAACATATCATCAGCGCCATGCAACTCCATTGGCGGGAACGCTTTCGCATTTTCCGGCAAGGTGATCATCGCTTTACCGGCACGGTTGCGCGCCACTAAATCATTGAAGGTACAGACGAAACCGTAACCGGCATCGGAAGCCATCAGTAACTTCTGATCGTCGGCAGCCATCAGCACGTGTTCAATGGTCGCGCCCGGCGGCGGCGTCAGTTTACCGGTCAGTGGTTCACCCTGGCCGCGCGCCGATGGCAACGTGGTCGGATCCAGCGCGTAACTGCGCCCGGTGGAATCCATAAACACCACCGGCTGATTGCTCTTGCCTTTCGCTGCAGCACGGAAACTGTCGCCGGCTTTGTAGCTCAGGCCGGAAGCATCAATGTCATGACCTTTAGCACTGCGCACCCAGCCAGATTCGGACAACACAATCGTGACCGGCTCAGACGGAATGAAATCGTGCTCGCTCATCGCTTTAGCTTCTTCGCGTTCAGTGATCGGCGAACGACGCTCGTCACCAAAGGCTTCAGCATCAGCCTGAATTTCTTTGCGGATCAGTGTGCTGAGTTTGCGTTCAGAGGCCAGCAGCGCCTGCAGCTGATCGCGCTCTTTCGCCAGTTCATCCTGCTCACCGCGGATCTTGGTTTCTTCGAGTTTCGCCAAATGACGTAATTTCAACTCGAGAATCGCTTCTGCCTGAGTATCAGACAGCTCAAAACGCTGCATCAGCACCGGTTTTGGCTCGTCTTCGCTACGGATGATGTGAATAACTTCATCAATATTCAGGAACGCCGTCAGCAAACCCTCGAGGATATGCAGACGTTTCAGCACTTTATCGAGGCGGTAATTCAGACGACGGCGTACGGTATCGCGACGATAAACCAGCCATTCGGTCAGAATTTCCAGCAACCCTTTCACCTGAGGACGGTGATCAAGGCCGATCATATTCATGTTGATGCGGTAGCTGCGTTCCAGATCCGTGGTCGCGAACAGGTGATTCATCACCTGATCAAGGTCGATACGGTTAGAACGCGGAACCACCACCAGACGCGTCGGGTTCTCGTGATCGGATTCGTCACGCAGATCTTCGACCATCGGCAGCTTTTTGGCACGCATCTGGTTGGCAATTTGTTCCAGCACTTTCGCACCGGACACCTGATGCGGTAACGCGGTGATCACCGCGCTGCCATCTTCTTTGTGCCAGACCGCACGCATACGCACCGAGCCTTTGCCCGATTCGTACATTTTGCGGATTTCATTGCGTGGCGTAATGATTTCGGCTTCGGTCGGGAAATCTGGCCCCTGAACGAATTCCAGCAAATCTTCCAGCGAGCTGTTCGGTTTTTCCAGCAACGCGACCGCAGCGGCAGCCACTTCACGGATGTTATGCGGCGGAATATCCGTCGCCATCCCGACCGCAATGCCGGTGGTGCCATTGAGCAGAATATTCGGCAGACGCGCAGGCAGCATTTTCGGCTCCTGCATGGTGCCGTCAAAGTTCGGTACGTAATCAACCGTCCCCTGCCCTAATTCACGTAACAGAACGTCGGCATATTTCGACAGACGCGATTCGGTATAACGCATCGCAGCGAAGGATTTCGGATCATCCGGCGCCCCCCAGTTCCCTTGCCCGTCAACCAGCGGATAACGGTAAGAGAAAGGCTGCGCCATCAGCACCATCGCTTCGTAACAGGCGCTGTCGCCATGCGGATGGTATTTACCCAGCACGTCACCGACGGTACGCGCGGATTTTTTGAATTTGGCGTTATTACTCAGGCCCAGCTCGGACATCGCATAAATAATACGGCGCTGTACCGGTTTGAGCCCGTCACCGATAAACGGCAGCGCGCGGTCCATGATGACGTACATGGAATAGTTGAGATAGGCGTTCTCAGTAAACGTGTGCAGGGCTAAACGCTCTGTTCCGTCATGAGTCATTTCGCTCATTGATGTTTAATCCTCAGACCCGTGGCGTTATCGTTTTGGAAATTAAGGAAGCTTGCACCCGCTGGCGCATAGTAAGGCGGCTTACACGAGGCAATGATGTTCGCGATAGTACATCATCTGCCGTATGGCTGTCACAGTTGCTGTGTTTATGCCTTCTTTTTAAACAGTTATTCCGCAATAAAATGGCTAAATTGCCGTGCTGTTTCTTCCATTATTGCATCTGAGTCAATAGTCTTGTGCGCAATATCACATTTTTCTGCGGGGCAGAGTTAAGTACACTACGTGATAACAGCCTGACCACCAGAATTCTATTTAAGGGAACTCCATGAGCAATATCCTGATTATCAATGCCGGCAAAACATTTGCCCATTCCAAAGGCGCACTGAACAACAGCCTGACTGAAGTCGCCACCAGCTTCCTGCGCGACAAAGGCCACGACGTGCGTGTGACCGTGCTGGAAGACGGTTATGACGTGCAAACCGAAATCGAAAGCTATCTGTGGGCAGATGCCATTATTTATCAGCAGCCGGGCTGGTGGATGGGGATGCCATGGACGCTGAAAAAATACATTGATGAAGTGTTCACTGAAGGTCACGGCAAACTGTACGCCAGCGATGGTCGTACCCGTTCTGATGAATCGAAAAAATACGGGTCAGGTGGCCTGCTGCATGGCAAATGCTACATGCTGTCCGTGACCTGGAACGCGCCTCTGGAAGCATTCGAAGATAAAGAACAGTTCTTCCACGGCGTCGGCGTTGACGGCGTTTATCTGGCACAACACAAAGCCAACCAGTTTATCGGCCTCGATACGCTGCCGACCTTTATGTGTAACGACGTGATTAAACAGCCTGATGTGGAAGGTGATTTTGCGCGCTACCGTGCTCACCTTGAAAATGTATTCGGTCAGGCTTAAGGTTTAAGGTCACCCGGGAAAGAGGTTTTTTATGATCACTGTTATTGCTGAAATCAAAGTAAAACCAGGCCGCCGCGATTCGGTTTTGGAAAAAATCACCGCCCTGCTGCCGGACGTTCTGGCTGAAAAAGGCTGCCACCGTTACGAGCCTTACGTTGATTTCAACGGTCAGATCCCGTGGCGTAAAACCGTACCTGATTCCATCTTTATGCTGGAAGACTGGGAAAGCCTGGCGCATCTCGAAGCGCATCAGCAGGCTGAACATATGGACAAGCACCGCGAAAACATCAAAGCCGACGTGCTGGATGTGGTGATCCATATTATTGAGAAAGCGTAGTCGTAAGACCGGCGCAGATTAAAAACAAAAATGCCGGAGCTGTAAAGCGTCCGGCATTTTTTATGGGTGCAGCGAAATGAAAAGGATCAGACGTCCAGTTCGGCAGTGTCGCCTTTTTCCTGCAACCAGTTACGGCGATCTTCAGAACGCTTCTTGGCCAGCAACATATCCATCATGCGCAGCGTCTGATCGATATCCTCTTCATCGATAGTCAGCTGCACCAGACGACGGGTATTCGGATCCAGCGTGGTTTCGCGCAGCTGAAGCGGGTTCATTTCACCCAGACCTTTGAAGCGCTGTACGTTCGGTTTGCCTTTCTTGCGTTTCAGCTGATCCAGCACGCCTTCTTTTTCCTGCTCATCCAGCGCGTAGAACACTTCTTTGCCCAGATCGATACGGTATAAAGGCGGCATCGCCACATACACATGACCACCACGCACCAGGGACCGGAAGTGACGGACAAACAATGCGCACAGCAGCGTGGCGATATGTAAGCCGTCGGAGTCCGCATCCGCAAGGATACAGATCTTGCCGTAACGCAGCTGGGTCAGATCTTCGCTGTCCGGATCGATACCGATCGCCACGGAAATGTCGTGCACTTCCTGCGAAGCCAGCACTTCATCGGAAGAGACTTCCCACGTGTTTAAGATCTTACCTTTGAGCGGCATGATCGCCTGATATTCACGATCACGTGCCTGTTTGGCAGAACCGCCAGCGGAATCCCCTTCCACCAGGAACAGTTCGGTCATGTTCAGATCCTGCGACGTACAGTCCGCCAGTTTGCCCGGCAGCGCAGGACCGCTGGTCAGTTTCTTACGCACGACTTTTTTCGCTGCGCGCAGACGACGCTGAGCGCTGGAAATGCACAGTTCAGCCAGCTGTTCTGCCGCCTGAACGTTCTGGTTCAGCCACAGACTGAACGCATCTTTCACTACGCCGGAAACAAACGCTGCACACTGGCGCGAAGACAGACGTTCTTTGGTCTGACCGGCGAATTGCGGATCCTGCATTTTTACTGACAGCACATAGGCGCAGCGTTCCCAGATATCTTCCGCAGACAGCTTCACGCCGCGCGGCAGGATATTGCGGAACTCGCAGAACTCACGCATGGCGTCGAGCAGCCCCTGACGCAGACCGTTGACGTGTGTACCGCCCTGCATGGTCGGGATCAGGTTGACATAGCTTTCGGTCAGCAGTTCGCCGCCTTCCGGCAGCCACAACAGCGCCCAGTCTACAGCTTCAGTATCACCGGCAAAATTACCGACAAAGGCTTTTTCAGGCAAAGTGATCAGGCCATTGACGGCTTCCATCAGGTAGTCAGTCAGACCGTCTTCATAACACCAGCGTTGCTCGGTGTTATTCACTTTGTCTTTGAACAGAATTTCTACGCCAGGACACAGTACGGCTTTGGCTTTCAGCAAATGGCTGAGGCGGCTGACCGAAAAACGCGGGCTGTCGAAGAAGCTGCCATCTGGCCAGAAATGTACGCTGGTTCCGGTATTGCGTTTACCGCAGGTGCCGGTCACGTGCAAATCCTGCACTTTATCGCCGTTCTCAAACGCCATTTCATACACTTCGCCGCCGCGTTTTACCGCCACTTCGACGCGTTTAGACAAGGCGTTGACCACCGAGATCCCTACGCCGTGCAGGCCGCCGGAGAACTGGTAGTTTTTATTCGAGAATTTACCGCCTGCGTGCAGACGGCAGAAAATCAGTTCAACTGCCGGGACGCCTTCTTCTGCGTGGATATCCACGGGCATACCACGTCCATCATCGATGACTTCAAGAGACTGGTCTTCGTGAAGGATCACTTCGATGCGTTTCGCGTGGCCGGCTAATGCCTCATCCACGCTGTTATCAATAACTTCCTGGCCGAGATGGTTTGGCCGGGTGGTATCGGTATACATGCCCGGACGGCGGCGCACCGGTTCGAGTCCGCTGAGGACCTCTATGGAATCCGCGTTATAAGTTGATTGGCTCATCGTTGATTATTCGTGGCTCATAGGTTTGTGGGCTAACGATACAGTATTTGGGCGGGTAGCAGCACTGGCAGCAAGCAGACGCGATTAATCCGGGGATAAAATCACCCTGACGATGTTAGTCTGCGGCCAGCTCAAGGAAATCTACAATCGGCGAAAAATAACGCTCAAAGCCGACAAATGCATGATTTCCTTCGGGTTCGACCGTCTGGCGACAGGTGGTGTAATAGGCCACAGCCTGACGGTAATCGAGAATTTCATCGCCCGTTTGCTGCAGCAACCAGAGTAAATCCGGTGACTCCAGCGGTTCGACCTGCATCACTTTCAGATCGTAAACGTGGCGTGACTCTAACACATATTGTTGTCCGGTGTAGGGGTTCTCGTTTTGCCCGAGGAAGTCGATCAGCAGCTCATACGGCTTCACCGCAGGGTTCACCACCACCGCAGGCACGGCAAAACATTGCGACAACCAGGTCGCGTAATACCCGCCGAGTGACGAGCCGACAATCCCCAGCTTTTTACCCGCATTGCTGATCACCAGACTCTCAAGTTGTTCGGCCGCATCGGCCGGATAAGGCGGTAACTGCGGGACAACCATATCAATATGGGGATGATTGACCGCCAGCCAGTTTTTCAACGCCGTCGCTTTCGCCGAGTTGGGAGAACTGTTGAATCCGTGCAGGTAAAGTAAGGTGTTCATTCGTAGCCGTCCGACTCCGTGTCAGGATGAAACTCGCTGGTTTCCAGACGGAAGACTTCAGTCTCCACGCGGCCATCCGGATACAAATCGAGATAGCGCCAGCCCGGCGCAACAGTATCAATCGTGAAATTCGTGCAATGTGGTTTGAACTGTACGCAGGTTGACGGCGTCGCGTAAAGACGACGGCCATACCAGTCGAGATCCAGCTCCTGATGAATATGTCCGCACAAAAGCGTATTCACTTTCGGGTAATTCACCAGCGTGTTCGCCAGCATATGCGCATTGCGCAGGCTGTGCTGATCCAGCCACGTACAGCCGGAAGGCAGCGGATGATGATGGAGCATCAGCAATGTAAAACGATCGGGATAAGCATCAAGGCAGCGCACCAGCCATTCCAGCTGATATTCGCTCAGCTCACCGTGAGGCACGCCGAAGACCTGTGTATCAAGCAGGACAATTTGCCAGTGTTCACCGAGGAGAACATGCTTGGAAGGGCTAATACCCGCATCCTGCAAGGCATTGACCATCGCCGGCTGGAAATCATGGTTGCCGGGCAGCCAGACGCAAGGCGCCGTCAGTTCACAGATGCCGCGCGCAAACTGATGGTAGGCTTCCACGGACTGATCCTGCGCCAAGTCACCGGTTGCCGCGATAATATCGACTTCGCGCTGCTGGGCTTTGATTGCGTCCAGCACTGCGCGATAGCTGTTAAACGTATTCACGCCTAACAACGTTTCATCTTCACCGGCAAAGAGATGGGTATCAGTAATTTGTAGAATCCTGACTTTGGCCCCATTCACCAAAGGCAGTGTAAACAGGCTTTCCAAATCGTTTCCTTTGTTGTTGAAGTCTGTCTAACAAACCGGAATTGCCATCGCTCCATGCGCAAGGCAATAACGCAGCCAGTCCGCAAGGAACTGGTTAATTTGATGCTTTTCATCACGCTGATGCAACTTTTTATTCGGGTAATCATAGCGTGCTTTGAAACGAAAGATCTGCTGACTTGCACACACTTCAGCCACCATCGCATCGTGATACAGGCGAACGGTGAGCGAAGGCAGACTCCAGTAACTGACAGCCGGCGCCGTCTGTTTGATTTCCACCAGCGAGGTATAACGCGTTGATTCGAGGATCGTCAGGCAATACGTCGCGCTACTCACCTGATATGTCACGGTTTCACCAGGCTCATCGGTGCGTGGCATTAAACGGCGCAATTGTGCAAAATTGGTTTCGCACAATCTCATCATTTCAGGGAAATCAGGGGTATAGCGCTTAATCATTAGTTGGCCCACTCTTTTCTCAGGGATTCATGGTGCAGCTGCAGCCATTGCAGGGCAATCACTGACGCCGCATTGTCTATCGCTCCTTCTTCCACCCAGCGGTAAGCCTGTTCGCGGCTGACTACATGTACCCGGATGTCTTCATTCTCTGCTTCCAGACCGTGAATTCCCTCTGCCGTCGTGGCATCGACTTCCCCGACCATAATGGAAAGACGCTCGCTGGTTCCGCCCGGACTTGCCAGGTAATTCAGAGCCGGTTTGCAGCGCTTCACCACAATGTTCGCTTCCTCGAGTGCTTCGCGGCGGGCGACATCTTCGACTGTCTCGCCCTCTTCAATGATACCGGCGACCATCTCCAGAAGCCAAGGGGTATCACTTGAATCCAATGCGGGGATACGGATCTGCTCAATCAGCACCACTTCATCCCGTTGCGGATCATAAGGTAATAGCACGGCGGCATGTCCGCGCTCGAAAACTTCGCGCACAACTTCCCCGCTCATTTCCCCATTAAACAGCCGATGGCGAAACCGATATGCAATAATAGAAAAAAAACCTTTATATCGCGTCTCACGTGCAATAATTTCTACATCATCTTTACCGAAAGTAACCGGTGACCGTTTAAATGAAGACATGGAATGTTTCCTTAATGCCTCTTAAAGGTAATTTATCGCCCTTTGAGGTCAATTTGATGAAAATGCGTTAATAATAATCAAGGTTGTTTGTGATAGATTTAGGCTCATTCAGTCGGGAAGGCACGTTAAGCCAACCGCCCCGCTAGCCTGACTCTGCTAGAATCCGCGTCTATTGGTAATTTGACTGCGCCACCATACATAACAACATTGCTGCACAACAAGGAATGCAAATGAAGAAACTGCTCCCCCTTCTCATCGGACTCAGCCTGGGCGGCTTTAGTACGATAAGCCAGGCCGAAAACCTGATGCAGGTCTATCAGCAAGCCAGGACAAGTAACCCGGACCTGCGCAAATCTGCTGCTGACCGGGATGCTGCATTCGAAAAAATCAACGAAAGCCGCAGTCCTTTATTACCGCAACTCGGATTGGGTGCGGATTATGGATATACCAATGGCTACCGTGATGCCAATGGCGTTAACAGCGATGTTGGCAGCGCCAGCCTGCAATTAACGCAGACCATTTTTGATATGTCAAAATGGCGCGCCCTGACTTTGCAGGAAAAAACTGCCGGTATTCAGGATGTGTCATATCAGACTGATCAGCAATCATTGATCCTGAATTCCGCAACGGCTTATTTCAACGTTTTGAGTGCGATCGATTCACTCTCTTATACCGAAGCGCAGAAACAGGCAATTTACCGCCAGCTGGATCAAACCACTCAGCGTTTTAACGTGGGTCTGGTTGCCATCACCGACGTGCAGAACGCCCGTTCACAATACGACACCGTGTTGGCGAACGAAGTGACTGCCCGTAATAACCTGGATAACGCACTGGAGTCCCTGCGTCAGGTGACCGGTATGTATTATCCGCAACTGTCTTCCCTGAATGTTGACAACTTCAACACCACGCGTCCGCAACCGGTCGCGACGCTGTTGAAAGAAGCAGAAAGCCGCAACCTGAGCTTGCTGTCTGCGCGTCTGTCACAGGATCTGGCACGTGAGCAAATCCGTTATGCGGAAACCGGCCACATGCCAACAGTGGATCTGACTGCCTCTACCGGCATCAGCAATACCAAGTATCACGGCGACAAAACCGGGGGTTCTTCAAGCTACCAGGATGCCGATGCTGGCCAGAACAAAATTGGTCTGAGCTTCTCCCTGCCACTGTACAGCGGCGGTTCTGTGACCTCTCAGGTCAAACAAGCTCAGTACAACTTCGTTGGCGCCAGCGAACAACTGGAAAGCGCGCACCGCAGCGTTGTTCAGACCGTTCGTTCTTCCTTCAACAACATCTCTGCCTCAATCAGCAGCATCAACGCGTATAAACAAGCCGTTGTTTCTGCTCAGAGTTCTTTAGATGCGATGGAAGCCGGTTATCAGGTGGGTACACGTACCATCGTTGATGTGCTGGATGCGACCACCACGTTGTATAACGCCAAACAACAGCTTTCCAGCGCACGTTACACGTACCTGATCAACCAGCTGAACATCAAGTCCGCGCTGGGTACACTGAACGAAAGCGACCTGCTGGCACTGAACGGTGCTCTGGGTAAACCGGTTCCGACAGCGCCTGATCAGGTTGCGCCGGAAACGCCAGACCAGGATGCAGCGGCAGACGGTTACGGTAACAAAACTGCAGCAGCACCTGCACCACGCGCTCAACAAGCCAGTGCAACGACCTCTGCTAACACCACCAGGAAAAGCGGCAATCCTTTCCAGAACTGATCCTGAAAAGCCCTCCGCATTTCCCCTAAGGCAGCCTGAAAAGGCTGCTTTTTTTTGCCTGTATCACGCCGCTCTGTAAAGTCTCGTAACAATTGCCTGTCGCTGCTTTAACATTAACCAACTTTCCCCTATTCTTAGGCCCTACTGGGAAAGGGCGAAAAAGCCCTACACATGGGATAAGAACGATGAAACGGACACAACAAGTCAACTTAGCTACCTTCCGTAAATCATGGCGTAGCTCTCGAATCACTCCTGTCGCTCTGGCAGTCAGTGCGGTCTTTATGCTGGCCGGCTGCGAGAAAATCGACGAAACAGTTTCTCTGTATCAGAATGCGGACGACTGCTCGAAAGCCAATCCGTCCGGCAGCGCACAATGTGTCGCCGCTTATGATGCTGCTAAACAGGAAGCCGCTAAAACCGCGCCAAAATATGCCAGCCGTGAAGACTGTATCGCTGAATTTGGCGAAGGCCAGTGTACTCAGGCTCCGGCTCAGGCTGGAGTGGCCACGGCTGAAAACCAGAGCAGCGGCGGCAGCATGTGGATGCCCCTGATGGCAGGCTACATGATGGGACGCATGATGGGCGGCGGCGGCTACGCGCAACAGCCTCTGTTCAGCTCAAAAAATCCGGCCAGCCCGGCGAACGGCAAATTCGTCGATGCGACCGGTAAAAACTACGGTCCTGCCACTGCGGGCGGACGTACCATGAACGTACCGAAAACGGCGATGGCACCAAAACCTGCCGTCACCAACACCATCACCCGTGGCGGTTTCGGCGACAGCGTAGCCAAACAAACCTCGATGCAGCGCAGCTCTTCCGCCGCGACCCGCAGCCCTGGCCGCAGTATGGGTGGCTAAGAGAATCAGATGAAACGTTTAGCCATTAACGAGCGTCCGGACTGGCGCGAAAAAGCCACGGAGTTTGGCTTCAATTTTCACACCATGTATGGCGAGCCGTACTGGTGTGAAGATGCGTATTACCAGTTCACACTGGCGCAGATTGAAGAGATCGAAGACGCCACCGCTGACATCCACCAGATGTGCCTGAAAGTGGTTGAGCGCGTGGTGAACGACGACAAACTGATGGCGAAATTCCAGATCCCAAAGCACGTCTGGGACTTTGTCCGCAGTTCATGGCGCACGCAACAACCTTCGCTGTATTCGCGTCTGGATCTGGCCTACGACGGTGTCAATCCGCCTAAGCTGTTGGAAAATAACGCCGACACGCCGACATCTTTGTACGAAGCGGCCTTCTTCCAGTGGCTGTGGCTGGAAGATCAAATCGCGGCTGGCAACCTGACTCAGGATGCTGACCAGTACAACAGTTTACAGGAAAAGCTGATCGAGCGTTTTGCTGAGCTGAAAAATCAGCACGGTTTTTCGCTGCTGCACATCGCCTGCTGCCAGGACACTGAAGAAGATCGCGGTACCGTGCAATATTTGCAGGACTGCGCGCTGGAAGCTGAACTGGCCAGTGAATTCCTGTTCATCGAGGAAATCGGTCTGGGCGAACGCGGACAATTCACTGACACTCAGGATCAGGTGATTTCTAACCTGTTCAAGCTGTATCCGTGGGAATTCATGTTCCGCGAAGTGTTTGCCACCAAACTGGAAGACGCGGGTGTCCGCTGGCTGGAACCGGCCTGGAAAGCGATTCTGTCGAATAAAGCCCTGCTTCCGTTGCTGTGGGAAATGTTCCCGGATCACCCGAATCTGTTACCGGCTTATTTCGCCGAAGACCCGCATCCGGAGCTGGATCACTACGTTGTGAAACCGCTGTTTTCACGCGAAGGCGCTAACATCAAAGTGATCGAAAAAGGTCAGGAAGTGGCGAGCGTTGAAGGCCCGTATGGCGCTGAAGGCATGATTGTGCAGCAGTTCCATCCGTTGCCGGTGTTTGAAGGCAGTTACACGCTGATCGGCAGCTGGCTGGTCAACGATCAGCCTTGCGGGATCGGCATTCGTGAAGATAAAGCGCTGATCACGCAGGATCTGTCACGTTTTTATCCGCACACCATTGTCGGATAAAAAAACTAAAAAAGGATAATGAGATTTTTCATTATCCTTTCTATTTACCGGATTACCCAACCTGAACGGAAAGCATAGAAAGCGATCCCATCACGATCCCGTCCGTTGGCTGTGTGATCGGCTCTGTACCATCCCACGCGCCTAAAACATATAACAATGGCAGATAGTGATCCGGAGACGGATTCGATAACGCGCCGCCCTCATGTTCCATAAACTTCACCAGAGGATGATCTTTCGCCTCGCCCTTCCAGCTCAGGTTATCTTTCACATATTTCTCAAACGCAATCGCCCACGGGTACGGCTCGCCGTTACCATCCCATTTCACCATCCGCAGGTTATGCACCACGTTTCCGCTGGCGACAATCATCACCCCTTCGTCACGCAGAACAGCCAGTTTCTTGCCTAACTCATAGTGATATTCCGGCGGTTGCGTTCCGTCGATACTCAGCTGGATAACCGGAATATCGGCATCCGGATACATCTTGATCAGCACGCCCCAGGTCCCGTGGTCAAAACCCCACTCGCTGGTGTCGGCCATCACATTCACCGGGCTGAGCAATTCCTGAACCCGTTTCGCCAGAGCCGGTGAACCCGGTGCCGGATAACGTTTATCAAACAACGCCTGCGGGAACCCACCAAAGTCATGAATAGTGCGCGGATTATCCATCGCCGTTACCGCCGTGCCGCGGGTAAACCAGTGAGCAGAAACAGCCAGAATCGCTTTCGGTCGTGGTAATGATTCGCCCAGCGCATGCCAGGCACGGGTATAAGTGTTGTCTTCCAGCACGTTCATCGGGCTGCCGTGGCCTAAGAAAAGTGCGGGCATACGTTGAGTTGTCATCATAAATTCCTTACCGCAAATAAAAGGTGAGCGGGCTGTTAAGCACCTCCGCATGATGTGATTACGGTACTCTTTTTGATTGCGGGTTACAGCCGGATAACCGTGAAGGAGATGTTCAATAAATTTGATGAGACAAATCAAAAGAAGATGATGAAAAATTGCGCTAAAGACAAATTGCAGGATTCAAAAGTAAAAGGCCGCATAAGCGGCCTTTATGTTACGCACGATCGGTGTTCATTCAGCTTGCCTGACGGGTCTGCGCCTGACGATAAGCCACCAGATCGGCGATGGTCACGACCGGCATATTATGCTGACGGGCAAACACAATCACTTCAGGCGCGTGCGCCATGGTGCCATCGTCATTGGTCAGTTCACACAGCACGCCGAAAGGCTTCAGGCCTGCCAGTGTCGCCAGATCGATAGACGCTTCGGTGTGACCACCACGGGTCAGCACGCCACCGGCCTGTGCGCGCAGCGGGAAGATATGCCCCGGGCGGTTCAGGTCAGAAGGTTTCGCGCCGTCTTTGATTGCCGCACGGATAGTGGTGATGCGGTCAGCCGCAGAAACACCGGTGGTCACGCCTTCAACCGCTTCGATAGTCACGGTAAACGGCGTCTGGAACGGGCTGGAGTTGTTCTCAACCATCATGGGTAAATCCAGCTTTTTACGGCTGTCTTCATTCATGGTGAGGCACACAATTCCGCTGCCGTGACGAATGGTCAGCGCCATTTGCTCAACGGTCATGTTTTCAGCGGCAAAAATTAAATCGCCTTCGTTTTCACGATCTTCGTCATCCAGTACTAACACACCAACGCCGTTACGCATGGCGTCAAGAGCACGCTCAACACGTTCAGTTGATGTACCGAATTCGGAAAGTAGGGTCTGATTCATGGTAAAAATAACCTCATGTTCTGTATGTGGATTACCAGAATCAGGGCGTCTTGAGGAGGCTAGCTGAAGCAGCTGCATGGCGTGCTACAGTTATAAAAAATAACGCAGCGGGCAATACTGTGCCCGGCTTGAATCGTTACTCTCTCCCATCCGGACTTTAACCGTCGGCCCCGGAATCACACCGGATCTGCTGACCTCTAACCCCGAAGGATTGAGCGCTCGCGGGCTTCCACATGGAAGGGATTATGATCCTTCCGATATTCCGTGGTTTACCGCCGGTGGGGACTTTCACCCCGCCCTGAGAATAAGCAAAACAACTATAGCGCCAATAAATGTACAGGGCAATCCTGCGGATTGGCCAATTAGTGCCCCTGAAGGTTTATAGAAACGGCGTCAGCGATTACACTAAGGAAAAGCACCTCCTTCGAGAAAAGGAATAATCATGATTGACCCGAAAAAAATTGAACAAATTGCCCGCCAGGTTCACGAATCTATGCCTAAAGGGATCCGTGAGTTTGGTGAAGATGCCGAAAAGAAAATCCGCCAGGTATTACAGGCGCAGTTCAGCCGTATGGATTTAGTCAATCGCGAAGAGTTTGACGTGCAGACGCAAGTTTTACTGCGCACCCGCGAAAAGCTGGCCGTACTGGAACAACGTCTTGCGGCGCTGGAAAGCAAACAAGCTGAAGCGGAAAAACCGCAAGATCCGGCCTGATTTGCACGAGTTACGCGGATTGCTGAAGTAGTAACAGAAAAGGCCTTCTAAGCAGGCCTTTTTACTGTGTACGGTACGGCTTATTGTGTATTGAGTACCGTTTTTGCGCGGGGCAATAACAGCGAAAGCGCAGCAAATACCACCACGGCATACAATGCTTTCCAGCCGACCATCGCCAGTAATCCGCAGCACAACACGGCACCCAGCATCGCCATCCATTTTGAACGCCCTTTCAAAAGTCGCGTCCCCGCCAGCATACAGAGCAGGTATATCAGGATGAAAATCCCGTTGGCATAAGTGATCAGCGCGCCCAATGGCAGATGCAGCCAGTAAATCAGCAGGGTAAATAGCATACAACTGCCGACCACCAGATTGAGCGCCGCGACCGGCACCTGCTGAGAAGAAAGCTGCGCCAGCTTACTTTGCGGCTTGAGCTGAGCCTGCGACCACACCAGCCGGGCAAAGCTTTGGGTATAAATATTCACGCTGGCAAAACACGCCAGATAGCCAATGATGCAGGCCACCCACAGCGCTTTTTGCCCGAACAGTTGCACGACAATGCCGGGCAGAGAAGCGCCCGCTTCCCGCCCTTCTCCCCAGGCATGGAATTTCAGCACAGCGACCGTACAACCCCAGTACACGGCGCCCGCCACCAGCATGCCAATCAGCAGCGCGCGCGGAAAATCCCGTTCCGGATTGCGAAATTCTGTCGCCAGATGGGCAAACGCTTCCAGCCCGACAAAGCACCAGAACATTACTGCCAGTGCATCGAACAGGTTTACGGGTGAAACCTCACCTATCGCAGGCAACGGGATTTCAGGCAGGGAAATCCCCCCTTTCCACCAGATAGCAATCACCAGCGCGATGACCAGCAAAGCGATCAGCGTCTGGATGTTGGCGCTCGAACCTGCGCTGCGGGTACCGAGAAACCAGATAACCAGCAACGTACCGAGCTGAACCAGCAGAAGATTTTCACTGCTCCAGCCAAATGCCGCCTGCCAGAACCCGGCCGCGATATGCAGCGCGGCGGGTAAGCCGACCGGGATCACCGACAGGAATAACCAGCCGGTGACGCGCGCCATATGGGGACCGAAAGCTTTGCCGACAAAATGCGCCGCTCCGCCTGCGCTGGGGAAATGGCGTCCGAGTGCGGCAAAACCGATGGCAATAGGAAACACCAGCAGGATAAGCACCGGCCACGCCCACAGGCTGTCATTTTGCGCCAGTTGCGCCGCCAGCGCGGGCACCGCGAAAACACCCGTTCCCAGCAGCGACGTAGATAACAGCCCGACGCCCTGTGCCAGGCTTAACTCCTGTTTTAATCCGCTCACAACGTTAATCCGCCCACAGCAAAGTCACTTCCGTTTAGTGTTATTGACGACATCATCAAAAAGAAAAAGGGCTTATCAGATAAGCCCTTTCATGCAAATAAACGATGTGGAAATCAGTCCTGAGCTTTAATCTGATTGATGATTTTAGTGGTAGATAAACCATCTTCAAAATTCAGCACGCGCACTTCGCCGCCATTCGCCCAGACTTCCTGACAACCGGCGATTTGCTCAGGCTTATAGTCACCGCCTTTCACCAGCAGATCAGGCAAGATCCCGGCGATCAAACGCTGCGGCGTGTCTTCATCAAAAGAAACCACCCAGTCGACCGCACCCAGCGCGCCCAGCACGATCATGCGGTTTTGCAGCGCATTCACCGGACGGGTTTCGCCTTTCAGACGCTTGGTCGAGGCATCGCTGTTAACGGCAACAATCAGACGGTCGCCGAGTTTGCGGGCATTCGCCAGATAAGAAACATGTCCCGCGTGGAGGATGTCAAAGATGCCATTGGTCATTACGACTTTTTCGCCGCGCTGACGGGCCATCGCCACAGCCGCTTTCAGTTGCTCTTCATTCATCACGCCGAAGCCGACGTCTGAACGCCCGCCGATAGCATTTTCCAGCTCAACCGGAGAAACGGTAGACGTACCGAGTTTTCCGACCACCACACCGGCGGCGGCGTTGGCCAGGAAGCAGGATTCTTCCAGCGTATTCCCGGCGGCAAGCGCCGCGGCCAGCGTACCGATCACCGTGTCACCGGCACCGGTCACGTCATACACTTCCTGCGCCTGCGTTGGCATATGGAAAGGCGCTTTGCCCGGCTGCAACAGCGTCATACCGTGCTCAGAACGGGTCACCAGCAACGCAGAAAGCTCGAAATCAGCAATCAGTTGCATACCGCGCGTGACGATTTCATCTTCGTTTTTGCAACGGCCGACAACGGCTTCGAATTCGGACAGATTTGGCGTCAGCAATGTCGCACCGCGATAACGTTCGAAATCAGAACCTTTAGGATCCACCAGCACCGGCACACCGGCTTTTCTCGCCAGCTGGATCATTTTCTGCACTTCCGTCAGCGCGCCTTTGGCGTAGTCAGACAGCACCAGCGCGCCACTTTGCGGCAAGGCTTGTTCGATTTTGGTCAGCATCGGCTGGAGATCTACGCCTTCAAAACCTTCTTCAAAGTCGAGGCGGATCAGCTGCTGGTTACGGGACAAAATACGCAATTTGGTGATGGTCGGATGCGAGGGCAACGCCACGAAATCGCAGTTTACTTTCACTTCCGCCAGACGTTCGCTTAGCGCACGTGCCGCGTCATCCACGCCGGTCAGGCCGATCAGACGCGAAGAAGCACCGAGAGACGAAATGTTCATCGCCACGTTTGCCGCGCCGCCGGGACGTTCCTCAATAGTATTCACCTTCACGACCGGTACCGGCGCTTCCGGAGAAATACGGTTGGTCGGGCCATACCAGTAGCGGTCTAACATTACGTCACCGACCACCAGCACGCCGGCACGGTGGAAATCAGGCAAAGTCACTTTCATCCCAAGACTCCAAAACAGATAAATCAAATCGGGTAAACACAATGCGCCGGATAATATCACAAGCGCCTGTTACCCGAATAAAAACCCTCAGCCCAGCCAGTTCGCCCAGCTGGCGCGGATTTGTGCGCGCTCCGCCGCAAAGCTATCTGCGGCCACTTTTCCGCTATGTTCCTGTAACGCGAGGTGATGAATTTCGTCGCGCAGCGTGACATAAGCCTGCGTCAGATTTCGTGCCTCGTCTTCCGGCATGATGTCGTGTTGCGCCATCAGCTCAAAAATCCTCACATTATCGGACCAGCGGGTCAGCTTTGGCTCGTCATGAGCAAAGCGTAAGACCAGATATTGTGCAATGAATTCAATATCAGTGATGCCACCCGGATCGGCTTTCAGATCAAACTGGTCAGCCTTTTTACTGCCGAGATGGGCATACATTTTCTCGCGCATCTCGCGCACTTCTTTGCGCAACCCGTCGTCATCACGCTGGCGGCATAAAATATCGCGGCGCGTGGTGTTAAACTGCTGCGTCAGCTGCGGATCGCCGTAAACCACGCGAGCGCGCACCAGCGCCTGATGTTCCCACGTCCAGGCTTCATTGGCCTGATAATCGGCAAACGCTTCGATGGTGCTGACCAGCATACCGGACGCGCCGGAAGGCCGCAGACGCGCATCAACTTCATAAAGAATGCCCGACGATGTGCGCGTGCTGAATAAATGCATAATGCGTTGCGCCAGCCGCAGATAAAACTGACGGCCGTCGATGACGCGCTCGCCGTCAGTCATGACTTCCGGCGCACAGTCGAGCAGGAAGACCAGATCCAGATCGGAACTGTAACCCAGCTCCCAGCCGCCGAGTTTTCCGTAACCAATCACGGCAAAACCACGGCCTTCACGGTGCTGAAGATGCGTCGGCTGACCGTATTTCGCGACCATCTGTTCCCACGCCTGCTGCACCACCACGTCGAGGATAGCTTCGGCAAGATAGGTTAAATGGTCGCTGACTTTCATCACCGGCAGCGCTCCGGAAATATCCCCGGCGGCGATACGCAGATGCTGCGCCTGCTTGAACTGCCGCACGGCTTCAAGCTGCTGCTCTTCGTCTTCTGTCGGCACGCGCATCAGATACTGACGCAGTTCATCGCGATAGGCGGTCAGTTCAATCGGCTGATACAACGTGCGCGGATCGAGTAACTCATCGAGCAGTAACGGATGACGGGCCAGCTGCGTCGCGACCATCGGTGACGCGGCACACAGGCGGATTAACTGTTTGAGCGCACCGGGATATTCCACCAGCAGCTCGATATAAGTGGTCCGCGTGACGATATTGAGCAGCAGTTGCATCAGGCGCTGAAGTGTCACGTCGGCATTTTTATAGGTACACACCTGCGCCAGCAGACGCGGCATCAGTAAATCGAGTTGCTCGCGTCCGCGCGGTCCGATAGTGCGCTTATCGACATCACGACGAAACTCGGCAATCTGCTGCAAAACATGACGCTGCGCGTTTTCATCGAGCAGTGGAACCAGAGGCGCCAGTTCGGCAGGTTCCAGCAAATCAATCCACAAACTGCTGAACTGGGCCTGTTGCTGATCGTCTTCAGAGTCAGGCGTGTCATCGCCAATCAGATCGTTAAACACCGCACGCACGGCCTGCATGTGAGCATTCACTGCATCCAGAAGCTGTGGCCAGTCGGCGTAATCCATTCCCCAGGCCAGACGCGCCTGATTCAGTTCATCGGAAGGCAAAGTCTGCGTCTGTTCATCGGAAATTGCCTGCAACAGGTTTTCCAGACGACGCAGGAACAGATAACTGCTGCGCAGTTGCAACACCTGCTCGACCGGCAGGATGCTCAGATTTTCCAGCGCCTGCAACGTCGGCAGCAATGCACGCTGCTGCAATGCCGGTTCACGCCCGCCGCGGATAAGCTGGAAAACCTGCACGATAAATTCAATTTCGCGGATGCCGCCTGCGCCGAGTTTAATGTTGTCTTTCAACCCCCGGCGACGGACTTCACGGGCGATCATTCCTTTCATATTACGTAATGACTGGATGACGCTGAAATCGATGTAACGGCGGAACACAAAAGGCATCAACATTTTGCGCAGTTCCTGACTGCTGATATCTTCCGCGCCGCCCATCAGCCGCGCCTTCACCATCGCGTAACGTTCCCAGTCGCGCCCCTGCTCCTGATAATAATCTTCCAGCGCCGGGAAACTCATCACCAACGGGCCGCTGTCACCAAACGGACGCAGACGCATATCGACACGGTAAACAAAACCGTCGATAGTCGGCTGATCCAGCGCTTTGATCAGCCGCTGTCCAAGGCGGGTAAAGAACTGAGCATTATCCAGTTCGCGTCGCCCGCCGCGGGTCTGACCGTTTTCCGGGTAGGCAAAAATCAGATCGATATCTGAAGAGAAATTCAGCTCCCCGCCGCCCAGCTTGCCCATCCCGAGGATCAGCATTTTTTGCGGTTCGCCAGCAGCATTAACCGGCGTACCAAACTCCCGACAGCAAGCGTCGTAAAGCCAGTCGCGGGCGCTGACGATCAGCAGTTCAGCCAGTTCACTCAGCTGATGCAGCGTGTCTTTCGCTTCGCTGGTTTGCGCCGATTGCGACCAGGCGATACGGGTGAGAATACGGCGACGGAACAGTCGCAGTGCTTTCATCAGCCCGTTTTCATCCGTCACACCGGTCAGTGCTTCTTCCAGCCACGGGCGATAAAGCTGCCACTCCTGGGACTGAGGCGGTGTTTCATTGATTTCATGCCACCACTGCCCAAACGCCAGCAAACTGTCCGTGACGAATTCACTGCTGGTTAAAACGGCCAGCTGTTGATCATCGGGAAGCGGGAGGTTTTCAGGATGTTCACGCCAGCGCTCAAGCAGACTCTGAGCATGACTTTGCAAAACAGAAGAGAGTGGCAACATGAAATCAGATTCCTTGCAAAAAAAAGCCCGGGCTATTTGCCCAGGCTTATCAGTCAATTAACGAGGTTGTCCGTTTAACCAGAATGCATCCATCATTACCGCATGAGAACGGGCGGAATCCTCCCAGGCGTGTTGCTGCTGCACGATGGCCTGTTGCAGATCGGCCCAGCCCGCAATGTACGCGGCAACGTCTTTTTCAGGATAAGCACCGCCCAGCAAATGGAAGGTGATGATCTGACGCTTCAGACGCGCCAGCTGGTCGCGGTAGCCTTCTTCGGTCAGCGGCTGTGCAAACGCCTCTTTCAGATCAGCAGCGGTACGGCCCAGCATGATGTCGGCAAAGCGTTTGAAAGAACCTTCCAGTTTTTTCGCCGATTTGTCATCAATGAAAGGCGTCCAGCCTGAGGTTGCCAGCCAGGAAGTAAGCACTAACTTGCATTTCAGGTAGCTGGCGCTGTAACAGATTTCCTGCGCATCGGCAGATTTCTGCTCCAGCACAGGAACCAGATCGGTCAGCAGCGTACGCAGTTCAGACGAGGCTTTACGCGGCACCAGCCCGCCAAACAACACCAGCACCTGACGCACTGTTTCCACGGCCTGTAGCACGGTCAGACGCGCAGTTTTATCGCCACGCACCCACAACTCTTCATGATATTGCCAGTGATCCAGTGCCAGCTCGAACATAGCGGACATCGCCTGTTCCACGGTCGCTTTCGGCTGAGCTTTAAAAACCGGCAACGGTTTGATTTCACGCGCCGGATTGCCTTTCGCCAGATGATAACCCCGAGCGGCTTTGCTGAATCCGCCCTGACGTAAACCGCCATGCGCGCCAATCTCAGCGGCCAGAGCCAGCAGATCGGTGGTGTTGCCTTTTTTCAGTTCCAGTTCAATTTCTGCCAGTGCTTCAGAAAGCTCACCGGCCACCACTTCACCCTGATCCAGACCCAGCTCAATCTCGCTTTCGCCGTAAGTGATCACCCACTTCTCACGGGTGAAATCGGTACGGAACAACGGTGCCAGTTCTTTTTGCAGCGCGGCAGGTTTGCAGCCTTCCGGCCAGATATCTTTCGGGAACGCGCTGAGTTTCAGCACCGGTTTTTTCAACTCGACATTGTATTCAGGGCGCTGATGCAGACCGCCCACTACTTTCCCGCCGGTTTTGATGGTCATTTCGTACTGATCGTCGAAACCACGGATACGCAGGCCAATATCGTGCGAACGTAAATAGTTTTCCGCAGTCTCAAAATAGATGTTGGTCAGTTTCGAAGGCGCGGTGTGCTCGCTGTTAAATCCAGCGAGTTGCGAAGGTAATTCGGCGATTGCTGCCGGGGTGGCGATAAATTTTAATTCTATTTCTACGGTCATAGGAGTCTTCACACCGATTCTTTGCTGCCAAAAGGGATAAACGCGTCGCTGCAATTCTATCATAAGCACAGCGCGCAAGCCGCATGTTGCGGGATTGTAAGATAGTTCTCATTCCGGTTTATACATTGCGTCGTCACACTGTTGCCCTTACTATCGGTCACCCAACTTTTGGTCTATGAATCCAACTTTTGGACTCTGAATTAGTGCAATGGCCAACAGAGGCGGTTGCCAGAAGACGTATCCTGATTAAACGGATGCACACTTCACGTTCCCTAAATTCACAAAGAAACGATGAAATAATGCAGAAATTACGCCTAATTGGTTTCGCTTTGCTTGGTTTAAGCATCACATGGGGCGCTCACGCTGATGAGAAGCGCTATATCTCCGACGATTTGATCACCTATATCCACAGCGGTCCGGGTAATCAGTATCGCATTGTTGGCACCCTGAATGCCGGTGAAGAAGTCACCCTGCGCAGCGTTAACGACAGTACTAAATATGGTGAGATTGTTGATTCAAAAGGCAAAACAGCCTGGATCCCACTGGATCAGTTAAGCAATGTGCCTAGCCTGCGTACCCGCGTTCCGGATCTGGAACAACAGGTGAAAACGCTGACTGACAAACTGACCAACATTGATTCCAGCTGGAACCAGCGCACTGCGGAAATGCAGAGCAAGGTGTCTTCCAGCGATGGCATTATCAATGGCCTGAAGAAAGAAAATCAGGATTTGAAAAATCAGCTGATCGTGGCGAAGAAGAAAGTTGACGCGGTCAATGTCCAGCTCGACGACAAACAAAGAACCATTATTCTGCAATGGTTTATGTACGGCGGCGGTGTCGCGGGTGTCGGTCTGGTTCTGGGTCTGCTGTTGCCACATCTGATCCCACGTCGCAGGAAGAAAGATCGCTGGATGAGCTAAAAGCTCAACATCCTGATTAACTTCATAAGGCACTTCGGTGCCTTTTCGTGTTTCCATCAATCAGGAAATCTTCAGCCCAACTTTGCTATGATGAACAAAGAGTCCCTTTGGCCTATTTCAGGAGTTATCGCGTGGAGATTTACCTGGTCGGCGGCGCAGTCCGAGACAGCTTATTAAACCTGCCTGTGTCTGAACACGATTGGGTAGTGGTCGGCGCAACGCCTGAATACATGCTGGAAAACGGCTATCAGCAGGTCGGGAAAGATTTCCCGGTGTTCCTGCATCCCCGCACTCGTGATGAATATGCCCTGGCCCGCACAGAGCGAAAATCAGGTTCCGGTTATAACGGTTTCACCTGTTATGCCGCGCCGGACGTCACGCTGGAACAGGATCTGATGCGGCGTGATCTTACCATCAATGCGATCGCCAAAAGCAAAGATGGCGAACTTGTCGATCCCTATCACGGACAGCGCGATATCGAACAACGCCTGTTGCGTCACGTTTCGGATGCCTTCGGTGAAGATCCGCTACGTGTGTTGCGTGTCGCCCGTTTTGCCGCGCGATTTGCTCATTTAGGTTTCACGGTCGCTCCGGAAACGCAGGCGCTGATGCAGCAGATGGCAGAAAGCGGTGAACTGGAAGCGCTGACACCAGAACGTGTGTGGAAAGAAACCGAAAAAGCCTTGCAGACGCAGGATCCCCAGGTCTATTTCCAGGTGCTGCGTGACTGCGGCGCGCTCAAAGTACTGTTCCCTGAAATCGATGCGCTGTTTGGCGTTCCGGCACCAGAAAAATGGCATCCGGAAATTGATACCGGTATTCATACGCTGATGACGCTGAAAATCGCCAGCACGCTGACGCCTGAAGTGGATGTGCGTTTCTCAGCACTTTGCCATGATTTGGGCAAGGCGCTGACCCCGCCGCAATTCTGGCCGGCGCATCACGGCCACGGTCCGGCAGGTGTGAAACTGGTGGAAAATATTTGTCAGCGCCTGAAAGTCCCGACGCATATAAGAGATTTAGCCAAACTGGTCGCAGAGTTCCATGACCTGATCCATACCGTGAACAAGCTGCGTCCGGAAACCCTGTTAAAACTGTTCGACACCATCGATGTGTGGCGTAAACCACAGCGGCTTGAGCAGATGATTATGACCAGTGAAGCCGACGCCCGCGGGCGTACCACCTTTGAAAACAACCCTTATCCGCAAGGTGATTATCTCCGTGAGGCTTTCAAAGTGGCGAACAGCATTACCAATAAAGAAGTGCTGGATGCAGGTTTTCAGGGAATTGAAATCCGCGATGAGCTGAAAAAGCGTCGAACACAAGCTCTGGCAGACTGGAAACAAACCCAGGAAGCAGCGATTTAGACCCCATCAACGATTAAAAAAAGCCCCGTGCGTTTTGCGCCGGGGCTTTTTTTCTCGCCAGTATTTCTTGTCGCCAATAAACCGAAAATCAGGCGATAAAGACGAAGTACACCGCGATCGCTACAAAGAAGCGATAGATGGCGAACGGAATAAACGAAATACGTTTAATCACCGCCAGGAAGGTTTTGATAGCAATCAGGGCAACGATAAATGCGCTGATAAAACCGGTAGCGAACATCGGTAAATCAGCCAGCGTCAGGAAGCTGTAGCTCTTATACAGATCCAGCGCTGTCGCGCCCATCATCATCGGCACCGCCAGCAGGAAAGAGAACTCAGATGCCGCAAAACGGCTGATGCCCATTAACATCCCGCCGCTGATGGTCGCACCCGAACGGGAGAATCCCGGCCAGAGCGCCAGACACTGGAAAACACCAATCATAAATGCCTGCAGGTAAGTGATGTCATCCACCCCTTCTGCACGCGGTTTTTTCGGTTTCAACAATTCGGCTGCAATCAGCAAAACACCACCGACGACCAGTGCAATCATCACAAATTTCGGCTCAAACAAGGACTTAATCTGCGAGTGCAGCAGCAAGCCCAGGATCGTTGCCGGGATCATCCCTAAAATAATATGCAATAAATTCAGACGGCGGTTACCCGTGCCTTCATGAACAGGCGGCTTGCCAAAGTGCAGGCCAATCATGCCAAACAAACGACGCCAGAACATCACTACCACGGCCAGAATGGACCCTAACTGGATAACCACTTCAAATGATTTCGAGGTATCACCGGTAAAGCCCAGAAGATTTCCCGCGATGATCAGATGGCCTGTAGATGAAACCGGTAAGAACTCAGTCAACCCTTCAACAACACCCAAAATTGCTGCTACAAGCAAAGAATGACTTTCAACGATCATTATCGCACCCTACCCTATAAAATATCCCCGGATGGGGAAACCAGCTCAAAGTACAGACAACAAAAAAGCGGCATCACGCTGAGCCGCTTCATTAAAGGAAGCCCGGTAGTCCGGACTTTCCTTTTAACGCTTCTATATGACATTAAATAGACAAGCATTTTTTAAATTGTATCCGTAACCGGACTAAATTCGTTTTCCGCGCTCAATAATCACGCCGACATTGGCCGCCTGAGCCACCGCGCCGGGCTTGCTGAGCTTAATCCGCACCCATGGCGTGTTAAAACGGGTCAGCAGCAATGTCGCCACTTCTTCGGCCACACGCTCTACCAGCGCAAAATTTTGCGATGCCACATGTTCAATCACCGCATCACTGACGTCCGCATAGCTTAAACAGTCATTCACATCATCGCTGGCAGCGGATTTTCGGTTATCCCAGGCCATTTCGATATCGAACACCAGTTTCTGTTTAATCGTCTGTTCCCAGTCGTAAGCGCCAATCGTGGTGATTACATTTAGTTGCTCAATAAATACGATATCCATCACGTGATTCTCTGTTTTTGACCCAGCCGGATACCACTTCCAGCAGAAAATGCGTATTATCCATGGATGTTGCGATTAAAACGACCCTTATTAGACGGAACTGCTTTATGAGTGCTACCGCGCTTGGAATGATTATTTTCGCCTACCTCTGCGGCTCGATTTCCAGTGCGATTCTGGTCTGCCGGGTAGCCCGGTTACCTGATCCGCGCACGGCGGGCTCTGGCAATCCCGGTGCCACAAATGTCTTGCGACTGGGTGGTCGTCTGGCAGCGGCGTCTGTTCTCATCTTCGATGTTCTGAAAGGCATGTTGCCTGTCTGGCTGGCCTATCGCCTGAATATTCCGCCAATGTACCTTGGGCTGACTGCTATCGCAGCCTGTCTGGGTCACATCTATCCGGTATTCTTCCGCTTCAAAGGCGGTAAAGGCGTGGCAACTGCTTTTGGTGCCATTGCGCCTATCGGCTGGGACTTAACCGGGCTGATGATGGGGACATGGCTGCTGACCGTGCTGCTGAGCGGATACTCTTCGCTGGGCGCGATTGTCAGTGCGCTGATCGCACCTTTTTACGTCTGGTGGTTCAAGCCAGAATTTACCTTCCCGGTCGCTATGCTTTCCTGTCTGATATTGTTGCGTCATCACGATAACATCCAGCGTCTGTGGCGGGGCCAGGAAGGAAAAATCTGGGATAAGCTGAAGAAGAAACGTAAAGCGGCGAAAGAAGATAAGACCGAATAACCGTTACATTCCAGACATAAAAAAACGACCTCATGCGGGTCGTTTTTTTATTGTTTTTCTCAGCCTCAGCCAGCCTGAGCGCGAGCGAGACAAGGCGTCAGGAGACCTGAAAGCGCAGCATACTCAAGTATGTGAGCATTTCGGGTCGACGCAGCAACGCAGTCGCAGCCCCGCTCAGACTGGCGGAAGCTCCGCTAACGGCCAGCGCGGGCGAACGGTCACGCCAAGATCAGGTGTTGCTCCGGTTTTCAACCGCACCATACCGGCATAAGCAATCATCGCGCCGTTGTCGGTACAGAATTCAGGTCGGGCATAAAATACCTTACCGCCACGTTTGGTCATCACGTCTTCAAGTTTGGCGCGTAATGTGCGGTTCGCGCTGACGCCACCAGCCATGACGAGCTGTTTAAAACCGGTCTGATCCAGCGCGCGTTTGCATTTAATCGCCAGCGTATCGACCACGGCATCTTCAAAAGCACGGGCAATGTCCGCGTGCGTCTGCGGGTCGCTGTCATTGCCACGAATGGTATTGGCGGCGAACGTTTTGAGACCGGAGAAGCTGAAATCCAGCCCCGGACGATCCGTCATCGGACGCGGGAATGTAAAGCGCCCGGCCACACCCTGAGCCGCCATTTTTGACAGCAGCGGGCCACCCGGATAATCCAGACCCAGCAATTTTGCCGTTTTATCAAAGGCTTCACCGGCAGCGTCATCAATAGACTCGCCCAGTAAGGTATATTCACCGATACCGGTGACGCTGATTAACTGCGTATGACCGCCGGAAACCAGCAACGCGACAAACGGGAAATCAGGCGGATTATCTTCAAGCATCGGTGCCAGCAAATGGCCTTCCATATGATGAACCGGCACCGCAGGCACATCCCAGGCAAACGCCAGAGAACGGCCGATAGTTGCGCCGACCAGCAACGCGCCGACCAGACCGGGACCGGCGGTATACGCCACGCCGTCGATGTCCTGTGCGGTCAGCCCGGCTTCTTTCAGCGCGGCCTGAATCAAAGGGATTGTTTTGCGCACATGGTCACGCGAGGCCAGTTCTGGCACCACGCCGCCGTAATCTGCATGCAGTTTTACCTGACTATACAGTTGGTTGGCTAACAAACCGGCTTCGCTGTCATAAACTGCAATTCCGGTTTCATCGCAGGACGTTTCAATACCCAGTACTCGCATCACTCTTTCCATCATAGTTTGGCGCTAACTCGCGGCGCGCAGTTTAGCACACAAGCCTTAGCGGGTGCTGCACCGGAGTGGGAATTCCTTGCTTCCTGAGCCAATTAATGTCGAGCAATTTCGATTGATTGGTATATAATCGCCGCCCGACGCAAAAGCGAGCGCACGATGTTGCAGAAGGGTTGCTGAACGCACCTGTTTCAATTTGCCGTTATGCTTTACAAGACGAGGCGAATTGGAGTAAAATTCCGCACCATTTTGAAATGTGCTGGTACAACATCAGCAAACAAACCGATTTTATCGAGGTGAGAGGCACATGCCTGTAATTAAAGTACGTGAAAACGAGCCGTTCGACGTAGCTCTGCGTCGCTTCAAGCGTTCCTGCGAAAAAGCAGGTGTTCTGGCAGAAGTTCGTCGTCGTGAATTCTATGAAAAACCGACTACCGAACGTAAACGCGCTAAAGCATCTGCAGTAAAACGCCACGCCAAGAAACTGGCTCGCGAAAACGCACGCCGCACTCGTCTGTATTAATCTTCGGGGGCAACCCCAAATCGCGTGATTTGCAATATTAAGAACGCGCAGACTGCGTAGTAGCATACGAAGGCCGTGCTTTCCGAAAGGAATGCGCGGCTTGTTCTCGTTTATAGGCTAGTGAGTAAGGGGCTTATGGCTGGGAGAATTCCGCGCGTATTTATCAATGACTTGCTGGCTCGCATCGATATCGTCGATTTGATCGACGCACGTGTAAAGCTCAAGAAACAGGGTAAAAATTATCACGCGTGCTGCCCTTTCCACCATGAGAAAACACCCTCATTTACCGTAAATGGCGATAAGCAGTTTTATCACTGTTTCGGTTGTGGTGCCCACGGCAATGCCGTCGATTTCCTGATGAACTATGACAGGCTTGAGTTTGTCGAAAGCATTGAGGAACTGGCGACAATGCAGGGTTTGGAAGTGCCGTACGAAGCAGGCACCGGTCCAAGCCAGATGGAGCGTCATCAGCGTCAAAGCCTCTACCAGTTGATGGCACCGCTTAGCGAGTTCTATCAGCAATCACTTAAACAGCCTGCAGGTGCCCCCGCACGGGAATATCTTGCCCGACGCGGTTTGAGTGAAGACGTCATCAGTCACTTCGCTATTGGTTTCGCCCCTCCGGGCTGGGACAACGCATTAAAGCGTTTCGGCAAAAATGCCGATGATAAAGCGTCTCTGATTGACGCCGGCATGTTAGTCACCAATGACAATGGCCGCAGCTATGACCGTTTCCGCGAACGGGTGATGTTCCCTATTCGTGATAAACGTGGCCGCGTGATTGCCTTTGGCGGCAGGGTTTTGGGTGACGGTACGCCGAAATACCTCAACTCGCCGGAAACCGAAATTTTCCATAAAGGCCGCCAGTTGTATGGCCTGTATGAAGCACAGTTAAAGCACCCGACGCCGGCGCGTTTGCTGGTTGTTGAAGGGTATATGGACGTTGTCGCACTGGCGCAGTTCGGCATTGATTACGCCGTGGCCTCACTGGGTACGTCCACGACGGCTGACCACATTCAGCTGATGTTCCGCAGCACCGATAACGTCGTTTGTTGTTACGACGGCGACCGGGCGGGACGTGAAGCTGCATGGCGCGCGCTGGAAACAGCACTGCCCTATCTTAATGATGGTCGCCAGCTGCGTTTTATGTTTTTACCCGACGGCGAAGATCCAGACACGCTGGTGCGAAAAGAAGGCAAAGAAGCGTTCGAACAAAGAATGGAGCAGGCGATGCCGCTGTCCACTTTCCTGTTTGATTCGCTGATGCCGCAGGTTGATTTGAGCAGCCCTGACGGGCGCACCAAATTGAGCATGCTGGCATTGCCGCTGATCCGCCAGGTACCCGGTGAAACGTTACGGATGTATTTGCGTCAGCAGTTAGGGAATAAGCTCGGGATTTTGGATGACAGCCAGCTGGAAAAGCTGATGCCTAAACAGGCAGAAAATAGCAATGTCTATCAGGCGCCCCAGCTAAAACGCACAACCATGCGTATACTTATAGGGTTACTGGTACAAAATCCACAACTGGCTACACTTATACCCTCGCTGCAAGGTTTGGAGCAAGCGAAGCAACCAGGACTGGATCTTTTCAGCGAGTTAGTAACCACTTGCTTAGCCCAGCCGGGCCTGACAACAGGCCAGTTACTGGAACTTTATCGCGATAATAAGTTCTACCAACAACTTGAAACTCTGGCGACATGGAACCACATGATCGTAGAGGACATGGTCGAAGAGGAATTTCGTGCCACGCTAGCCAGCCTGTATGACTCGATTCTAGAGCAACGGCTTGAAACTTTGATTGCAAAAGCCAGGACGCATGGCCTGAGTCCAGAGGAACGCACCGAAGTGAGTTCCCTGAATCAGGTGTTAGCGAGAAAGAGTTAAAAATTTAATAACAAGAACATATATTTACCCGGATAACTCGAGTGACGGGAAGGCAGCTAACGCACCTGCGGCTCGAAGTATGACGGGTAAAACAGAACACGGCTTAAGTGCCGATAAAAAGCGGGGCACGGCCCTGCGCAGAGCCGCCCTGGTGGGCCGCGGCACAATAAACGCCCCTAACGTTATTGTTGGCGATGTTACCCGACCGACACCAACCCAAATACTCTGAAGTGTGGATACCGTCTTATGGAGCAAAACCCGCAGTCACAGCTTAAGCTACTTGTCACCCGTGGTAAGGAGCAAGGCTATCTGACCTATGCTGAGGTCAATGACCATCTGCCGGAAGATATCGTCGATTCCGACCAGATCGAAGACATCATCCAGATGATTAACGACATGGGCATCCAGGTTCTTGAAGAAGCTCCGGACGCCGATGATTTGATGCTGGCCGAAAATCGCCCAGATACCGACGAAGACGCTGCAGAAGCGGCGGCGCAGGTACTTTCCAGCGTTGAATCCGAAATTGGCCGTACCACCGACCCAGTGCGTATGTATATGCGCGAGATGGGTACCGTTGAATTGCTGACCCGTGAAGGCGAAATCGACATCGCCAAACGTATCGAAGACGGTATCAATCAGGTCCAGTGCTCCGTTGCTGAATATCCTGAAGCTATCACTTATTTGTTAGAGCAATATGACCGTGTGGAAGCAGGCGAAGTACGTCTGTCTGACCTGATCACCGGTTTTGTTGATCCGAACGCCGAAGAAGAAATCGCACCAACTGCGACTCATGTGGGTTCTGAACTGACCACTGAAGAGCAGAATGATGACGACGAAGACGAAGACGACGACGACGACGCTGAAGATGACAACAGCATCGACCCTGAACTGGCTCGCCAGAAGTTCACCGAACTGCGTGAACAACATGAAGCGACACGTCTGGTCATCAAGAAAAACGGCCGTAGTCACAAAAGCGCAGCAGAAGAAATCCTGAAGCTGTCCGATGTGTTCAAACAGTTCCGTTTAGTGCCAAAACAGTTCGATTTCCTGGTTAACAGCATGCGTTCCATGATGGATCGCGTACGTGCTCAGGAACGTCTGATCATGAAAGTGTGCGTTGAACAGTGCAAAATGCCGAAGAAAAACTTCGTCAATCTGTTCGCCGGTAACGAAACCAGCGATACCTGGTTCGATGCGGCTCTGGCAATGGGTAAACCATGGTCTGAGAAGCTGAAAGAAGTCACCGAAGACGTGCAGCGCGGCCTGATGAAACTGCGTCAGATCGAAGAAGAAACTGGCCTGACTATCGAGCAGGTTAAAGACATCAACCGTCGCATGTCGATCGGCGAAGCGAAAGCCCGTCGCGCGAAGAAAGAGATGGTTGAAGCAAACTTACGTCTGGTTATTTCTATCGCCAAGAAATACACCAACCGTGGTCTGCAATTCCTTGACCTGATCCAGGAAGGTAACATCGGCCTGATGAAAGCCGTTGATAAGTTTGAATATCGCCGTGGTTATAAGTTCTCAACTTATGCGACCTGGTGGATCCGTCAGGCTATCACCCGCTCCATCGCCGACCAGGCGCGTACCATCCGTATTCCGGTGCATATGATTGAGACTATCAACAAACTCAACCGTATCTCCCGTCAGATGCTGCAAGAGATGGGCCGTGAGCCAACACCGGAAGAGCTGGCTGAGCGTATGCTGATGCCGGAAGACAAAATCCGTAAAGTGCTGAAAATTGCTAAAGAGCCAATCTCCATGGAAACGCCAATCGGCGACGATGAAGATTCGCATCTGGGCGATTTCATCGAGGATACAACCCTCGAGCTGCCACTGGATTCTGCAACGTCTGAAAGCCTGCGTTCTGCGACGCATGACGTTCTGGCTGGCCTGACCGCACGTGAAGCGAAAGTTCTGCGTATGCGTTTCGGTATCGATATGAACACTGACCACACTCTGGAAGAAGTGGGCAAACAGTTCGACGTTACCCGTGAACGTATCCGTCAGATCGAAGCGAAAGCGTTGCGTAAACTGCGCCACCCAAGCCGCTCCGAAGTGCTGCGTAGCTTCCTGGACGATTAATCGTCCTCAGGCTGTCAGCCAATAAAAAGCCCCGCCTTTCTCTGGAAATGGCGGGGCTTTTTTATTGTTTGAAGTTTAGGCTCAGGAATTCAGGGCATCGTAAAGTTCGCGGTAAGAGGCGGTCAGTTCCTCTAACGTCGCACGGTTCAGTCCGCTGGGGTTAGGCAGCACCCAGACCTCTGTGTCACCGATTTTCAGCGCCTGACGCCCCCAGTTCACTTTGCTGATCCCAAACGCTTTACTGAACGCCTGCTTACCTAAAACGGCCAGTGCGCGCGGCTGATAGCGTTCGATTTTCTCCGTCAAAACAGCCCCGCCCTCACGCAACTCATCGCGTACCAGTTCGGTTGCTTCAATGGTCGGGCGCTCAACCAGCATCGTGATGCCACAACCCGTATCCAGCAAATGTTGCTCTTCTTCAGGCTTCAGCAAGCGGGCGGTAAAACCGGCCTGATAGATAACCTTCCAGAAGCGATTATTGGCATTAGCAAAATGAAAACCATGATGAGCGGTAGATAGACCAGGATTGATGCCGCAAAACACGACAGAAAGATCCCTGGCGATAATATCTGTAATCATTATTCTTTCCTGAGATGTATTAACCGGAGTTATCGGTAAAAAAGTCTGCGAATACAACATGCCAGAACTGCACACAAAACGCGCATACAAACCGAACACATATAGACCTGTAAGCAGAGTTTACCGTATAATCCCGCACCTCGGCCCTTTAGCTCAGTTGGTTAGAGCACGCGACTCATAATCGCTTGGTCGCTGGTTCAAGTCCAGCAAGGGCCACCAAATTTTAGTTTCAGATTCAGTCGATTAAGCCACTTCGCAAGAAGTGGCTTTTTTGTTGGCTAAATTAATTGCCTCAAAAGTGGCTCACTAAAATCAGAGCACGCCCTGCGCCAGCATGGCATCGGCGACTTTCACGAAACCGGCGATATTGGCGCCACGTACATACTGTGTCTGTTTACCTTCACCGCCGTACTCCACGCAAGAGTGATGGATATCCAGCATGATGTGACGTAAACGCGCATCGACTTCTTCGGCTTTCCAGCTCAGACGTGCCGCGTTCTGCGCCATTTCCAGACCTGACGTCGCCACGCCACCGGCGTTCGCCGCTTTGCCCGGCGCGAAAAGCACGCCCGCGTCGGTGAACAAGTCGGTCGCTTCAATCGTGGTTGGCATGTTCGCGCCTTCGGCGACGGCTTTCACGCCATTGGCAATCAGCACGCGTGCCGCATCGGCATCCAGTTCATTTTGTGTGGCGCAAGGCAGCGCGATATCCACCGGCACGTTCCACGGTTGCTGGCCTTCGAGATAGGTCAGCCCGAGTTTTTCTGCGTAATCGGCCACACGCCCGTCGCGGCTGGCTTTGATTTCGGTCAGCAACGCCAGTTTCTCAGGGGTGAAACCGGCTTCATCGACGACAGTACCGTTAGAATCTGACGCCGTAATCACCCGGGCGCCCAGTGACATGGCTTTTTCAATCGCGTATTGCGCGACGTTACCGGAGCCGGATACCGCCACGCGCATGCCTTCGAAATCCAGACCGTGGCGTTTGAGCATCGATTCAGTGAAATAGATCAGGCCATAACCTGTGGCTTCCGGGCGGATCAGACTGCCGCCAAACGACAACCCTTTGCCGGTGAACACACTGGCGGTGTTGTTGGAGAGTTTTTTCATCATCCCCGCCATATACCCGACTTCACGCCCGCCGACGCCGATATCACCCGCAGGCACATCGGTATCCGGCCCGAGATGACGGTACAGTTCCAGCATCAGCGCCTGACAGAAACGCATGATTTCGCCTTCGCTTTTGCCTTTCGGATTGAAATCACTGCCGCCCTTTCCGCCGCCCATTGGCAACGTGGTCAGGGCATTTTTAAAGGTCTGCTCAAAACCGAGGAATTTGAGGATTGATAAATTGACCGACGGATGGAAACGCATGCCGCCTTTATACGGGCCAATCGCCGAGCTGAACTGCACGCGCCAGCCACGGTTCACCTGCACCTGATTTTTGTCATCCACCCACGCGATGCGGAACTGAATGACACGCTCCGGCTCTACCAGACGTTCGAGTAAAGCAGAACGGCGGTATTGCGGATTTTGTTCGAGGAAAGGCCATAGCGTGGTCATAACTTCACGTACGGCCTGGGAGAATTCGACCTGATGCGGGTCGCGTTGTTGTACTGAGGATAAGAACTGTTCGAGGGATTGAATCTGATCCATTGATTTAAAACTCCGTCTGTAAGTGATGTTGTCTTTTTTTATTTACTGCTTATTTTTTGACTATGCATCGACTGACAAGCGGACATCAAGTGATTTATTTACCCGATTAAAACCCTAGGATTTGCGCCCTTCCAGCTTGAGTAATAACGCTTTGTTATCGAGACCGCCAGCAAAGCCGGTTAACTTACCGGAAGCACCGATGACACGATGGCAAGGCGCCACAATGGAAATCGGGTTACGACCATTGGCGGCACCGACGGCGCGGACGGCTTTCGGGCGGCCAATACGGCGGGCAATATCGCCATAACTGCGCGTCTCACCAAATGGAATTTCCAGCAACGCCGCCCAGACTTCTTTCTGAAATTCCGTGCCGGTGAAATCCAGTTCCAGCTCAAAGCACGTACGTTCGCCTGCGAAATATTCGTTCAGCTGTTGCTCGGTTTTCAGCAGGATCGGAAACGACGGGTCTTCAATCATATCGCCCAACGGCACACGCCCGTCGATTTCACATTCCCACAAAATGGCGGTCAGTTTGTCGCCTTTTGCCGCCAGCGTCAGCAGCCCGACCGGTGATGCCATTCGCTTGAATCTGTATTCCATCAGTCCCTTCCTTTGCGAGTTTTACGCCCACACTTTACCGGAAAGGCAGGAACTGACGACAATTATTTCAGACCCAGCTGCGCACGCAGTTCGGCTTT
Source organism: Rahnella sp. ATs2 (assembly GCF_051851855.1). NCBI lineage: Bacteria > Pseudomonadati > Pseudomonadota > Gammaproteobacteria > Enterobacterales > Yersiniaceae > Rahnella > Rahnella sp. ATs2. The sequence continues at coordinate 181,432 of NZ_JBLYPL010000004.1, read as the reverse complement.
TGCCGCGTCAAATTCGGTCTTGAAATCAGGCTGCTCTGCCATTTTCTGGGCAATCAGCGCCGCGCCGGTGCGGCTCATCACGGTATCAGAGCGGTAATGGAAACCGGCCACCAGACGATTTTCAGCGTAACCCGCCGCGCGGGTGAACAGCGCGTTACGTTTTTCCGGCACCATTTCACCCAGCACCGTCGCCATCAGATAACCGATGGTGGAATGACCGGAAGGCCATGAACCGGATTTAGATTTTTTCAGCAACGGATGAATTTGTTCATCCAGCATGTAAGGACGCGGACGGTTAAACGCTTTCTTGGCGTGATCGTCCACCACGTCTTCTGTCGCCACAATGCGCTCAAACAGCGCGGCGGTTTTCGGCAGTTTCGCGGCATCAAAATCCGGGCCCATCACATCGGCAAAACGCCAGACATTTTCTTCGGCATCGGCAATTGCGGCTTTCTCTTGCTCAGGCGTACGGGTGGCCTGAATTTCCAGCAATTCTTTCAGTTCAGCTTTGGTCTGTGCCGAATCATCCGCCGGTGGCGCTGGCAGATATTGAGTCAGATCCAGTTCCTGACTGGTGATAAACGGCTTGGCTTCTTCGGCAGCCTGAACAGCAAAGGTGGAACCCAGAGTGAAAAGCAGCAGAGCGACGAGAGACTTACGCACGGTGAAACTCCTGATATTAGTTTGAATATCAGGAGAATAGAGAAGAAATGTGACGGTTAAATGACAGGCATCAGCCCAGTAATCCCAGTTTACCGGTCAGCTTACGCACCAATTTTTTATTCCCCGCCAGCGCGATGCCGAGCAGTTGCAGGTTGTCGGTCGGCACAACCGATACCGCCTCACGAAATGCCGCGTAATCAGTGGTTTGCTGCCCTTCGACCGGGAAAATAATGCCGTCCATTTCATCATCATTAAGCAGATGCTGATGAAGTTGTGTGAGTTGCTGAGCATCGGCCACTAACACACTGATACCAATCGGGATGAGCCCCGGATGTTCCCGGTTATCGGCATCAATTAGCGGTGCGCCCACCAGAGACGGATGGCGCTGTCCGAGCGTCAGCGCCAGTACCGCGGCAGCATTGGCGGCGTGTCCGGCGGCCAGTTGCTGGTTGATCACGATAACGCAGCGTTCAGGGGATGAGGGCAAAATTGTGGCAGGGGTATTCATGATGACAGGCTCCGGTTCAGTTGAAATCTGAGCTTAACCCGTCACTTTTTCTCAATCTGGAAGATTTGTGCACAGACGCCGGTAATTCGCGGGCGTGAGCTGATAAGCACGGCGGAACCAGCGTCCGAGATGACTCTGATCGGCAAATCCTAAATCTGCTGCCACCGCTGCCGGCGTGCGTCCCAGCGCTAACCCTTCACGGGCGCGGGTCAGTTTCAGCTGAATAAGATAAGCGTGAGGCGGCAATCCAAACTCAGCTTTAAACGCACGGCTGACCACAAAGCGGCTTTCGCCGGTCGCCGCCGCCAGTTGTTCGAGGCCAATGTCTTCGTGCAGATGGGCATGCAGATATTCCCGCGCCTGATGCGCCACACGTGACCATGGCGCTTCGCCCTGCAAACGTGGCGGTTGCCAGGTGAGATGTCCGCCCAGTGCGCTGAGTAATCCGTCGAGCGCGGTCTGCCGAACAATACGCAGTTCTTTGCCATGCAGTGCCTGAAACGCCATCGACGTCGCCTGCGCCAGCTGCGGATCCTGCGCTAAGGTATTTTCGAAACTCGGATCACCGGCAGACGACAGAGAATCACGCCGCGCCGCCAGTTCGCGGCTCAGCCATTGCGGATCGAGATACAGCATGTGGTAAGTAAAACCGCCGGGCTGCACGGCATCGCCATCGTGGATTTCGCCCGGTTCGAGCATAAACACTTTACCCGGCAGGCTCTGGTGCTTCTGGCGCCGGCAGCTGAACTGCTGCAATCCGTATTGCGTAACGCCGACCAGATAGCTGTCATGCCAGTGAGGATCGTAAGCATGGCCTTCGAAATGGGCATGGATCGTCTCGATCCCGCTGTCTTTATCTTTCGATAAATCGACCCAGTTTGCAGACGCCATACATCCCCCGCTGAATGAATTAACAACAGGGTAACAAATAGAAGGAGTGAATAACACTCGGTGGGTTTAAAACTCCCTCCCCTGCGAAGGGGAGGGCTGGGGTGGGGTATTAATTTCAAAATCAAAAAGTTAAAGTGTTTTTAAACAAGGCGTTAGCCATTAAAACCCCCTCCCTGCCTCCCCCTTCGCAGGGGGAGGAGCTAAAAACCGTCTGCTTTCTCTCCTGCACTTGCAGGGGGAGGAGCTGAAAAAACTGCCAGCTTTTTCCCGTGGGAGGTGCTAAGAAAACTTAGTGTTTCACGCTTTCAATAAAGGTTTTACGGGCGGTTTTTGAACCCAGACGTTCGGCTTCGTCCAGCAGTTTCAGGGCTTTATCGACGTCCCCTGCTTTTACCGCTTTCTTAATCGCGTCGTTGAAATAGGTTTCGGAATCGCTGAGCATTGGCTCAGACGGTTTTGCCGGAGCAGCCGCAGGTGCCGGAGCTGGTGTACTGCCGACAACCACTGGCGCGGCAGCAGCCGGTGCGGATGACGGGAGGAACTGACCAATCATCACGTTACCGGTTTTCTGCTCGGCGGTGACTTTCAGGCTCAGCGTGCCGGTCGGAGTATGACGGGCTATCGGATCCGGGATATCTGGTACCGCGTTACCCACGCCAGCGGCAAAGGCTTTGGCCGGGTTCACCATCTGCGTCGTTTCAGCCAGATCCTGACGGGTGGTGTACACCAGCAGATAAATTTGTTTCTGACCCAGCGCTGGCGTCAGTTTCAGTGTGCCTTCCAGACGGTCGCTGGAGACGATCCCCGGTTTCTGATACGGGAAATAGCTGGAAGGATAAAAGGCTGCCGGACGCATCTGCTCATCCAGCACCAGAACATTTGGCGCATACACGGTTTTACCGGTCGCGATACTGGTCAGCGTAATTTCAAGTGAACCCCGGTCGGCAGGCAATGCGAATGCCCCGACGGCGCCCTGAATTTGACCCTGATTAATCTGTGCGCTGGACGTTCCGAGCGTCACATCCTGCGTCACTGGCGGGACCAGCGGCGTCCATGAAAGGTTGCGTAAGGTCTGGCTGGAAATCGCGGGTGCGGTATTCGCATCATTCTGCGCCGCATTCACGACCGCAGGTGCAGCAGCCAGCAGGCTCAGCGACAGACACAGTGACAGCAGATTCTTTTTCATTATTGTTTCCTTTGAAATCACCATGAAGGCTGGCGGTCATCAGCGATAATCCGCCAGCCAGCACATCTTCTTTACTGCTTGTACTTTTGAAAACTGGCACAGGCCTCGAAGTCATTTGAGTTGCAGGAAGGCGGCAACTGAACTCATCCCCGGGAGCATACACAAGTATGTGACCGGGGTGAGTGAGGGCAGCTAACGCATCTGCGGCTCAAAGGACGAAGAGGATCACCACCAGATTTCCATTTGTGCGCCGAAGGTGACTTCGTCGTCATTACCGCGGCTGAAGGTTCTTGTGCTGGTATCGTTCATCGCTAAGCCATTGTTTGCGCCGCTGTCAGTGTCGTAGCCCCATTTTTCATCCCAGTTTGCATAGGTTGCAAACACGCGGATGGCCGGACGTGACCAGATGCTGTCGCCAGCCTGCCATTGTTGCGCCAGGGTAACTTTGTACTGACCGTTTTTGTCGCCAGTGCGCTGGGATTTCACGTTGTCGTAACCGACTTCCAGCAAGGTGCTCATGATCGGGGTCCATTTGTACATCGGACGGACACCGACGGTATACCAGGTTGTGCCGTTATTGTTATCGCGGTCAACATCCTGATACATCGCCACATACATCAGGCTCCAGGTATCGTTGAAGTCAATCGCACCGTGGTCGAGAACACGGATCATGCTGCCGTTGTTGTCGATGGCTGCACCGTTGGAGTGGCCGTTCGCTGCGCCCTGACCCGGATCAGTCATGGAGTCAGACGCGTATTGCAGGACGAATTTGTTGTAGCCGTTGTAGATGCTCTGCGTATGTTCTGCAGTCACCAGGAAGCCATCTTTGGTCGCATTGTCCGCGAAGGAATAACCGTCACGCGCATTGGCACGACCGTAATCCACACCTAACTCCAGCACGCCGCCCGGGTTAGTTTGCAGGCCTGCCAGACGAACGTCGAACACGTCGTTGGACGTTGGCACTTCGTTACGCTGGTCAGCAATATAGCCGTATGAGCCGCCGCTTTCGGTGTTACGGGTCGCTGCCAGAGACAGTTTACCGAAGCCCAGATCCACATCTTCCAGACCCGCACCAGGACCTGAAATATCCCAGTAGTAGAAGTCGATCATGTGAACGTCATGACGTTGGTAGAAACGCTTACCGGCCCAGATGGTGGAACCCGGCAGCCATTCGATCAGGTTCTTACCCTTCACGTTTGCTTCGCGGAAAGCCGGATCGGTTGACTCCCAGTCGTTCTGTTGTGATACGGAATACGCCACGTTGGTGTCGAAGTAGAAGCTCTTATCCCCTTCTTTCCACACTTCCTGACCGAGTTTTAACTCCGCATAGGTTTCACATTCGTTACCCAGACGGTATTTACTGTCAGCGCCTGTCGCTTTGAAACATTGCTGCTCGCCGCCGCTGCCAGTCCAGCCGATGCCCGAACGGGCATAACCGGTAAAATCGACTGCCATTGCTTGTGTAGAAAGGATTCCGGCAGCCACTGCCAGCGCCAGGGAAGAACTACGCATTGTAATCATCATTTTCTCCTGTAGGGGATCGCGTGCTTTCAAACACCAGATTCGGGATGTAACCGGCGACATGCAGTTCCGTCCTCGCGGAACAGATGGCAGCGGTGTGGTGGCAACCCGATGGCGAATGTTGCACCTTCTTCTACCAGCACCACGTCGTTCTGGCGGTACACCAGGTTCTGACGAATTGCCGGAATTTGGATGTGGATCTGTGTTTCGTTACCCAGTTGCTCGACGACCTGCACTTCACCGGAAAGCGTCACTTCCGCGACGTCGCTTGGCAGAAGATGTTCAGGACGGATACCCAGCGAGAGGTTGCTGCCGACTTTGACGTCGGTGCCTTCGACGGGCAGCCAGACTTGCTGGCGGTTTGGCAACTCGACCTGCACACGTGCAGGTTCAGCACCGGTGACTTTCACCGGCAGGAAATTCATTTTTGGAGAGCCGATAAAACCGGCGACAAAACGGTTGGCAGGATAGTGATACAGCTCGAGCGGCTTACCGACCTGAGCGATATGTCCGGCATCGAGCACCACGATTTTATCGGCCAGCGTCATCGCTTCGACCTGATCGTGGGTCACGTAAATCATGGTGCGTTTCAGGCGCTTATGCAGGCGCGAAATCTCGATACGCATCTGAACACGCAGCGCGGCATCTAAGTTGGAAAGCGGTTCATCGAGCAGGAAAACCGTCGGTTCTGCCACCAGCGTACGGCCAATCGCTACGCGCTGACGTTGTCCGCCGGAAAGCGCTTTCGGACGACGATCTAACAGGTGCGCCAGCTGCAACACTTCAGAAACCTGGTTCACACGCTGATTGATTTCGGCTTTCTTCGCTCCGGCCAGCTTGAGGCCAAAAGACATGTTTTCAGCCACCGACAGGTGCGGATAAAGCGCATAAGACTGAAATACCATGCCGATGCCGCGGTCTGCGGGCGGCACTTCATTCATGCGTTTATCACCGATTTTCAGTTCGCCGGAAGTGATGTCTTCCAGACCGGCAATCATGCGCAGCAGGGTTGATTTACCGCAGCCGGATGGCCCGACAAACACCACAAACTCGCCCTCTTCGATTTCCAGATTGATGTCGCTGGAAATCACGGTTTCACCAAAGGCTTTGTACACGCTGTTAAGGGAAACGCTCGCCATCCTGAACTCCTGTACTTGCTGCCAGCGAGAAAACTCAATGCAACGAAGAGTGAAGGAATAGCCGCTAAGCGTAATCATCCGTAACAAAGTTTTTCATGGGGGAGGAGCAGGGAGGATGACGGATTCGCGCAACCGGATGAAAGTTCACAGCAAAAATCAAATTCGTGATCTGAATGGCAAAAAACGACGCATATTTTTGAGTGATGAACCACATAACGCCAGAGAGTGTCGGCGGGATCACATTCTGAGAGGCGGGGGCGTAGAGGGGGGGATGATGAAGCGTTGTCGGGTTGAATCCACACTGGCGTCGTACCCTGTCTTTTCCCGTCTCAGACGACAGAAAACCGACTCCTCACAGGAAATAAAAAGGATTGGATTATGACTCTCAGCATTAAAAAGATTGTTAAACAAACACTGGCACTCTCAGCGCTGGCTACGCTGGTGCTGTCATCTTCCGCATTTGCCAAAATAGAAGAAGGAAAGCTGGTCATCTGGATCAACGGTGACAAAGGCTACAACGGCCTGGCGGAAGTCGGTAAGAAGTTTGAGAAAGACACCGGCATTAAAGTCACGGTAGAACATCCGGACAAGCTGGAAGAAAAATATCCGCAAGTGGCGGCCACCGGCGACGGCCCTGACATTATCTTCTGGGCGCACGACCGTTTCGGCGGTTACGCACAGTCTGGCCTGCTGGCTGAAATCAGCCCGGATAAAGCCTTCAAAGACAAATTGTTCCCGTTCACCTGGGATGCAGTGACCTTCAACGGCAAGTTGATCGGCTATCCGGTCGCGGTTGAAGCGCTGTCACTGATTTACAACAAAGACATCATTAAAGAAGCGCCAAAAACCTGGGAAGAAATCCCGGCACTGGACAAAGAGCTGCGCGCCAAAGGCAAGAGCGCCATCATGTGGAACTTGCAGGAACCGTACTTCACCTGGCCAATCATCGCCGCTGACGGCGGTTATGCGTTCAAGTATGAAAACGGCAAATACAACATCAAAGACACGGGCGTGAATAACGCAGGTTCTCAGGCTGGCCTGCAATTCATCATCGATCTGGTGAAAAACAAACACATCAACGCTGATACCGATTATTCCATCGCCGAAGCCGCCTTCAACAAAGGCCAGACCGCGATGACTATCGATGGTCCGTGGGCCTGGTCAAACCTCGACAAGAGCAAAATCAATTACGGCGTGACGCTGCTGCCAAGCTTCCACGGCAAACCGTCTAAACCGTTCGTCGGCGTGCTGACTGCCGGTATCAACGCCGCCAGCCCGAATAAAGAACTGGCGAAAGAGTTCCTGGAAAACTATCTGATCACCGACGAAGGTCTGGCGGTGGTGAACAAAGATAAACCGCTGGGCGCTGTGGCACTGAAAACGTATCAGGAACAACTGGAGAAAGATCCGCGCATCGCCGCCACCATGGCTAACTCCAAAAACGGCGAAATCATGCCTAACATCCCGCAGATGAGCGCCTTCTGGTATGCAGAACGCAGCGCCATCATCAATGCGGTGAATGGCCGCCAGACTGTTCCGCAAGCACTGAAAGACGTAGAAACACGCATTACCAAGTAATGCCGAAGCATTAGCTCAATGAACGGTACGGGACTCACGGGTTCCGTACCGCCACCACAAGGATTGTCCTTATGCCAAGAGCCAAAAAACGGCCGTTCAGCAATGCGTTCAAATGGCTGGTCATCGCCCTGCTCGCCTGCTTTACCGGTTATCTGATCGTGCTGATGTATGCGCAGGGCGAAACCCTTTTTGCCGTTCTGACCCTGATTCTTTCCAGCGTCGGTTTATACATTTACGGCAACCGCCGCGCCTATTCGTGGCGCTATGTCTATCCTGGCCTCGCCGGGATGTCGTTATTTGTGCTGTTCCCGCTGGTCTGTACCATCGCGATTGCCTTTACGAATTACAGCAGCACTAACCAGCTGACGTTTGAACGTGCGCAGTCGGTGCTGATGGACCGTGAATTTCAGGGCGGAAAAGCGCTTAATTTTGCGCTCTTCCCTGCAGGTGATAAATGGCAGCTGGCACTGACGTCAGCGGATAACAGTGAAACGCTGGTTTCGCCACCTTTTGCCTTTAACGCTTCCGCGCCACAAACGCTGGAGATGCTCCCGCAGACCGCCCCTTCGACGGAAAAAGCCGGTCTGCGCGTGGTGACACAAAACCGTGCAGCGCTGGGTCAGCTCTCGGCGAAATTACCCGACGGCGAAACGCTGCGCATGAGTTCACTGCGCCAGTTCTCCGGCACCCAACCGCTGTACAAACTGGGCGAGGATGAAAAGCAGCTGACTAACGTTGAAACCGGCACAATCTACCGCCCGAACACAAAAACCGGCTTCTATCAGGCAGTGAACGCTCAGGGCGAATGGCAGGCCGAACAACTCAGCCCGGGCTTTACCGTCGGCATCGGCTGGGGCAACTTCCTGCGCGTATTGCATGATGAAGGGATCCAGAAACCCTTCCTGTCGATTTTCGTCTGGACAGTTGTTTTTGCCCTGCTGACCGTGATCCTGACCGTCGCCGTCGGCATGGTGCTGGCCTGCGTCGTACAGTGGGAAGAGCTGAAAGGCAAAGCCGCTTACCGCATCCTGCTGATCCTGCCTTATGCGGTGCCGGCCTTTATTTCGATTCTGATTTTCAAAGGGTTATTCAACCAGAGTTTCGGTGAAATCAACCTGATGCTCAGCGCGTTGTTCGGCATTAAACCGGCATGGTTCAGCGATCCGTGGACCGCCAAAAGCATGATCATTATCGTCAACACCTGGCTCGGTTATCCGTACATGATGATCTTGTGTATGGGCCTGCTGAAAGCCATTCCTGACGATCTTTATGAGGCTTCGGCAATGGACGGTGCCACGCCGATGCAGAATTTCTTCCGCATCACGCTGCCTTTGCTCATTAAACCGCTGACGCCGCTGATGATCGCCAGCTTTGCCTTTAACTTTAATAACTTCGTGCTGATCCAGTTACTGACCAACGGCGGGCCGGACATGCTCGGCACCACCACGCCAGCGGGTCATACCGATTTGCTGGTCAGCTACACCTACCGCATCGCCTTCGAAGGCGGCGGCGGGCAGGACTTCGGGCTGGCGGCGGCGATTGCCACGCTGATCTTCCTGCTGGTCGGTGCGCTGGCTGTCGTGAACCTGAAAGCCTCACGCATGAAATTCGACTAAGGAGAAACAGACAATGCCCATGGTTAAACCTAAGTCACAGAAAGTCAGATTGCTGGTCACGCACCTTTTACTGCTGTGTTTTCTGGCGCTGATCCTGTTCCCGCTGCTGATGGTATTCGCCATCTCGCTGCGTCCGGGTAACTTTGCTACCGGCAGTCTGATCCCGGATCAGGTCTCGTGGGATCACTGGAAACTGGCGCTCGGCATCGCGGTCACCAACAGCGACGGCAGCATCACACCACCGCCATTCCCGGTGATGTTGTGGTTATGGAACTCGATCAAGATCGCCGGGATCACCGCGGTCGGCATCGTCGCCCTTTCCACCACCTGCGCCTACGCGTTTGCCCGCATGAAATTCCGCGGTAAAAGTTCGCTGCTCAAAGGGATGCTGATCTTCCAGATGTTCCCGGCGGTGCTGTCGCTGGTGGCGTTATACGCCCTGTTCGACCGCCTCGGCATGTACGTGCCGTTCCTCGGCCTGAACACTCATGGTGGCGTGATCTTCGCCTATATGGGTGGCATCGCCCTGCACGTCTGGACCATCAAAGGCTATTTCGAAACCATCGACGGCTCGCTGGAAGAAGCCGCCGCACTGGACGGCGCCACCCCGTGGCAGGCTTTCCGTCTGGTGCTGCTGCCGCTGTCGGTACCGATCCTGGCCGTCGTGTTCATTCTGTCGTTCATCGCAGCCATCACCGAAGTGCCGGTGGCATCTTTACTGCTGCGTGACGTGAACAGCTACACCCTGGCGGTCGGCATGCAGCAATATCTGAACCCGCAAAACTACCTGTGGGGCGATTTCGCGGCGGCGGCCATATTGTCCGCCATCCCGATTACGGCAGTATTCCTGATCGCCCAACGCTGGCTGGTCGGCGGCTTAACGGCAGGCGGTGTGAAAGGTTAAATGTAAGGCTAATGCGCTTTGTAGTACTTGATCAATTACCTGTGTCTTAGGCGGCTGAATAAGCCGCCTTTTTTTATTACATTCTCTAAATTCTAATAATGAACTCAATCATTTATAAGACTTATTCGCAAAGTCCAAGCTCTTTTCCTCCGATTTCACGAATATGCCTGAAGGCACTTTTTACCGAATCAATATCCTGCCCGCCTACCGCAAATTCCTCGAAACAATTTCGCCATTCGCGAACTGCTTTCCACACAGAATCAATTTCATTGATAGCCAGCTGGCGGCTAAGGCCAAAACGCTCAGACCAGGAAACCGCATTAATCAACGTTGCTTCCCGGCCAAACTGGCCCACACCTAAATGAAGAAGACGAGAGTAAGTGCCACTTGGGCGCGGAACAACGTCATATAAAGGGCTGAGACGCCATGCCAGAGAAACAGATTGCGGGGGTTCCTGAGACGCACAAACTGCTAACTGAGCAGGATCATCTATCAGAATAAAACCATGATTTCTTAAATGATCATCGTCGTTGTTAATTAAAATGTTAAATATCATTCGTTTAAACAGCTCAGTTAAATCCTGCTGAAGAAACTTTGCGTTCAGATGCATTCTCATGGCATCAGCCATATCCGCATAACTGCTTTTCGGCGAGTCCATCTCATGTAAGTCCATGAATGTCAGCGCGGAATTAAAATGTCGTCGTCCGACAAACTCACCACTCCCCACCCGGTCAAAGCGCTTTATCAGCATGGCAAAACGGTTATCACCCACTTCTTTCAATTGTGTAGGGGGAACATTCAGGCCGGCAACACGTGCCAGCTCCAGCGTTGCTCTTTCCACCGTAGGAATGTTAAGCCCACGATCATTTGGGGATGAAAATTTGGCCAGCCAATGTGTTTCGTCATCATCCAAAAGGGTAGCTTTTGGACGCATTCCCCCCATACTTGAACCCGCATCAAGAAGATTGTGTAAGTTTGCCGGTACCGGAAGCCCTTGTTCAACCCGGTCGAATGCATCCTGAATATACCCAAGCGAGCGAATATCACTGGATTGAGTCAGTGCTCTGGTGGCCTCACCATCAGCGGTAATATCCAGAGCACCAACCCGATTAGCTCCTGCCTCCAGCAAGTAAACAGACTCTGGCAAAGAATTGGCTGGCATCCGGTTTTTAGCTTCTATCACTCGCCGCCCCCAGGAGTCTGGTGCAGCATCGCGGATCCCACCAAATAATGAGGTATTGGCAGGGAAAAGCTCCATTCGGGAAACATCCCGACCATTCAGAAAATTCAACGATATCGGATCAATTTCAATCGCGCCGTTTCTTTTCAAATACTTCAAACCGTAAATGAAACTACAGGAGAGTACTTCGGCTCCAGCTTGAGTCATTTTAAGTTTTCCTGCCGGAACAGCTTGTGAGGCTCCGGGTAAAAAGGCGTGAACCAGTAAAGTGCTTTCAGAAGTCATAATCTTTAAGTTCCCTCTCGGATAATGCACGGGCGCGCTGAGGCCTGATTTTCTCATTCATCGAATGTACGACATTGTCTTCCCCTGATAAGAGGTCGGCCAAAGTTACCCCCGGACGAATGGCATCGAGATAACGCAGAATTTGTCCTATTGCGACACTTGTATCTCCATTCTCAATCCTGCTGACAGTATTTCTGCCAAGGTTAGCTCGCACCGCTGCTTCGGATTGCGTCATCTTTCGCGCGATCCGGCTTTCAGCGAGCAAGCGTCCCATTTCGCGGAGTTGCTGCAAAAGATTTTCCGATACCAGCAAAGATTGAGAACGCTTCATATTGCACCTTAAAATAAACATTATGTCATTAGTGATTACTTTAAGGTGCAACGAAAACTAAGCAAGATAAAGTTTGAAGTGCTGCGGAAAGCCTGACCGCAGTCTATATCAGGGTTTTGTTATTGGTTGATTTATACACACAAATAAAAAAGGAGCACTCCCTCACGGCAGCACTCCCTTTTCACTTCTTTTTTAAACCTCAGCTTACCGAAACTTTCCGGCGGCGTTTATCGAGGTCTTTAATTAGCTTATTCACCTGCTCGTCGGCGAACATCTCTTCGAGGGAGGTGGACAGTTTACGGCGCCAGTTCGGGTATTCGTCGCTGGTGCCGGGCACGTTGACCGGCGCGTCCATGTCTAACCAGTCTTCTGGTTGCAGGCCGAGCAAAGCACAGGCGCTGTCAGCGACGTAGCGTTGCAGACCACGGTTGAGCACCGGCGTCATCTCCATCAATGCCGCTTTACGTCCGGTTTTTTTAGGGATGCAGTCGTAATGGTGTAAGCCGTCAAGCAGCCCCTGACGCGCACGGGCGCGGTCGGCGTACAGCTCCTGCAACACATCTTCATCGCGGTACAGTCCCAGCGATTTACCCAGCGCCAGATCGTCACTTTGCCAGTATCCGCGCAGCGTCGGCAGGTCATGCGTGGTGATCGTCGCCATCGCCTGAACCGGATACGACTGCGGCGCACGGAAGTTGTTTTCCTCATCACGCTCGAAATACAGCACTTTGTAGGAATACACCCCGCCTTCGCGCAGCTTACTGACGATCTCTACCGGGACGGTGCCCAGATCTTCACCAATCACCATGCAGCGGTGACGCTGACTTTCCAGCGCCAGAATAGCCAGCAGATCGTCTACCGGATATTGCACATATGCGCCTTTATCCGCCGTTTCACCCGCCGGGATCCACCATAAACGCAATAACGTCATCACGTGATCAATACGCAACGCGCCACAGCTGGTCATGTTTGAACGCAGCAGATCGATAAACGGCTGATAACCGCGTTTCACCATCACGTGTGGATCCATCGGGCGCAGATCCCAGTTCTGACCCAGCGGCCCGAGGATATCCGGCGGTGCGCCGACCGAGGCTTTCAGGCAGTACAGCTCGCCATCGCCCCAGGTTTCCGAGCCACCTTCCACCACACCGACGGCCAGATCGCGGTATAAACCGATCGGCATGTCGCCCTGCTGGCTGACCTCGTAGCATTGTGAAAATTGCGTTTCTGCCAGCCATTGCAGCCAGAGGTAAAACTCCACATCCTGCGCATGTTGTTCACAGAAAGCGCGCACTGCAGGGCCACGCGCATTATGATATTGCTCCGGCCAGCGGTTCCATCCGAGTGCAACATCCGTCTCTTTCGCCAGATGTTCGTATAACGCGTCAAACGCCGCCTGCAGATACAGACTTTCCCCGCCCTGCTTCACAAAAGCCGCCAGCGATTTCACCTGCGCATCCTGCACTTTACGCTTCAGGAATTGCGCGTAGGCCAGCCGTAATCCTTCGAGTTTGAGCGGCATCACTTCACCGTAATCCACCCAGTCGCTGGCGCGCACGGCCTGTAACCGTTGCTGCGTCAGCGGCAGATTCCACCACTGTTGGGCGGCCTGGCTCAGCCTGAAATCGTCGACGGCACTGACGTCGATATAAATCACGTTCAGCCAGCGGCGCGACGACGGACTGTAAGGGCTGGCCGCCACCGGATTGGCCGGATACAGCGCATGAATAGGATTCAGCCCGACAAACGCACCGCCACGCTCAGCGACCTTTTTCAGCAACAACCGGAGATCGCCGAAATCGCCAATCCCCCAGTTATTTTCTGAACGCAGCGTATAAAGTTGTACGCACGCGCCCCACAGCTTTTTGCCCGCCAGCAATGCATCAGGTTCATAGCAGCGTTTCGGGGCGACAATCACCCGGCAATCCCACTGCTGCGCATCCTGTGTCAGCGTCAGCTGGTGATAACCGGCAGGGATTTTACCCGGCAGCGCCAGGGTCATTTTACCGCTGATTCGCCCTTGCTGAATTGCGCCGCTTTCCAGTTTGAGTGTCCAGGCATATTCACCTTCCCCCCCGACCGGCAATGCCAGACGGCTGCCGGAAACGAACACTTTCACCGCAGGAACCGGCATAACAACCGGGCGGCTTTCCGCCACCCAGCCCATTGCGGCTAACAGTTCACGCTTAGTTTCAGGCGCAATCGCCTGCTGCTTACCGTGCGCGTTGATAAAACCAGAGGAAATACCCGCCTCCCTGGCGGCCTGCTCCAGTGCTTTGTTCTCCATGCGGGCTCCTTAACGTTTCGCCTGCCAGATCCGCTGCTGGTAATCGCGGATCGAGCGGTCGGAACTGAACATCCCAACACGCGCCGTGTTGAGAATGGTTTTGCGCGTCCAGTCTTCCTGGTCACGATACAGCACATCAACTTTTTGCTGTGCAGCGCAATAATCAGCAAAGTCCGCCAGCACCAGATAAGGATCACCGCCCCCCAGCAAACTGTCGAGCATCAGGCTGAAGGCCTGTTTGTCGCCATCGCTGAAGAAGCCGTTTTCCAGCTCTTTGAGGATCTTATCCAGGTGCTTGTCTTTTTTGCGGATCTTGAGCGGATCGTAGCCTTTCGCCTGCAACGCTTTGACCTGATCAACCGTGTTGCCAAAGATGAAGATATTGTCTTCCCCGACTTCTTCAGCAATCTCGACATTCGCGCCGTCGAGCGTGCCGACGGTCAGCGCGCCGTTCAGCGCCAGCTTCATGTTACCGGTGCCTGAGGCTTCTTTCCCGGCGGTCGAAATCTGCTCGGAAACGTCCGCGGCCGGGATCATCAACTCAGCGACAGAAACGCGGTAATCCGGGATAAACACCACTTTGATGCGGTCGCGCACCAGCGGGTCGTTATTCACTTTTTCCGCCACTTTGTTAATAGCGTAGATGATGTTTTTCGCCAGGTAATAACCCGGTGCCGCTTTCGCGCCGAACAGGAAGACGCGTGGCACCATGTCCATTTCCGGGTTATCACGCAGCTGACGGTAAAGGGACAGAATGTGCAGCAGGTTAAGATGCTGACGTTTGTATTCGTGCAGGCGTTTGATCTGCACATCGAAAATGGCGTCAGGATTGAGCGTCAGCCCCATAACGCTTTTCACGTAGTGCGCCAGTTTGATTTTATTCTCGCGCTTAATCGTCTGGTAACGCTGACGGAATTTTTTATCGTCGGCGAAACTTTCCAGCCCTTTCAGGGCATCCAGATCGTTAACCCATTCGGTTTTCAGCGTGTCGTCAATCAGCGCAGACAGGGCCGGATTACACTGTTTCAGCCAGCGGCGCGGCGTAATACCGTTGGTGACGTTATGGAATTTGTTCGGCCACAGCTGGTGATATTCCGGGAACAGATCTTTCACCACCAGTTCGGAGTGCAACGCCGCCACGCCGTTCACCGCAAAACCACTGACTACGCACAGGTTGGCCATACGGACTTGTTTGTTCTGGTGAACAGACAGTTTTTCCCACACCGCTTTATCGCCCGGCCACTGCTTTTCGACCACTTTCTTGAAGCGGGTGTTAATGGCTTTGATCAGCGAGAAGTGGCGCGGTAACAGGCTGCGCACCAGTTTTTCGTCCCAGCATTCCAGCGCTTCAGGCATCAGCGTGTGGTTGGTATACGCGAAGGTCTGGCTGGTGATTGCCCAGGCAGCGTCCCAGTCCAGCTGATGCTCGTCGAGCAAAATACGCAGCAGTTCAGGAATGGCAATGGTCGGGTGCGTGTCGTTGAGCTGGATGACTTCGAATTTCGGTAAATCCTCAATTTTGCGACCGAGGAAATGATGACGACGCAGGATATCGCCTACCGAACAGGCGCACTGGAAATACTGCTGCATCAGGCGCAGGCGTTTACCGGCGTCGTGGTTGTCATTCGGATACAACACTTTGGTGAGCTTCGCCGCATCAATGCCTTTTTGCTCAGCTTTGAGAAATTCACCGTCGTTGAACAAGGTCAGATCAAACGGATGCACATCAGTCGCCTGCCACAAACGCAGTGGCTGGGTGACGCCATTTTTATAGCCGACCACCGGCAAATCCCAGGCTTCACCGCGCAGGGAGAACGCCGGATGCCATTGTTCTTCGCCATTCTCGTTCCTGGTCAGTTTGCCGCCAAACGCCACGTCAACAGACAGCGAACTGTTGTGGCTGAACCACGGATAGCTTTCGCGATGCCAGTTATCCGGCGCTTCCTGCTGTTTGCCTTCGCTGAACGACTGACGGAACAGACCGTACTGATAATTCAGGCCGTAGCCGGTTGCCGGTTGTCCGACGGTCGCCATCGAATCAAGGAAACAGGCCGCCAGACGCCCTAATCCGCCATTACCCAGCGCCGGATCGGTTTCCTGCTCCAGCACATCGGCCAGCTCAACGCCTTGCTCTTTCAGCGCCTGGTTGACGGTTTCATACCAGCCGAGGTTGATCAGGTTATTCGCGGTCAGGCGCCCGATCAGAAATTCCATCGAAATATAGTTTACGTGCCGTTGCGGCTGTTTTGTCGCTTTAGGCGCAGGCTGCGCACTCAGCTGTTCGGACAGCGCGGCACTGGTGGCCTGCCACCACTGATGCGGTGTCATATCCTTTGCCTGTTGCAAACCGAACCCCTGCCACTGGCGTTTTAGCGCGGCTAAAAACTGCGTCTTATCCAAAGTCACCTGCATCACATGCCTCTTTATCCTGGAATTTGTAGGGAAGTCTGATGTTGATTATCACTATGCTGACGCTTGTGCCTGTGAGCAGCATCATCCTGCCAAAGATTAGGCAGGGAGGAGAAACGGGGCGTAGCCGGAGGAAACGGGGGATCAGGGGGAAGCTCTGAAAATTTGTATTTAGAAGTGTGATGCAGAGCAACTTAACGGCATGTAAAAACGTAACATTCTTGCAATCAATGTTTCAAAGGAGGACTTTAGAAAAAGTGATTAATT
Source organism: Rahnella sp. ATs2 (assembly GCF_051851855.1). Lineage (NCBI taxonomy): Bacteria > Pseudomonadati > Pseudomonadota > Gammaproteobacteria > Enterobacterales > Yersiniaceae > Rahnella > Rahnella sp. ATs2. The sequence goes on along the minus strand of NZ_JBLYPL010000004.1, from coordinate 164,667 downwards.
ACACGCTGCGAAATAATTATTACGCCTCCTGACTACCGTCAAAAGAATCGAAAAAAATGCTGATCCCGTCGAAATTGAGCCGCCCGGTGCGGCAGCAAAATACAGTGGTTCGCGATCGTCTGCTGACGAAGCTCTCGACTGCGCCAAATTACCGTCTGACCCTGGTCGCCAGTCCGGCGGGCTATGGGAAAACGACGCTGGTCGCACATTGGGCGGCGGGCAAAAGCGATCTCGGCTGGTATTCGCTGGATGAAAGTGACAATCAGCCGGAGCGTTTTGCCAGCTATCTGATTGCGGCGGTACAACAGGCCTGCGGCGGTCATTGCGTCAAAAGTGAAGCACTGAGTCAGAAACACCAGTACGCCAGTTTATCGGCGCTGTTTGCTCAGCTGTTTGTTGAGCTTTCCGACTGGCACCGTCCGCTGCTGCTGGTTATCGACGATTATCACCTGATTTCTAACGACGCCATCCATGAAGGGATGCGTTTTTTCCTGCGTCATCAGCCGGAAAATCTGTCGCTGGTGGTCCTTTCGCGCACCCTGCCACCGCTGGGTATCGCCAATATGCGTGTCCGCGATCAGTTGCTGGAACTTAACGCCACGCATCTGGCCTTTACGCACCCGGAAACCCAGCAATTTTTCGACAACCGGCTGAAAGACCCCATCGATCAGGCCGACAGTGGCCGTCTGTGCGACGAAGTGGCTGGCTGGGCAACGGCACTCCAGCTGATCGCGTTATCCGCACGTCAGTCCACCACGTCGTCGCAGCAGTCTACGCAGCAGTCCGCCCGCAAACTGGCCGGGCTGAATGCCAGCCATCTTTCAGAATATCTGGTGGATGAAGTGCTGGATCGCGTGGATGCGCCGACACGAGACTTTTTGCTGCGCTGCTCACTGCTGCGGTCAATGAACGATGCGCTGATTGTGCGCCTGACCGGCAGCGAAAACGGCCAGCAGCGCCTCGAGGAACTGGAACGTCAGGGGCTTTTCATTCACCGCATGGATGACACCGGCGAATGGTTTAACTTCCATCCGCTGTTTGCCACTTTCCTGCGCCAGCGGTGTCAGTGGGAACTGTCGACAGAACTGCCGGCGATTCACCGTGCCGCTGCCGAAGGCTGGCTGGCGCAAGGTTTTCCAGCCGAAGCTATCCATCATGCGCTGGGGGCGGAAGACATCAATATGCTGCGCGATATTCTGCTGCAACACGCCTGGGCACTGTTCAATCAGAGCGAACTGGCGTTGCTGGAAGAATGTCTGGCCGCGCTGCCGTATGACCGCCTGATCCAGAATCCTAAACTGGTGCTGTTGCAGGCGTGGCTGGCACAAAGTCAGCACCGTTATGCCGAAGTGGAAACGTTACTGTTGCGCGCCGAAAGCGAAATGCAGCAGCGCAATATCGTCATGGAACAGGAACTCGCGGCGGAATTTGATGCCCTGCGGGCGCAGGTGGCGATTAACGATGGCCGTCAGGATGAAGCTGAAAAACTGGCCGCCGACGCCCTGAAATATCTGCCGTATGAAAGCTATTACAGCCGGATTGTGGCGACCTCAGTCACCGGCGAAATCCAGCACTGCAAAGGTGATCTGACCCGCGCGCTGCCGCTGATGCAGCAAACCGAACAGATTGCCCGCCGTTATGAAGCCTATCACTACGCGTTATGGGCATTGCTGCAACAGAGTGAAATCCTGATTGCGCAGGGCTTTTTGCAGGCGGCGTTTGAGATGCAGGATCGCGCTTTTGAACTGGTGCGTGAACAGCATCTGGAACAGCTGCCGATGCACGAATTTCTACTGCGTCTGCGCTCGCAATTGCTGTGGTCGTGGTCGCGGCTCGATGATGCCGAAGACGCCGCCCGTCAGGGGCTCGACGTGCTGACCAACTTCCAGCCGCAACAGCAGTTGCAGTGTCTGGCGATGCTGGCGAAATGTTCTCTGGCCCGCGGTCAGCTCGATAACGCACATCACCATTTACAGCGCTGTGAAAGCCTGCTCAAAACCGGTCAGTATCACATCGACTGGCTGACCAATACCGACAAGCCACGGGTGATTTACTGGCAGATGATCGGCGACAAAGCCGCTGCCCGCCAGTGGCTGCAACAGGCGCGTAAACCCGACATGGCCGACAACCATTTCCAGCAAGGCCAGTGGCGTAATATCGCCCGCGTGCAGATTTTGCTGGAACAGTTTGATGAAGCCGAAGTGGTGCTCGATGAGCTGAATCAGAATGCGCGTCAGTTGCGCCTGACCAGCGATCTCAACCGCAATCTGCTGCTCAGCAATCTGCTTTACTGGCATACCGGCCGTAAAAATGATGCGCAGCGGGTGTTGATCGAAGCGCTGGGGCTGGCGAACCGTACGGGTTTTGTCAGTCATTTCGTCATCGAAGGGGAAATGATGGCGCAGCAGTTGCGTCAGTTGCTGCAACTCAATCTGCTGCCGGAACTGGAACAGCGCCGTGCTCAGCAAATTCTGCGTGAAATTAACCAGCACCATCGTCATAAGTTCGCGCACTTCGACGAAGGGTTCGTCAATAAACTGCTGACCCATCCGCAGGTGCCGGAACTGATCCGCACCAGTCCGCTGACCCAGCGCGAATGGCAGGTTCTCGGGCTGATTTACTCCGGTTACAGCAACGATCAGATCGCCGGTGAACTCGATGTCGCGTCCACCACCATCAAAACGCATATCCGCAATTTGTACCAGAAACTGGGCGTGGCACACCGTCAGGAAGCTGTCCAGCAGGCACAACATTTATTGCAGGTGATGGGCTACGGCGCCTGATTCACCGGGTAAGGCAACGCGCACTTCCGTTATCGCGCACTTCTCTTTTCATAACACATCATCAAAATAAGTTGATGTGTTATGCCTATTTTTCATTAGCGAACATATTTTGCTCAAAAATAAAATCCGGTGATATAATGTGACCTTCGTCACACTATTGTAATTCACCATTTCTTCAGAAAAGCCCGCTGCCAACCTGTTATAACAGCCATCCGGCTGATTTTGGCTTTGTGTAAACGGCTGTAGTGAGTAAGGATTTTATCGATGGGTACTTTAACTGCAGGGATTGTCATGATGCGCTGGGAATTGCTGAGCGCCTTTTTGATGTTCTGCACCAGCCAGCTTAATATTGTTTGCCGCCAGTCCAGCCGCAATACCATGGCCTTTGTTTGCAGCGGTCTCGGCCTGACCGTGACCTGTTTCTTCGTCATGAGCCTGATGGGCATGAATTATGATGCCGCCGCCGTCGCGCAGTTCTGGGCAAACACGAAAGACGTTTTCTTTGATGTGATGAGCAAAACCCCGACCGATATGTCTTATTACTATTAATCCGATTCGCTCACCGCGTGTCGTTGAGAACAGATGAAAGAAAGGCAGAACATGATGTTCTGCCTTTTTTATTGCCCTGATAATGAACATTCAGGCCAGCTTGCTGATTATTTGTTCACCTGCATATCATTTAATCCTAAATTTAGAAAAATGCGTGGCGTATCTGAGGTCTTTTTGTACGTGAGTTTCTGATTACCTGTAAATTGCAGTCTGCTCCGCAATGTAAAACGATATTGTGCGCAGGGCATAAACTATTCATTGCTAATAGTTGAAGGGTCGTATTAGATTCTCACCCATACTTTTCTTAGATACTTTTCTTAGAATGATCATTGCTTTGTTTGCTTCAGGCTGCTGAATTTTCACCGGTTTGGCACCCCTGCTTATGGCTGAAGGAATTCCGATGAATACGCATCACGTGCTTGGCGCGTTAGTGTTACTGGTAAGTTCTGCTTCTTCGCTCGCCGTTGAAACGACGGGCATTCCCCAGGATCAGGTAAAAGAGCGCAATGCGTTTATTGCTGACCTGATGAAAAAAATGACCATTGATGAAAAAATCGGTCAGCTGAATCTGGTCACTGTGGGGCCGGACTATCAGAAAGAAGCCATTATGGCTGACATCCGCGCCGGTAAAGTCGGTGGCGTGTTTAATACCGTCACTAAACCTGATATTCGCCGTATGCAGGATCAGGTCAAAGAAAGCCGCCTGAAGATCCCCCCGTTTTATGCCTATGACGTGGTGCATGGTCAGCGCACTATTTTCCCTATCAGCCTTGGCCTTGCCGCCAGCTGGGATATGCTGGCCGTCAACACCAGCGCACGTATTTCCGCACTGGAAACCGCAGCTGATGGCCTGAATATGACCTTCTCGCCAATGGTCGATATTACCCGTGATCCGCGCTGGGGCCGTGTCTCCGAAGGTTTTGGCGAAGACACCTACCTGACGTCCCGCCTGGCACATGAAATGGTCACGGGTTATCAGGGCAAAGACCCTTCCGCACCCGACGCCGTGATGGCTAACGTCAAACACTACGCGCTGTACGGCGCGGTGGAAGGCGGTCGCGAATACAACACCGTGGACATGAGCCTGACCCGCATGTTCAACGATTACATGCCACCGTATAAAGCGGCGGTAGATGCCGGTGCCGGTGGCGTGATGGTTGCCCTCAACAGTGTTAACGGCATTCCCGCGACGTCAAATACCTGGTTGCTGAAAGATATTCTGCGCGATGACTGGCAGTTCAAAGGTCTGACAGTGAGTGACCACGGCGCTATTGGCGGTCTGGTCAAACACGGCGTGGCCGAAGATGATCGTCAGGCGGCTGCGATGGCGCTGAAAGCCGGTGTCGATATGGACATGGCCGACAATATGTACGGTAAGTATCTGAAAGGATTGCTCGCCGACGGTCTGGTGAGTCAGCAGGATATTGACCGTGCCGTGCGTGACGTTCTGGCTGCCAAATGGGACATGGGGCTGTTTGTCGATGAATACCGTCATTTAGGTCCGCAGTCGAGCGACCCGGCGGACACCAATGCCGAAAGCCGTCTGCACCGCACCGAAGCCCGCGAAGTCGCGCGCACGTCCCTCGTGTTGCTGAAAAACACCAACGAGACGCTGCCGTTACAGAAAAAAGGCACCATTGCCGTGATTGGCCCGCTGGCTGACAGCAAACGCGATGTGATGGGCAGCTGGTCTGCCGCCGGTAAAGCCGCTCAGACCGTGACTGTCTTGCAGGGGATGAAAGATGTCCTCGGTGACAAAGGCACATTGTTATATGCACGCGGTGCTAACATCACCGACGATCAGGGGATGGTCGATTTCCTTAATTCCTACGACAAGCAGGTGATCAACGACCCGCGTAAACCGCAGGACATGATTGATGAAGCGGTGAAAACAGCTGAGAAATCAGATGTCGTGGTGGCTGTGGTCGGTGAAGCACAGGGTATGGCGCATGAAGCCTCCAGCCGTTCAGATATCAGCATTCCGCAAAGCCAGCGTGACCTGCTCAAGGCGCTGAAAGCCACCGGTAAGCCGCTGGTGATTGTGCTGATGAATGGTCGTCCTCTGACACTGACGTGGGAAAATGACATCTCTGATGCCATGCTGGAAACCTGGTTCGCCGGCACCGAAGGCGGTCACGCGATTGCCGACGTTCTGTTTGGCGATTACAACCCGTCAGGCAAACTGCCGATGACCTTCCCGCGTTCGGTCGGGCAAATTCCTTTGTATAACAGCGTGCTGAATACCGGTCGTCCGTTCAATCCGCAGCATCCGGATAAATACACAACCCGTTATTTCGATATCACCAACGGGCCGCTGTTCCCGTTTGGTTATGGCCTGAGCTACACCCGTTTCAGCGTGTCTGACGTGAGCCTTTCATCCACAACCATGGATGCGAAACATCCGCTGACAGCCAGTGTCACGGTGAAAAACACCGGCAAAGTCAGTGGCGCGACGATCGTCCAGCTGTATCTGCAGGATGTCACCGCGTCGATCAGTCGTCCGGTGAAAGAGCTGAAGAACTTTGAGAAGATCACCCTCCAGCCGGGTGAAGAGAAAACCGTGACATTTGCTATCAATGAAAGAGATTTACGTTTCTACAATGACAAGCTGAAATGGGCCTCTGAACCCGGTAAGTTCAACGTATTCGTCGGGTTAGATTCTCAGGATGTGAAGAAAACCAGCTTCCTGCTGAAATAACATATCGGGTCTGAAACCAGGCCCGATATGCAGTCAGCACGTTCTCTCTCAGGCGGGATCCCGGCAACGGAACCCGCCTGTTCTGAGCAGTAATTTCTGTCCGGTGACTGGATATATAACCGACAGTTGCTAACCTTAAATTCAATGTGTTACGCCTTCCGGCTCTGTATCCGATAGTTGCGGAGCGGTGCGGGTGTGCTGAGCAGAGTAAACTCCGTCTGTGCTGACTATCGCCATGTCGCCACACTGGCGGCGTATAGCGTTCTTTTCGGAGAAACATTCATGGTCGATTCTCAAGATGCGTCCATCCTGTACCTGCATTTTGGTACGCCCCGCCCATACTGGCGAGTGGGTTCTGACAGCAATGCACTGGAGCTGTCCGCAGAGAAAGGCGTTGTTAATGTTGCTATCTCCCTGACCCAATGGCAGGCGGGAAAAATCAGGCAACTGACCGGGATCACCTCAAGTTTCACGCTGGACATCACCCTGTTCGGCTCCCCTGTACGCCTTTATCTTGTCGGCCGAAAAATTGACAGCAAAGCCTGGGCTGGCACGGCATCGGCATATCAGGACACTGAATCCGTCGCGCACGATCTTGAAGTCGGTCTGACTTTCGCTGAACAGGTGGTTTCCGAAGCCAACTCCGTGATTGTGATCATCGACCAGGAAGGCAAAATCCATCGTTTTAACCGGCTGAGCGAAGAATATACCGGCCTGCGCGAAGAAGATGTCATTGGCCGCAGCGCCTACGATTTATTCATGTCGATGGAAGAAGGTCTGGCGTCACGCCAGAACATCAACGGTTTTTTTCAGCATCAGCAATCCTACGAAGTCGAACGCTGGATCAATACGGTTAAAGGTCAGCGGCTGTTCCTGTTTCGCAATAAATTCGTCCACAGCGGCAGCGGTAAACAGCAAAAATATCTGATCTGTTCGGGTTCTGACATCACGGACGAGCGCAAAGCGCATGAACGTCTGCGCGTGCTGGCCAACACCGATCTGGTCACCGGTTTCGCCAACCGCAACGCGTTACAGGAATCTCTGGCCAGAGCCCTTCTCGAGCGCGGCGAAAACAAAGTCGGGCTGATTTATCTGGATCTGGATAACTTCAAAAAGGTGAACGACGCCTACGGCCATATGTTTGGCGATCACCTGTTGCGGGCGGTATCCGACGCTATTCAGGATTGTCTGTCGCCTAACGATAAGCTCGCGCGCCTCGGCGGCGATGAATTCATTATCCTCAGTATCCATGCAGAACTGAGCGCACTGGAGGCACTGAGCCAGCGCGTGTTGCGCCGCCTGAGCCTGCCATTTCGTATCGGTCTCATTGAAGTCTATACCGGCTGTTCCGGCGGCATTGCTATCTGTCCGGAACACGGCACTGACGGCGATACGCTGCTGCAAAACGCCGATACCGCCATGTATGTGGCGAAGGAAAAAGGCAAAAATGCGCACTGCGTTTTCTCGCCGGGCATGAATGAAAAAGCCTCAGAATACATGTGGCTGGATACGCATTTACGCAAAGCGCTGGCGGAAAAAGACCAGCTGGTTTTGCACTATCAGCCGAAAGTGTCACTTTATGGCACTGTGCAAAGTGTCGAAGCGCTGTTGCGCTGGAATTCGCCGGAACGCGGTCTTATCCAGCCACAAAGTTTTATCCCTTATGCCGAAGAATCTGGCCTGATTACACCCATCGGCAAATGGGTGATCGAAACCGCCACCCGTCAGGCGACTGAGTGGCAGAAAAAGGGGCTGAATCTGCGCGTGGCCGTGAATCTTTCCGGACGCCAGCTGAATAATGGCTCGTTTATCACGACGCTGTCTGACGCCATGAAAAAAGCCGGCATGAAAGGGTGTCTGCTCGATTTTGAACTGACCGAAAGCTGCCTGGTGGAAGACGAGGGCGCAGCTGTCGCCATGATTAACCAGTTGCATAAACTCGGCGCGCAGGTGCATCTGGATGATTTCGGTACCGGTTATTCTTCCCTGTCCCAGCTGGCACGCATTCCGCTCGACTGCATTAAGCTCGACCAGAGTTTTGTCCGTGGGATCAATGACAATCCGGTTTCCCAGGCGCTGGTGCGGGCGATTGTGGCAGTGGCGAAAACCCTGCAACTGACCGTGGTGGCGGAAGGGGTGGAAACGGCTGAAGAAGAGAAGTTAATTGACGAGATTGGTGTGGACAGCAAACAGGGCTTTCTTTACGCCAGGCCAATGCCCGCAACGGAACTCGAGCACTGGCTTGAAGAAAAAATGATTGCTTCACCCAATATTTTTAAACCTAAAGCAAAACAGAAATAGCGCCAGTGACGGGCTCTTTCTGCCCGCTGCTAGCCGGTTTTACGCAGTGATGCCGTATGCCGGTTTTGCAGCATGACCAGACGTTCCATATAACTCAGGTCTTTCTCCTCCAGCGTAAACGCGGCATCCACCCAATCCTCCGTAATATCCATCAGCTCGGAACGTGAAAGTTGCAGCACACGCTGACGTGCGCGGATCATGGCGCGGATCCCGTTAAGTTTTGGCCGCAGCACATCCATAAACGTACGCGTAGCGTTGAACGCCTCACCCGGCTGGAATAACACATCCACCAGCCCGCGGCTTTCAAACCATTCCGCCGTATGAGACTCACCGGTGGAAATCAGTTCCTCCGCCAGCTTCATGCCCGCTTTGCGCGAGACCAGCGAATAACCGCCCATTCCCGGAAAGAGGTTAAAGGCGATTTCCGGAAATCCCATCCGGGCCGTGTTTTGCGCCAGCACATAATGGTGCGCCAGCGCCGCTTCGAATCCGCCGCCCAGTGCCGTACCTTCAATCATCGACAAGCTGATAGCTCCCACATCGAATCCACGCGCTGCAGCATGGACACAGTCCACACAGGCTCTGGCGTAGGCGCGCAAAGCCTCGCGCTTGTTATTGACGATAGAGTCGACAAAGAAACTCAGATCACCTCCCACATTGTACATATTGGGTACCAAAGAACCGGTGACCCAAAAATCAAAACGCAGCCCCGACGCCTTTGCTGCATAGGTCAGCGTCATGATGTCTTCAATAAGCTCCTGATTAAAACAGGGACGTGGATAAGACCTGAGCATCATCCACATGACATTACGGCCTTCTTCATAATAGGCTGCAATCTGGGACAAATGCCCGGCTTCGGTAAACGGGCGGCAGGCTGTATGGTCAATAAGATTCATAGTATATATCCAGGTTAGAAATGAATTTTTTAGGGTGAAGCAGCTCCAGCCTAGTCCAGCTCTAACCTGAACTGAATCGATTCGAGATTGTTTTATAAAAATAATCCTAAGCGCATAAACGTAATAAAAAAATGTTTAAAATAAACAACCTGCAACCAATCAATATTGTGTAAAAACAAAGAAATAATGTTTTTATCCGCGACTTCAGACGACCAGACTTCCGCAAAAAATAATCCGCCATAATTAATGTTTGGCGATTAATAATATGCGTAATAGTTAATTAACTCTCAGGGATTTCCCCAAAGTGACGCATATCACAGTCATTGCACGCTGACTTTCCAATTGCTCTGCCACCCGCTAAATTGAACTCATCTCCTCCGACCACTTAAGAGAATTCCATGACTGAACGCGCTTCGCTGTTTTATCCGCACCTGCTGGCGCCGCTGGATTTAGGTTTTACACAACTGAAAAATCGCGTGCTGATGGGTTCTATGCACACCGGACTGGAAGAACTGGAGGACGGGCCTGAACGTCTGGCGGCCTTTTATGCCGAACGCGCCGCCGCTGGTGTCGGGCTGATTGTCACCGGCGGCATTTCCCCCAACGCGCAGGGCGTGGTGTATCAGGGTGGTTCAATCCTCGCAGAACAGGAGCACATCACGCATCACCGCGTGGTGACCGATGCCGTTCATGCCGCCGGGGGAAAAATTGCGCTGCAAATTCTTCATGCAGGGCGTTACAGCTATCAGCCCCACCCCGTCGCGCCTTCAGCACTTCAGGCACCGATTAACCGCTTTACACCTCACGCTCTCAGCGAAGAAGAAATCGAATCAACGCTGGCGGATTTTGCCCGCTGTGCGCAACTCGCCAAGGCATCCGGCTATGACGGTGTGGAAATCATGGGCTCCGAAGGTTATCTGATAAACCAGTTTCTGACCGCGCGCACCAATCAGCGCACGGACGACTGGGGCGGTTCCGCCGATAACCGTATGCGGTTTGCGACAGAAGCCGTGCGCCGCGTGCGCGAAACCTGTGGCAGGGAGTTCATCATTATTTATCGCTTATCCATGCTGGATCTGGTCGAGGAAGGCTCGGACTGGCAGGAAGTCGAGACTCTGGCGCAACGCATCGAGCAGGCTGGCGCGAGCATTATTAACACCGGCATCGGCTGGCATGAAGCACGCATTCCGACCATCGCCACGATGGTTCCCCGCGCGGCGTTCAGCTGGGTGACGCAAAAACTGATGGGCAAAGTCGGTATTCCGCTGATCACCACCAACCGCATTAACGATCCCGACGTGGCGGAGAAAATTCTCGCCGAAGGTTGCGCGGATATGGTGTCGATGGCGCGCCCGTTCCTCGCCGATCCGGCGTTTGTCGAAAAAGCCGCACAAGGGCGTGCTGATGAAATCAATACCTGCATCGGCTGTAATCAGGCCTGTCTGGATCAGATATTCGCCGGTGAAGTCACTTCCTGCCTGGTGAATCCCCGCGCCTGCCGTGAAACGCAGTTACCCCTAACCCGTGCGGAAGTCACCAAACGCCTGGCCGTGGTCGGCTCCGGGCCAGCCGGACTGGCATTTGCCACCACTGCCGCCAGCCGCGGACATCACGTCACATTATTTGATGCACACAATGAAATCGGCGGGCAGTTTAATGTCGCCAAACAGATCCCCGGCAAAGAAGAGTTTTATCAGACGCTGCGTTATTACTCGCGTCAGCTGACATTACTGGGCGTCACGCTGCGTCTGGGTGAAACCGTCACCGCCAGCCAGTTAACGGGTTATGACGAAGTGATCCTCGCCTGCGGTATTTCACCACGCCTGCCGGATATTACTGGCATTGATCACCCGAGCGTACTGACTTACCTCGACGTGCTGCGCGATAAAAAACCGGTCGGCCAGCGCGTCGCCATTATTGGCGCGGGCGGTATCGGTTTTGATACCGCCGAATATCTGGTGCATAAAGGCGTGTCATCAAGCCTGAGTACTCAGGCCTTCAGCCACGAATGGGGAATCGACCAGAGTCTGACGCATCGCGGCGGTCTGGCACCGCAGGGACCGCAGCCAGAACCGGCGGCGCGGGAGATCGTTCTGCTGCAACGCAAAACCACCAAAGTCGGCGCAGGACTGGGGAAAACCACCGGCTGGATCCACCGCGCCAGCCTGCTGCAGCGTGGCGTGAAGATGCAAAGCGGCGTCAGCTACGAACGCATCGACGATGCGGGTTTGCATCTGATCATGAACGGCGAGCCGCTGTGTCTGGAAGTGGATAACGTAATTATCTGCGCCGGACAGGAACCGCAGCGCGCCCTGTATCAGCCCTTGCAGGATGCCGGAAAAACCGTGCATCTGATCGGCGGTGCAGACGTCGCCGTCGAACTGGATGCCCGTCGGGCTATCGATCAGGGCACGCGGCTGGCGCTGAAGATATAAACATTGGATTAGAAAACTGCAGACGAAAAAAAAGCCGCGATAAGCGGCTTTTTCATGTCAGCAATTCAGCGATCAGTGATGCGACGCCGTTTTCACCGCACGCAGGATCACAAACTTCTGGTTGGTGGCGATCGTCGTGCAGTTGCCGAACAGGCGGCGCAGTTTCTGGTAGTAATCCAGATGGCGGTTGCCGACGATGCGCAGTTCGCCGCCGGTTTGCAGGCAACGTTTGGCGTCGCAGAACATGCGCCACGCGGTGTCATCACTGACCACGGTGCCCTGGTGGAACGGCGGGTTACACAACACGGCGTGCAGGGTTTCGCGCTCGACCCCGGCCAGCATATTGTTCACTTCGAAATGACAGCGGCTGACATCTTGCGGCAAATTGTTTTCGACGTTAATACGGCTCGATTCTACCGCCATATAAGATTCATCGACGAACAGCATTTCTGCATCCGGATTCAGCGCCAGAGCGGTCATGCCGATCACGCCGTTACCGCAACCCAGATCCGCCATGCGCCCTTCGATACCTTCCGGCAGATGCTGCATGAAGAAGCGTGCGCCGATATCCAGACCGCCGCGAGAGAACACGTTCGCATGGTTGGAAATACGGAATTCGCTGTCATCCAGCGCCCATTCGGAAATCACCGGCTCAGCGGTTTGCGCTGGCAGAGTCGCTTCACAATGGATCAGACGGGCTTTTTTCCATGCCAGGCTGGTTTTGGTTGGCCCGAGGATTTTCTCGAACAACTGCAACGTAGAGGTGTGGATATCACGGGCTTTCGCGCCGGCGATAATCTGCGTGTCCGGCGTCACCACTTCACGCAGCGCCAGCAGTTGTTGTTCCAGCAGCGCCAGCGTTTTTGGCACTTTGATGATGACCAGACCCGGATTGATAGGCAACGGCACCAGGCTGCTTTGCGCCGCCACGCTGTCTTCGTCAAATCCGTTAAGACGCAGGTTATGGCGCATCGCCAGCTGACTCATGAAAGAGTCATTGATGCTGGTCGGGTTGTGCGGCTGCAAGGCGCAGGCCAGCGTGCCAAAAGCATCGTTGAAAATCAGCAGCGGACGGCCGTTGAGCGCGTCGGTGTTCAGGTTTTGCAGCAGATACTCATCAGCCGCTTCCCATGCCTGTAACTGCGTTGCCGCTTCTTCCAGCGGATAACGTTCCAGACGCAGTTGCAATAACTGACCACCTGTTTCGGTTTCGAATTGGCTCATTGGCCCTCCTCTATATTCAATTTGCGCTGTTTATCCCTTAATTTGGTCTATCAGTAAAACGTTTTTTCAGTTAAAAAGGGGTTTATCTGCCGGACTGGCGCGATCGTGACGAAAACACCGCTAACCGGTATGGCATCTTTTCCCCGTCAATAAAGAGACAAAGCAAACAGTTATGCCTGAATTGACCTATCTGCAAGGCTATCCCGAGAATCTTCAGGCTCAGGTTCGCCAGTTAATCGAACAGGAACGTTTAGGTAAAGTGTTGCTGACGCGATACCCCGAGCCGCACGAGCTGACCACTGACAAATCGCTCTATCAGTATACGCTGGACCTGAAAAACCAGTTTTTGCGCAGTTCATCGCCGTTAAGCAAAGTCGCTTATGACAATAAAATCCACGTGATGAAGCACGCGCTGGGGCTGCATACCGCCATATCGCGCATTCAGGGCGGCAAGCTGAAAGCCAAAGCGGAAATCCGCGTCGCGACGGTATTTAAAAGCGCGCCGGAAGCGTTTCTGAAAATGATTGTGGTTCACGAACTCGCGCACCTGAAAGAAAAAGAACACAACAAAGCTTTCTACAGCCTGTGCTGTCATATGACGCCCGACTATCATCAGTTAGAATTCGACACGCGCATGTACCTGACGCATCTGGAAATATTCGGCAAGTTATACCAATAATTCATTGTCCACTTATCTATAGGGAATACATATGATTCGCTTTGCAGTCGTCGGCACCAACTGGATCACCCAGCGTTTTATTGATGCCGCACACGAGAGCGGTAAGATGAAGTTAACCGCGATTTACTCCCGCACGCTGGAAGGCGCTAAAAAGCTCGGTGAGGATTATCCGGTTGAACATTATTTTGATTCCCTTGAAGCAATGGCCGCATCTGACCTGATTGATGCCGTCTACATTGCCAGCCCGAATTCACTACATGCCCCACAATCGCTGTTGTTCCTCAGCCATAAAAAGCACGTGATTTGCGAGAAGCCGCTGGCATCTAATCTGCAAGAAGCCGAAAGCCTGATCGCCTGCGCGAAAGAGAACAACGTGGTGCTGTTCGAAGCGTTTAAAACCGCCTATCTGCCGAATTACCTGCATATGAAAGGCGCGCTGAACCGTATCGGTAAACTGCGTAAAGCCATTCTGAACTACTGTCAGTATTCCTCACGTTATCCGCGCTATCTGGCGGGTGAAAACCCGAACACCTTTAACCCGGCGTTTTCCAACGGCTCAATCATGGATATTGGCTATTACTGTCTGGCCAGCGCCATTTCGCTGTTTGGCGAACCGGAAACGGTAAAAGCCACTGCAACGTTGCTGGAAAGCGGCGTCGACGGTCAGGGCACGGTGATTTTGTCTTATGCGGATAATTTTGAAGTGGTGATCAACCATTCCAAGATCAGCGACTCCCTGCTGCCAAGCGAAATTCAGGGCGAAGACGGCACCCTGCAGATGGAAAAACTGTCTGAATGCCAGACGCTCAGCCTGACGCCACGCGGCAGCCAGAAACTGGACCTGACGCAACCGCAGCACATCAACACCATGCTGTATGAAGCAGAAACATTTGCGATTCTGGTCGACAGCCAGTTTGTCGCGCACCCGGGGCTGGAAGTCTCGCGCATCACCGCCAAAGTGCTGACGGAAATCCGTCGTCAGACCGGCGTGGTGTTTCCGGCCGATAATCAGCCTTAATGTTCCGTAAGTATCGGGAGTAACAGATGATTGCACCCAGCCAGAAACCGCTGTTGATTTTACAGACCGGTCACGCGCCGGAGCCTATCCGCCGCGCACACGATAACTTCCCGCAGATGTTTATCCGCCAGGGGGATATCGACCCGCAGCAGGTCGTGATTGTCGATTTGCAGGCGGGTGAACGCCCGCTGCCGCCGGAAAACTATTGCGGGGCGATCATTACCGGGTCGCGCAGCATGGTGACAGAACATCTGGCGTGGAGTGAAGACGCGGCGGACTGGGTACGTCTGGGCATGTTGCAGGAGTTACCGATGTTCGGCGCCTGCTACGGTCATCAGCTGATGGCGTATGCGCTGGGCGGCGAGGTAGATTATCACCCGCAAGGGATTGAAGTGGGCACCCATGAAGTCACGCTGACGCCTGCCGGGCATCTTGACCCGCTGGTGTCGCAGCTTCCGGCACAGTTCGCGGCCAATCTGATCCATCTGCAAACTGTTATTACGCCGCCTGCGACGGCGACGGTGCTGGCGAAAACGCTGCACGACCCGCATCAGATCCTGCGTTATGGCCCGAATGCTGTCAGCACCCAGTTCCATCCGGAATTCACTCTGGCGGTGATGAAAACGTATCTGTCATGGCTGGGATCCCTCGCCGAAGACGATTCGGTGGACTTTACTCATCAGGCTCAGCAACTTAGCGAAACACCGCTCAGTCAGGGGCTGCTGCTGGCCTTTGTCGGCGCACTCGGCAAACGTCAGGCGCTGGCGGGTTAATGCACTATAATGTTTCTGAATGTTTGACACCGGACACATTTTGCATTAGTTTGCAAAGTGCAAAGGGGAGTAACTTCTTCGCCGGATAATCGTCATTACGGTGTCTGGACCCGCGCTCACGCAGCGCCGTCTCAGCCACCCGGTTACCGGGACAACCCACTAATTAATGTTTACCCGAATAATTCGGGTTGCAGGTAGGCGGCAAGCGAACGAATCCCGATGAGCTGACACAGGTCAGTGATTCGGGTGAGCGAACGCAGCCAACAACCCTGCGGCTCGAAGGATGAAGGGGAAACGGGTTGTAAGTGAGACCTTGCCGGACGGCGAGGTTTGCTCACAGCTCAAAAAATGAGCGGCTAACGTCTTCCGACGCTGGCCGTTTTTTTTTGATGTTTTTTCGAGGATACCGTAATGATGAACTCCGTAGGCAACCCGATTTTATGGGGCTCTTTTGCCGTGGTAGTGATAATTATGCTCGCGTTCGACCTGCTGTTGCAGGGTCGCAAAGGCGCGCAAACCATGAGTATGAAAAGTGCCGCGATGTGGTCGCTGGTGTGGATTGGCCTGTCGCTGCTGTTCAACTTCGGCTTCTGGTGGTATCTCAACGGCGAATTTGGCCGTGAAGTCGCCGACGCCAAAGCCACGATGTTCCTGACCGGCTATCTGCTGGAAAAAGCCCTGGCGGTCGATAACGTCTTCGTCTGGCTGATCCTGTTCAGCTACTTCTCCATTCCGGCCAACCTGCAACGCCGCGTGCTGGTCTACGGCGTACTTGGCGCCATCGTCCTGCGTACCGGTATGATTTTCGCGGGTAGCTGGCTGGTGGGGCAATTCAGCTGGATCTTGTACGTGTTCGGCGCGTTCCTGCTGTTCACCGGTATCAAGATGGCACTGGCGAAAGATGACGACGGAGAAGTGGGCGAGAAACCGATGATCCGCTGGCTGCGCAGTAAAATGCGTATGACCGACGATTTGCAGGGCGAGAAATTCTTCGTACGCCGCAACGGTATTCTGTTCGCCACCCCGCTGTTGCTGGTGCTGATTATGGTCGAGCTGAGCGACGTGATTTTCGCGGTCGACAGTATCCCGGCTATCTTCGCCGTGACCACCGACCCGTTCATTGTGCTGACGTCTAACCTGTTTGCGATCCTCGGCCTGCGTGCGATGTACTTCCTTCTGGCAGGCGTGGCGGAACGTTTCTCAATGCTGAAATACGGTCTGGCGGTGATCCTGATTTTCATCGGTATCAAAATGCTGCTGCTCGACGTGTTCCACATTCCGGTAGGGATTTCGCTGGGTGTGATTGCGTCGATTCTGATCATCACCCTGCTGATTAACACCTGGGTGAACCGTCGTAACGATCTAAACAATACGCGAAAGTCATAGCATTAATCAGGAATAATGAATGGGCGGATATCACGTCCATTCATTATTTTACCTGTTTATTTTCAATGAAGATTATCAAAGCTTATTTCCATCGGCATACCTCCACTCCGATTACGAGCCCGTCCAACTGACCAAAGATGAGCTTTGGCAGGCAATGCTACGCTGTGGCCCTCTCATTCCATTTATCTTTGTGTATGATATTACCGTCGCAGTGCTTCCAGTTAATCGCCTCATAACGTAGCTGAATGTTTTCCAGATGCGTTCCCGTTGTGCCGCCAGGATGGAGCGTTGGAGTGATCGCAGTGATCTTCACGTTCTCTAACAGAATATTGAAATACTCATGTTCCATGCCTGAATCCATTATTTGATACATCTTTATTGTTGCAGATTTCAATACCAGGTTATTTGTGAGAGCGCGGTATAGCAACGGGGTGACTTTATCGAACTCTTTTTGAATGTTGATGGGCTCATGTACGCGTGTACCCGTCAGTCTCCCCGTGTGCCCGCAGCAGGGTATAGAAAGGTGGTGAGCAAACGATTTCAACTCAATGGCACCCACGCGGCCAGAAACCAACGAGCCGCCAATAATCGGAGAATTATTTTCATCTGTTAGAAATAAATAAGCTGGAATTGACATGTTATATCCTTATAAAGTTAATTATTACGTTTTTCTCTGCCTGTGATTTTATCAATCACTTTGTACAAGATGTATAGAAATATTAGCCAGGCTCCTATACCTACAAACTTCATCGGCCACGGCTCGATGTATATAATGCAAAGTATTGGCCCAAATATCATCAAGGGTGCAAATGCGAACTCAAATAAATAATAAATTATAAAAGCAACTATTTTTTCGGTTGCAGTAAGAATCATATTAATGACTTTAAAAAACACCCCGTCTTTAGGCATTTATTTTCTTCCTCACCAACTCAATTATTTTTCTGAATGTAGGTTCGCCTTGCGTTATTCTGATATGCATCGCATCTACAAAAGGTTGAACGGATGGCTCAAATAAGAAGTAAAGGAGGTCATAGTCTTTCGCACTCAATAAATTATATATTTCTGGGTTCTCAGCCTCCAACCGTTCAGAGGTTCGTATTGAGCGCTCAGTCATACCACCAATTAACAACGTTCCAGTTAATACAGCTTTGGGTTTTGATTTAAATGTAGCTGAGATAAAAGAAACTCTTTCTAATACTGCAGCCGTTATCATAGCCATGATTGTATTAGTCCCCATCCTTCCCACAAATGATGTAATTACGCCTCTATAAATATTATCCTGCTCTGTTTCGGTAACGTAGATGTTAAAATTATCTTAATCGCATCTATGATATGGTCATAATTCAAGATATCGTTTCTTATAGCGCCAGCCATTCTAATTCTAGCTGTTTCACGCCTGAACCGTGAGCCTGTATCAAACACACCATATACCATATAGCCCATATCAAGCGGCACGGTGAACGCACCGTTTATGAGGCCATTTACTGATTCGGGGGAAAGAATAATCCCAGCAATGCGCGTGGATATATCATCAATGTCAGCCATATTAGTCCCTTAGTTATGATTCATTCCCATCCTAATGGTATTGCATTATACACGTACGCACTAGATTTTTTACTTACAATGGAGTTCTGGCAAAAAAGCCCAGTTTAGTCGGGCACCAATTAATACTGAATCACTCGTTTTGATATATTAATTCATACGGCGTATACATCTACCAACGTTTTACAAAAATGCTTATGAGTGATGGCGTAGCCAAGGAACGGAAATTCATTACGCGGACTTCGGTCTGTACGCCTTACTATACTATTGCCTTCCCTCAACCCTTTTTCACCAACAAGCATTCAATCACATTACTCACTCGTTACTGACTAACCTGACATTACTTGTTCTTGATTTTTGTTATTTGAAAGTTCACTTATTGTGTAAAATACACACTTATTAGAATTTCTTTAAACGAAACATATAAAATAAATCACTTGCATTAGAGTTTGATATCCGGCCATGGCATCAGCGGTAAATCCCCGGCTGGCGCGGCAAAAGCGGAAAAGGTGAGAAACAGGGATGAAGCCAGAAGGGTACGACGGAAAGGCAATAACATCGGTGAAATTCCTCAGAGTAAAAAGCGCACCATCTTAGCCCGCTGAAGCTAAAGGAATTACTATAGTCGCTGGATAAAATAAAGGCGGTGACTGAGTTAACAATCACCGCCTGTATGATTAATATTTAACGCGAAACGATTACTGCCAGCCGTAACGACGCACGAACCAGCCTTTCACGCACTGCGTCAGCACCATGTAGCCCGCAAGAATCGCGATCAGCCACGGGAAATAGCTCAGCGGCAGCGCCTGCAATTGCAGGAATCCGGCAACGGGCGAGTAGATCAACGCGATACCGGTGACTACCACCATCAGCGTCATGATGCACAACGGCCAGGAGGCGCGGCTCTGAATAAACGGCACTTTGCGGGTGCGGATCATATGCACAATCAGCGTCTGCGACAGCAGCCCTTCAATGAACCAGCCGGACTGGAACAGCGTCTGCGCCTCCACCGTATTGGCCTGGAACACCCACCACATCAGGCTGAAGGTCAGGATGTCGAACACGGAACTGATTGGCCCGAAGAACACCATAAAACGGCCAATGTCACCCGCATTCCAGCGCTGCGGTTTTGCCAGTTGCTCCTCATCAACGTTATCAAACGGAATCGCTACCTGTGACACATCGTAGATAAGATTCTGGATCAGCAGATGCAGCGGCAACATCGGCAGGAACGGCAGGAAGGCGCTGGCCACCAGCACACTGAACACATTACCGAAGTTAGAACTGGCGGTCATCTTGATGTATTTCAGCATGTTGGCAAAGGTTCTGCGCCCTTCTGTCACGCCCTGCTCCAGCACCATCAGGCTTTTTTCCAGCAGAATAATGTCCGCCGCTTCTTTGGCGATATCCACCGCCGAATCCACGGAAATGCCAATGTCTGCCGCGCGCAGCGCCGGTGCATCGTTAATGCCGTCGCCCATAAAGCCGACCACATGCCCTTCACCGCGCAGCACGCGCACAATGCGTTCTTTGTGCATCGGCGTCAGTTTGGCAAACACCGTGGTTTCGCGGGCGACGTTCAGCAGTTGCACATCGTCGAGTGCATCGATATCGCTGCCGATCAGAACCGTTTCTGCATGTAATCCGACATCTTTGCAGACCTTACGCGCCACCAGCGGGTTATCGCCGGTGAGAATTTTCACGGTGACGCCTTTACGCTGCAACGCTTCCAGCGCCGGTGCGGTGCTTTCTTTTGGCGGATCGAGGAACGCGATATACCCGGCCAGAATCAGGCTGGATTCATCGGTCACGCCGTACCCCTGCGTGCGTGATGGCATCACTTTATGTGCCACCGCCACCACGCGCAGCCCCTGCTGATTCAGGTCATCAGTAATGCGGCGGATGCGCGCGAGCAGTACATCGGTCAGCGGCACAATCTCAACGTTGAGCTGCACCAGCGTGCATATCGACAGCATTTCTTCCAGCGCGCCTTTGCAAATCAGGCGGTGATTATGATCGTTTTCGGCGACCACCACGGACATGCGGCGACGGTCGAAATCAAACGGAATTTCATCCACTTTCAGCGAGTTATGCACCGGACCGGCATCGCCCGCTTCCAGCACGGCAACATCCAGCAGGTTTTTCAGGCCGGTCTGGTAATGGCTGTTCAGCCACGCCAGATGCAGCACGTCGTTGCTGGTCACACCGAGGACGTCAGTGTGGCGCTCAAGCACAATTTTATCCTGCGTCAGCGTGCCGGTTTTATCGGTGCAGAGGATGTCCATCGCGCCAAAGTTCTGGATAGCGTCCAGACGTTTGACGATCACTTTCTGGCGGGAGAGTTTCACCGCGCCCTTCGCCAGCGTCGAGGTAACAATCATCGGCAGCATTTCAGGCGTCAGCCCGACCGCCACGGAGAGCGCAAACAGCGCTGCTTCCCACCAGTCGCCTTTGGTGTAGCCGTTGATCACCAGTACCACCGGCGTCATCACCATCATAAAGCGGATCAGCAGCCAGCTGACTTTGCTGATACCTGCCTGGAACGCATTCGGCTGGGTATCTTCCTGCACCACGCGTTCGGCCAGCTGACCGAACCAGGTTTTGCCGCCGGTGGCGATCACCATCGCAATCGCCGTACCGCTGACCACGTTGGTGCCCATAAAGCACAGCGTGTTCAGTTCGAGCGGATCCGCCGCAACCGGTTTTTTCTCGCAGGCGTGTTTTTCGACCGGCAGCGATTCACCGGTCAGCGCCGCCTGGCTGATAAACAAGTCTTTGGCGGAGAGAATGCGCAAATCTGCCGGGATCATATCCCCCGCAGAAAGCTTGATCAGGTCACCCGGCACCAGCTGGCTGATCGGGGTTTCTACCGTTTCGCTGCGCCCGGTTTGCGCGTCACTGCGCAACACCGTGGCGGTGTTGCTGACCATGGCTTTTAGCGCATCGGCAGCTTTGTTGGAGCGCGCTTCCTGAATGAAATGCATAAAGGTGGAAATAAACACCATCGCGCCAATCACCAGCGCCGCCGTTAAATCGTCGGTGGCGTAAGACACCAGCCCGAGCACAGTCAGCAGCAGGTTGAACGGATTGCGGTAGCAGTGCCACAGGTGCAGCCACCACGGTGCAGGCTGCTGATCGCCGGTCTGATTGAGGCCTGAAACGTCGCGGATCGCGTCAGCTTCCTGCGCGGTCAGCCCTTCCGGATGGCTGGCAAATTGCAGGTACAGCTGGTCTTCGGTGGCGCGGGCACACGCCTGACAATGTGCAGCCATCGCCGCAGGAACAGCCTGTGCAGCGCGGCCTGGCACGTTTTCGAGCATCGGATCGCGACGGACTAAACGGCGCGGTAAGTTGCGGCTGAGCGCGCTGAGCAGCCGGGAGGTGAAATCTTTGAACATCATTCGCACCTTATTGCGCCCACGGCAAAACGACCGCAGACGGGCAAAAGGGTTATAACAAAACAGGGGCGAACGAACAGACGTACACCACCGCTTACCTGATAACATTTAATGTCACGGTAAGCAGCAGCAAAAGCGGGTGCTTACCGGATCACAACGGACCTACAGAATTGGGGTCGGGTTCCATGGGTTTTCACCTCCGGTAAGGAACGGTCTGGAAATTCATACGCATCGGGTATAAAAATCCGTTAGGGTAGAGCTGTTAACTACGCCTCAGGCGTATTTTCCGCGGATTATAAACCTGTTTACTACAACCGAACTTAAACCTGATCTCACTTAACCATACAAAATAACTATGCAAAATCGCCTGACCATAAATGACATTGCGCGCCTGAGCGGCGTCGGTAAATCCACAGTTTCCCGCGTCCTGAATAACGAAGGCAATGTCAGTCCGCAAACCCGCGAACGGGTATTACAGGTGATTGAGCAGGAACATTTCAGCCCGTCGAAATCAGCGCGGGCAATGCGCGGGTTCAGCGATAAAATCGTGGCGATCATTGTTTCACGCCTCGACTCTCCGTCAGAAAATCAGGCCGTCCGCGCCATGCTGCCACTGTTTTATCAGCAAGGTTACGATCCGATTGTGCTGGAAAGTCAGTTCAGCACCGAACGTGTTAAAGAGCATTTGCAGGTGCTGAAACAGCGCAATATCGACGGCGTGGTGTTGTTTGGTTTTACCGGTTTATCGGCGCAGATGCTGACGCCGTGGCAGGACAAAATGGTGATGCTGGCACGTGATATGCCGGGGCTGTCGTCCGTGTGTTACGACGATGCGGGGGCGGTGCAGTTGCTGATGCAAAAGCTGATGGCACATAACCTGCGCAACATTGGCTTTATTGGCGTTTCCCCGCAGGACACCACGACGGGCCAGCGCCGCAGCGAAGCCTACCGGGCATTTTGTCAGGAGAACGGCCTGACACCGCACATTGCGCTGGGTGAACTCACCTATCAGAGCGGTTTTGATCTGATCCCGCAATTGCTGAAAAGCAATGTCCAGGCGGTAATTTGTGCCTCCGATACTATCGCTATCGGCGCACAGAAATACCTGCAACAGCAGCAAATCCGCGACATCCAGGTATGCGGTATCGGTAACAACCCGCTGCTGCATTTCCTGTTCCCGGAATCGTATTCCGTAGAACTCGGTTATGGCGCAGGCGGCGAAGCGGCGGCTAAACAACTGCTGGCACAGCTCAGCGTATCTGCGGCCGTGCAGCAGCTGATCATCCCCGGAAAGCTTGCTTTCTGAATCCCCCAATTTTCTGACCTTGCCTTTCCCAAAAGCAGAAACTTTGTGATCGTTCCGGCAAAACCGGGAACGTTCCCGGACAAGTTCCCATCACCTTCGCTATGCTTGAACCGTACCCTACACACTTACGCAAAATCACAGGCCATTCCCTATGAGCAAAGTTAAGCAACAGGATGTTGATCAGCTGATCGCCCTCGTTGGCGGCAGCGACAATATCGCGATGGTGACTCACTGCATTACGCGTCTTCGTTTTGTCCTCAATGACCCGTCCAAAGCCGACCCGAAAGGTCTCGAAGCCCTGCCGATGGTCAAAGGCTGCTTTACCAATGCCGGTCAGTTCCAGGTCGTTATCGGGCCGGAAGTGGATGATTACTATAAAGTCCTGATTGCCAGCACCGGTAAAAGTGCGGCCGGAAAAGAACAGGCAAAAGTCGCCGCCCGCCAGAATATGAGCTGGTTTGAGCGCAGCATTTCTCATTTCGCTGAAATCTTCTTCCCGCTGTTACCGGCGCTGATCAGCGGCGGTTTGATTCTCGGTTTCCGTAACGTTATCGGTGAAATCCCGATGAGCGATGGCCAGACGCTGGCGCAGATGCACCCGTTGTGGCAGTCGATTTACGATTTCCTGTGGCTGCTCGGCGAAGCTGTGTTTATGTTCCTGCCGGTGGCGGTCTGCTGGTCAACGGTCAGAAAAATGGGCGGTACCGAAATCCTCGGCATCGTGCTCGGTATCACGCTGGTGTCGCCGCAGTTAATGAACTCCTACAACCTCGGGCAGCAAATCCCTGAAGTGTGGAATTTCGGCTGGTTCACCATCGAAAAAGTGGGTTATCAGGCGCAGGTCATTCCTTCCGTTCTGGCGGGTATGGCGCTGGCGGTCATCGAAAATGGCCTGAAACGCATTATCCCTAATTACCTTTATCTGGTGATTGTTCCGGTCAGCTCACTGATTATTGCCGTGTTCCTGGCGCACACGCTGATCGGGCCGTTTGGCCGCATGATTGGCGACGGCGTGGCTTTCGCAGTGAAATTCATCATGACCGGCAGCCTCGCGCCGATCGGTGCCGCGCTGTTTGGTTTCCTCTATGCGCCGCTGGTCATTACCGGCGTGCATCAGACCACACTCGCCATCGATATGCAGATGGTACAAAGCACTGGCGGAACGCCGGTCTGGCCGCTGATCGCCCTCTCCAACATTGCGCAGGCAGCCGCAGTCGTCGGCGTGATTATCGTCAGCCGTAAACACAACGAACGTGAGATTTCCGTGCCCGCCGCCATCTCAGCCTTCCTCGGCGTAACTGAACCGGCGATGTACGGGATCAACCTGAAATACCGCTTCCCGATGCTGTGCGCGATGATCGGCTCGGCGTTTGCCGGTCTGATTTGCGGCCTGTTCCACGTCACGGCTAACGGTATTGGCGTCGGCGGATTGCCGGGCATTCTGTCCATCAAACCGCAGTTCTGGAGCATCTACGCACTGGCCATGCTGGTGGCGATTGTGGTGCCGATTATCCTGACCGTGCTGGTTTATCAGCGCAAAGCCCGCCGTGGCGAACTGGCAGTGGTGTAAGAAATTTAAGAAGGAAAATGGAATGAACAGCGAATTGCCGTGGTGGAAAAACGGCGTGATTTACCAGATTTACCCAAAGAGCTTTCAGGACACTACGGGCAGCGGCACCGGTGATATCAACGGTATTACGCAACGTCTGGATTACCTGAAAACACTGGGCGTCGATGCCCTGTGGCTGACGCCGATGTACCTGTCGCCGCAGATTGATAACGGCTACGACGTAGCGGATTACTGCGAGATTGACCCGGCTTTCGGCACGCTGGAAGACTTCGAGCGGCTGACCGCAGAGGCGCATCAGCGCGGGATCCGCATCGTAATGGATATGGTGTTTAACCATACTTCGACGCACCACGAATGGTTCCGCCAGTCGCAGGATCCGGGCAGTCCGTTCCGCCCGTTTTATATCTGGCGTGACAGCGCGACCGAAGGCGGCCCGCCGAATAACTGGCGTTCTAAATTCGGTGGTGGCGCCTGGCAGTGGCATGAAACCAGCGGGCAGTATTATCTGCATCTGTTCGCTACCGAGCAGGCGGATCTCAACTGGGAATACCCGCCGGTGCGCGAGGCGCTGAAAAAAGTCTGCCAGTTCTGGGCGGATAAAGGCGTCGACGGACTGCGTCTGGACGTGATTAATCTGGTTTCAAAACAGCAGGACTTCCCGTCCGACGATGCCGGTGATGGCCGCCGTTTTTATACCGACGGCCCGCGCATTCATGAGTTCCTGCAGGAGTTCAGCCGCGATGTGTTCAAACCGCTCGGGCTGATGACGGTCGGCGAGATGTCTTCAACGAAGCTTGAGCATTGCCGCCGCTACGCCGCTAACGACGGCAGCGAACTGTCGATGACCTTTAACTTTCATCATCTGAAAGTGGATTATCCGAACGGCGAAAAATGGACGGATGCGCCGCCGGATTTCGTCCAGCTCAAGCAGATTTTCCGCGAATGGCAGCAGGGAATGCACGGGCATGCGTGGAATGCGCTGTTCTGGTGTAATCACGATCAGCCGCGCATTGTGTCGCGCTTTGGTGATGAAGGGGCACTGCGCACGACGTCTGCCAAAATGCTGGCGATGGTGCTGCACGGTTTGCAGGGCACGCCGTATATCTATCAGGGCGAAGAAATCGGCATGACCAATCCTGGCTTTAAACATCTCGAACAATATCGCGATGTGGAAAGTCTGAATATGTTTGCCGAACTGAAATCCGACGGGCGCAGCAACGAAGAGCTGTTACGCATTCTGGCGAAGAAATCACGGGATAATTCGCGCACGCCGATGCAATGGAACGCCGGAGAACAGGCCGGATTTACCACCGGCACACCGTGGATTTCCGTCAGCCACAACGCGCAGGACATCAATACCGAACAGGCACTGGCGGATAAAGACTCGGTCTTTTATCTCTATCAGCAACTGATCCGACTGCGCAAAACGCTGCCGGTACTGACCGGGGGCGATTATCAGGATTTGCTGCCGGAGCATCCGCAACTCTGGTGCTATACCCGCACGGCAGACGGCAAAACCCTGCGGGTGATGGCAAACATGAGCGCACAGGATCAGGCCTTCACATTGCCGGAATTCCCCGGCAGCACGCTGCTGAGTAATTACGCATCCCCTGCGGTTTCCGGAACGCTTCGTCCGTACGAATCCCTCTGGCAGCTCACCGAATAATCTGAAATTTCTGTTCTGCCGGGTCAGTCACATTCGTGTCTGGCCCGTTTGTTTTTTATGCATCTCCTTATAAAACAACACGCAAAACTCAGGCCAGAACTTACAGTTGGTCATCAATTCTTCCGCCAAAAAAATTCTTTGTTTCAGGTCAATAAAACGGGAATTATCACTCGCGTGAATGCTACATCTAGTGTGTATAGTACACACCCAACCCAATATATAGCGGTTTTCTGCAAAAGCCACACAACCGGCCTGTAAGCCTTGTGGGGCGCGGGATCCGCCCAATAGGAGTGACATTGTGAAGGCAGACAGACTGGAAACCGTACCCGCAAAATCCACAACAATGCAGCCCATCGTGATCAAGCGGGATGGTTGCCAGGTCCCTTTCGATGAAGTTCTGATTAAACAAGCCGTGCAACGCGCGGCTGCTGCTGCCGGTATCGACAGCGTGGATTATTGCGCTCAGGTTGCCCGCGTGGTGGCGGAAAGTCTGCAAGATCAGGCTCGTGTAGATATCCACGATATTCAGGATGCGGTTGAAAATCAGCTGATGGCAGGTCCGCATAAAAAGCTGGCACGCGCTTATATCGAATACCGCCATGACCGCGATGTGAAACGTGAAATGCGTGGCCGCCTGAATCAGGAAATCCGCGGTCTGGTTGAACAAAGCAACATGGCGCTGCTCAACGAGAATGCCAACAAAGACAGCAAAGTGATCCCGACCCAGCGTGACCTGCTGGCGGGTATTGTCGCCAAGCATTACGCCAAACAGCATATTTTACCGCGTGATGTCGTGCTGGCGCATGAGCGTGGCGAAATCCATTATCATGACCTCGATTATTCCCCGTTCTTCCCGATGTTTAACTGCATGCTGATCGACCTTAAAGGCATGCTGAATCACGGTTTCAAAATGGGTAATGCGGAAATTGACACGCCAAAGTCTATTTCTACCGCTACGGCTGTCACCGCGCAGATTATCGCGCAGGTCGCCAGCCATATTTACGGCGGCACGACCATTAACCGTATTGATGAAGTCCTGGCACCGTTCGTCACCGCCAGCTTCAATAAACATCGTCAGACTGCCGAAGAGTGGCAGATTGCGGATGCGGATGGCTTTGCTCACAGCCGTACCGAAAAAGAGTGTTATGACGCCTTCCAGTCGCTGGAATATGAGGTCAATACCCTGCACACCGCCAACGGCCAGACGCCGTTTGTCACCTTCGGTTTTGGCCTCGGCACATCGTGGGAATCGCGCCTGATCCAGCAATCAATTCTGCGTAACCGCATTGCCGGACTGGGCAAAAATCGCAAAACCGCTGTATTCCCGAAACTGGTATTTGCCATCCGTGACGGCCTGAATCATAAAGCCGGTGACGCCAACTACGACATTAAGCAACTGGCACTGGAATGCGCCAGCAAGCGTATGTACCCGGACATCCTCAATTATGATCAGGTGGTGAAAGTCACCGGTTCGTTCAAAACGCCGATGGGCTGCCGCAGTTTCCTGGGCGTGTATGAAGAAAATGGCGAGATGATCCACGAGGGCCGCAATAATATCGGCGTGATCAGCCTGAACCTGCCGCGCATCGCGCTGGAAGCGAACCGCGACGAAGCGGCGTTCTGGACACTGCTCGACGAGCGTTTACTGCTGGCGAAGAAAGCCCTGATGACCCGTATTGCACGTCTGGAAGGCATCAAAGCCCGCGTGGCGCCAATCCTGTACATGGAAGGTGCGTGCGGTGTGCGCCTGAAAGCTGACGACGATATTTCCGGCATCTTCAAAAATGGTCGTGCCTCGATTTCGCTCGGATACATTGGCGTGCATGAAACCATTAACGCGCTGTTCGGCAACCAGACCCACGTGTTCGACGCCAGCCAGTTACGCGAAAAAGCCGAGGCGATTGTGGCTCGTCTGAAAGCGGCAACCGAAAGCTGGAAAGACGAAACGGGCTACGGTTTCAGCCTGTACAGCACGCCGAGCGAAAACCTGTGCGACCGCTTCTGTCGTCTGGATAAAGCCGAATTCGGGCTGGTGGCCGGTGTGACTGATAAAGGTTACTACACCAACAGCTTCCATCTGGACGTCGAGAAGAAAGTAAATCCGTACGAAAAACTCGACTTCGAAGCGCCGTATCCGCCACTCAGCAACGGCGGTTTCATCTGCTATGGCGAATACCCTAACCTGCAACACAATCTGAAAGCGCTGGAAGACGTGTGGGATTACAGTTATACCCGCGTGCCGTATTACGGCACCAACACGCCAATCGATGAATGCTACGACTGCGGCTATACCGGCGAATTCGAATGCACCAGCAAAGGATTCACCTGCCCGAAATGCGGCAATCACGAACCTTCCCGCGTGTCAGTCACCCGCCGCGTGTGTGGTTATCTCGGCAGCCCGGATGCCCGTCCGTTTAACGCCGGTAAGCAGGAAGAAGTGAAGCGCCGGATTAAACATCTGGGTAACGGTCA
The DNA here is from genome assembly GCF_051851855.1 of Rahnella sp. ATs2. NCBI lineage: Bacteria > Pseudomonadati > Pseudomonadota > Gammaproteobacteria > Enterobacterales > Yersiniaceae > Rahnella > Rahnella sp. ATs2. The sequence goes on along the minus strand of NZ_JBLYPL010000004.1, from coordinate 135,971 downwards.
GCTGGGTTAATACTTTGAACTTCCATCAGTATTACCCGATTGATGTGGTGAACGGGCCGGGAACACGCTGCGTGCTGTTCGTTTCCGGCTGCGTCCACGAATGCCGCGGGTGCTATAACAAAAGCACCTGGCGGCTGGACTCCGGCAAACCTTTTACGCAGGAAGACGAAAACCGCATTATCGCCGATCTGCAAAACACGGTGATCCCGCGTCAGGGTTTAACGCTGTCCGGCGGCGATCCGCTGCATCCGCAAAATCTTTCTGCGGTGCGCCAGCTATTGTTACGCGTGCAGGCAGAGTGTCCGGGCAAAGATGTGTGGATGTGGACGGGTTATACGCTCGGGGAACTGAGCGCTGAACAGCGGGAAGTCGTGGCGTTAATCAACGTGCTGGTCGACGGGAAATTTGTGCAGGAACTGAAAGACCCTGCACTTATCTGGCGCGGCAGCGATAATCAGGTGATCCATTATTTGCGTTAATGCTTTCAGAGGGGAAATTATTCCCCTCACATCCGGTTCAAATTCCATTCAGTAAAAAATCAAAGGCATTTTTCACTTCATAGATTTCCCCGTCGAGCTGCCTGACCTGATCGCCAATTTCTCGTGACTTAACGCCCCCCAGCATATGCGTCATTGCCACATACTGCTCTTGCTCAATCTTAAGCAAAGGACAAAGTTTTTTTGGCGGAAAGTCTATTAATTCGAGCAGTGGCACCAACGGAATCATTACCGTATTACCGAACCCACTCGCAGCCGAATGATGGATATTCAGCAAAAAAGGATACGCTACCTTTCCGTCTCCTTTGTTTTCATAAACAGCGTATTGCTCCATCAAAATGCACGCTGATAATCAGAAAACGAACCATGTTCTTCGACGTATTTATTTATCGCCTCAATTCCTTTTTGATTTTCACGCCTCCATTTCTGCGCAGGTGTTTCGGGTATTAACGTAACAGGTAAATCATTGAATTCACGATTGAGTGCTTCTGACATATAAAGTCCTTTTGTAATTAATGTTTAAAAAAACATCCGACAACCAGAGTGTAATTTGTACTGTTCATCCCGTAAATCCCCCTCTTTCATTCTTGCGAGACGCCTTCCAACTCTTCATTTTCCTGCAACCAGAGCTTCACCCAATTGTCATTTAGCACGCCCAAGATGAAGCCAACGCCACACTGAGGTTTACATCATGGCTCTTTCATACCGCTTTCAACTTTTCTCTGTCACTGCCCGTTTGTCCCGTGCGAGGTATTCATTGTGATGAACTTATCTAGACATCCGACCAGTCACACCACGGTGTATCAGCAAATCGCTGCCGAACTGGAACAGGAACTGCGTAACGGTTACCGCTGCGGCGATTATCTGCCGCCGGAACAACAGCTTGCCGAACGTTTTCAGGTGAACCGCCATACGTTGCGCCGTGCGGTGGATGAGCTGGTCGATCGCGGCTGGCTGCAACGCCGTCAGGGTATTGGCACGCTGGTGCTGATGCGTCCTTACGATTATCCGCTGCATTCGCAGGCGCGTTTCAGCCAGAACCTGCTGGATCAGGGCAGCCATCCGACAAGCGAACGTCTGCTGGCGGTGCTGCGTCCGGCCACCGATCACGTCGCGGCGGCGCTGTCGCGTCAGGAAGGCGACACCGTTATTCATCTGCGTACCCTGCGCCGCGTGAACGGCGTGCCGGTCTGCGTGATTGATCACTATCTGCCCGATCTCGACTGGTGGCCTGCATTGCAAAACTTCCATAACGGCTCGCTGCACGATTTTATCCGCGAAGAGATTAAGCAAAAACTCAGCCGCCGTACCACCCGCATTAATGCCCGCCGCGCGCTGGCAAAAGAGAGCAAATTACTCGAAATCGTCCCGCAGGCACCGCTGCTGTGTGTCCGCACCCTGAACATTTGTGAAGGCAGCGATTCGGTGGCGGAATATTCCGTCAGCCTGACGCGTGCCGACATGATCGAACTGACCATGGAGCACTGAATGGATCACCTGCAAACCCGCCAGCGCTGGATGTCGGTGCTGGCTCACAGCCGTCCCGATGAGCTGCTCGCCCACTGGCAACCGCTGAATTTATCCCCGCAATTTGAACGACTCCGCGCTGCTGAAACCGGTCTGACCCAGCTTCAGGGGCGCATGGGCGGCACAGGCAAACGTTTTGTGATGGGCGATATGACCGTCACCCGCGCCGTCATTCAGTTAGACGGCGGTATCTACGGCTACAGCTACGTCAGCGGGCGCAATAAGTCCCACGCCGAACTGTGCGCGGTCATTGATGCCTTGCTGCAAATGCAGGGCATGGACGAACTGCTGCACAAACGTGTGATAGCGCCGCTGGCTGCTCTGCAACAGGAACGCCGCCAGCAACGCGCCCGTGAAGTGGCTTCCAGCCGCGTCGATTTCTTTACCCTGGTTCGCGGAGAGTAATTCATGTCACTTGTTGCCAGTTTTCAACATCCGGTTGCGGATGCACAGTACAGTTTTCGTCGTATTCTCAAAGCGTTAAGCGAACCCGGCGTCAGCGTGCAGTTGCCAGTTATGCCCGGCTTCGGGGCGTTAGGTTCTGCCAGCGCCTGCGTGCTGCTGACGCTTATCGATAACGACACGCCGCTGTGGCTGAGTGCCTCGCTTAACGATGAAATCCTGCGCAAGAACCTGCGCTTCCATACCGGTGCAGTGCTCACCGATGACCCTTCTGCCGTCAGTTTTGCGCTGGCCGATCCGGCGCTCGACAGCGCCACGCTGCTGGCTTTCCCGTGCGGTGATGAGATGTCGCCGGAGCTGGCGACCAGCGTGATTGTGCAGCTGGAAAGTCTGACCGGCGGCACGCCGCTGCGTCTGCGCGGGCCGGGCATCGAGAGCAGCCGCACGATTTCACCGCAGTTGCCTGATTCTGTTCGTGATTATCTGCTTAACCGCCCTCACCGTTTCCCGCTGGGTCTGGACTTTATGTTCACCTGTGGCGAAGAACTGATTGCCGTACCGCGCACCACGCGCGTGGAGGTGTGCTGATGTACGTCGCCGTTAAAGGGGGTGAGAAGGCGATTGCCGCCGCCCATCAGCTGCTGGCGCATGAGCGCCGCGGCAATACCGATGTGAATGAACTCGGCTGCGAACAGATTGAACAACAGCTGGGTTTAGCCGTTGACCGGGTGATGAGCGAAGGCGGAATTTACGACCGTGAGCTGGCCGCACTGGCGATCAAGCAATCCGGTGGCGATCTGGTCGAAGCGATTTTCCTGCTGCGCGCTTACCGCACTACGCTGCCACGTCTGGCGACCAGCGAGCCGCTGAAGACTCAGGCGATGCGCCTCGAACGCCGTATCTCTGCTATCTACAAAGATTTGCCCGGCGGGCAGGTGCTCGGCCCGACTTACGATTACACCCACCGCCTGCTGGATTTCGCGCTGCTGGCCGAAGGCGAGGCGCCGTTCACCCCGATTGCCGATGAACCACAGCCGGAAGATTGCGGCCATGTGTTTGATTTGCTGACGCAACAACAGCTGGCGGTACAGGAAGAAGATGACGGTACCGAACCGGAAGACATCACCCGCACGCCGCCGGTATTTCCGGCGTCCCGTGCGGCACGTCTGCAACAGCTGGTGCGTGGCGACGAAGGTTTTCTGCTGTCACTGAGTTATTCCACCCAGCGCGGCTATGGCCGCACACATCCGTTTGCCGGTGAAATCCGCACCGGCTGGCTCACCGTCGAGATCGTGCCGGAAGAGCTGGGTTTTGCCATTGATATCGGCGAGATCCTGCTGACTGAATGCGAAATGGTGAACGGTTTTGTCGCCCCTGAAGACAAGCCGCCGCACTTTACCCGTGGCTACGGGCTGGTGTTTGGCCGCGCCGAACGCAAGGCGATGTCGATGTCGCTGGTGGATCGCGCACTGCAAACCCGTGAATACAACGAGCAAATTAGCAGCCCGGCGCAGGACGAAGAATTTGTCTTGTCCCACGCCGATAATGTCGAAGCTGCCGGTTTTGTCTCGCATCTTAAATTGCCGCATTACGTCGATTTCCAGGCGGAGCTGGAGTTGTTAAAACGCCTGCGCGCTGCGAAAGAACAGGACTCAGCCAATGAACAATAATGTCGCCCAAACGATGACCGGCTACAACCACGGTTATCTCGACGAGCAGACGAAACGCATGATCCGCCGCGGGATCCTCAAAGCCGTGGCGATCCCCGGTTATCAGGTGCCGTTCGCCGGTCGCGAAATGCCGATGCCATACGGCTGGGGCACCGGCGGGATCCAGCTGACCGCCAGCGTTATCGGCACAACAGATGTGCTGAAAGTGATCGACCAGGGCGCGGATGACACCACCAATGCCGTGTCGATCCGCAAGTTCTTCCAGAGTGTCGCCGGGGTGAAAACCACTGAAAAAACTGTGGAAGCCAGCCTGATCCAGACCCGTCACCGCATTCCGGAAACGCCGTTGCAGGAAGATCAGATCCTGATTTTCCAGGTGCCGATCCCGGAACCGCTGCGCTTTATCGAACCGCGAGAAACCGAAACCCGCAAAATGCACGCGCTGGAAGAATACGGCGTGATGCAGGTGAAGCTGTATGAAGACATCGCGCGCTTCGGCCATATCGCCACGACTTATGCGTATCCGGTGAAAGTGAATGACCGCTACGTGATGGATCCGTCGCCGATCCCGAAATTTGATAACCCGAAAATGAACATGATGCCCGCATTACAGTTGTTCGGAGCCGGACGCGAAAAACGCATTTATGCCCTGCCACCGTTCACCAAAGTTGAGAGCCTGGATTTCGATGATCATCCGTTCACCGTTCAGCAATGGGATGAGCCGTGCGCGATTTGCGGATCGCACCACAGCTATCTCGATGAAGTGGTGCTCGACGATCAGGGCAACCGCATGTTCGTGTGCTCCGACACCGATTTTTGTGCTCAGCAGGTTGAGCAACAGGCTTCCAACGAGGTTAACCGCTGATGACCACTCCCTTAAATCTTGCCGCCGAACCGCTGCTGTCGGTGAATAACCTGACTCATCTTTATGCGCCGGGCAAAGGCTTTAGCGATGTGTCGTTCAATCTGTATCCGGGAGAAGTGCTGGGTATTGTCGGCGAATCCGGCTCGGGTAAAACCACGCTGTTGCAGTCGATTTCTGCCCGTCTCGCGCCTCAGGAAGGACAGGTCATCTACAACAATGGCCAGGCCGCCGCGCAGTCGCTGTATGACATGGCGGAAAGCGATCGCCGCCGTCTGTTGCGCACCGACTGGGGCGTGGTGCATCAGCATCCGATGGACGGTTTGCGCCGTCAGGTTTCTGCCGGCGGCAACATCGGCGAGCGCCTGATGGCCGTCGGAGAACGTCATTATGGCGATATCCGCAAGAAGGCCGGTCAGTGGCTGGAAGATGTCGAAATTCCGGTTTCCCGTATCGATGACCTGCCGACTACGTTTTCCGGCGGGATGCAGCAACGTCTGCAAATAGCCCGCAATCTGGTAACGCATCCGCGTCTGGTGTTTATGGATGAACCGACCGGCGGACTCGACGTTTCGGTTCAGGCACGTCTGCTGGATCTGCTGCGCACGCTGGTGGTGGAAATGCAACTAGCGGTGGTGATTGTCACCCACGATTTGGGGGTTGCCCGCCTGCTGGCGCACCGTCTGCTGGTGATGAAACAGGGTCAGGTAGTGGAAAGTGGCTTAACCGACCGCGTGCTCGACGATCCGCATCATCCGTATACGCAACTGCTCGTTTCTTCCGTGCTTTCCTAACCTAATTTCAGAGAAAGAGTGACCAAAATGACGACGAAGCTCAGGGTCGAAAATCTCAGTAAAACTTTTGTTCTGCATAACCAGAACAGCGCCAGATTGCCGGTTTTCAGCAATGCCAGCCTGACCGTGAATGCCGGGGAATGCGTGGTGCTGCACGGCCATTCCGGCAGCGGAAAGTCCACCCTTCTGCGTTCTTTATACGGCAACTATCTGCCGGACAGCGGCAAAATCTGGGTCGAGCATCAGGGCCAGCAGATTGATATGGTCAGCGCCGAAGCACGGGATATTCTGGCCGTTCGCCGCCATACGGTCGGCTGGGTCAGCCAGTTCCTGCGGGTCATTCCGCGCATCAGCGCACTGAATCTGGTGATGCAGCCGCTGCTGGAACTGGGTGTGGATAAAGCACAAAGTGAAGCCCGCGCCAGCGCGTTGCTCCGCCATCTGAATGTACCGGAACGTCTGTGGCATCTCGCGCCCTCCACGTTTTCCGGCGGCGAACAGCAGCGCGTGAATATCGCCCGGGGTTTTGTGGTCGATTATCCGGTGCTGTTGCTCGATGAACCGACCGCTTCGCTGGACGCCACCAACCGTGCCGCCGTTGTCACACTGATCGAGCAGGCAAAAGCGCGCGGTGCGGCGGTGGTCGGGATTTTCCATGATGAAGATGTGCGCGAACGCGTTGCCGATCGCTTGTATGAAATGAGCCCGGAAACGGCGCCGGAGATGTCCGCATGATCATAAATAACGTCAAACTGGTGCTCGACGATCAGGTGGTTGAAGGGTCGCTTGAGATGCAAAACGGCGTGATCAGCGCCTTTGCTGACAACCGCAGTCAGCTGCCGCAGGCGCTGGATGCTCAGGGCGGCTGGCTGCTGCCGGGCTTTATCGAACTGCACACGGATAATCTGGATAAGTTTTTCACGCCGCGACCAAAAGTAGACTGGCCAGCGCATTCTGCCATGAGCAGCCACGATGCACTGATGGTCGCCAGCGGGATCACTACCGTGCTGGATGCCGTCGCCGTCGGTGACGTACGCGACGGCGGACATCGTCTGGATAATCTGCAAAAGATGATCGACGCGATTGTGAACAGCCAGAACGCCGGGCTGAACCGCGCCGAGCACCGTCTGCATCTGCGCTGCGAACTGCCGCACGAAACCACGTTGCCGCTGTTTGAGAAGCTGATGGATACCTCGGTGCTGTCACTGGTTTCTCTGATGGACCATTCGCCGGGCCAGCGCCAGTTCGCTACGCCGCAGAAATACCGTGAGTATTATCAGGGTAAATACCACATGAACGACGAGCAAATGGACGATTTTCAGGAAGAGCAAATCGCCCTCTCCCGGCGCTGGGCGCAGCCAAACCGTGAAGCGATTGCTGCCCACTGCCGCAAGCGCCATATTTCGCTGGCCAGCCATGACGATGCCACCGCCGCCCACGTTGAAGAATCACTGGCGCTCGGCAGCGTGATTGCAGAGTTCCCGACCACCGAAGAGGCAGCTCGCGCCTCGCACAACAGCGGCTTGCAGGTGCTGATGGGCGCACCGAATATCGTGCGTGGCGGTTCGCATTCCGGCAACGTGGCGGCGCACCATCTGGCTTCGCTTGGCCTGCTGGATATTCTCTCTTCCGATTACTATCCCGCCAGCCTGCTCGACGCGGTTTTCCGGATTGCCAACGATGAGAGCAATGCGTTCAGTTTGCCGCAGGCGGTGAAACTGGTGACCCGTAATCCGGCGAACGCGCTGGGTCTGAAAGATCGTGGAGAAATCGCCGAAGGCAAACGCGCGGATCTGGTGCTGGCACGCGCACATGGCGATCACTTTTTTGTGCAGAACGTCTGGCGTCAGGGCACTCAGGTGTTCTGAGGGGAGATGAGATGAGTCGTTTACTCTATCTGATGGGCGCTTCGGGTTCTGGCAAAGACAGTCTTCTGGACGCGCTGCGCCAGCATTTGCCCACCGATGTCACCGTTGCGCATCGTTATATTACGCGCCCGGCGGATGCGGGTTCGGAAAACCATATTGCTCTGAGCGAAGCCGAATTTATTCAGCGTCGCCAGCACGGTTTATTCGCCATGGACTGGCATGCGCATCATTACCGGTACGCCGTGGGCATTGAGATAGACACCTGGATGCAGCTCGGTTTTCACGTGGTGGTCAACGGCTCGCGCGCACATCTGGAAAAAGCCCGCCAGCGCTATGGCCAGCGGCTGGTACCGGTTTGTTTACAGGTTTCTGAAACGGTACTGACTGAACGCCTGACGCGTCGCGGACGTGAAGATACGACGCAAATCGCCGGTCGTCTTCAGCGTGCCAGAGAGTACGAAAACGCCCTGCCTGCCGGCTGAATAATGACGGTGCGTTGCACGAGACTTTACAGCATCTGCTGGCCATTCTTGCCTTGCCGGTCAGCGCGTTTATTTATCCCGTCACTTCATCATGAGCGATTTTATGACAGACATCATTCATCCGTTTTCGCTGGCTGACGAGCAGGATTATTCGCGGCCAAAAATCGGTCAGCAGGTCGAGCTGAACCGGTCAACGCTGGGTCAGTATGTGCATATTGCCGACAACGCGATCATCGAGGAAACGCAGATCGGCGATTACTCTTATACCGCCGGAAACAATCAGATCTTCTGCGCCACGATTGGAAAATTTGTGTCGATCGCCACCTATGTGCGGATCAATCCCGGCAATCATCCGACCTATCAGCGCGTTGCCCAGCATCATTTCACCTATCGCAGTTCTGTCTACGGACTCGGTGAGGACGATCAGGGATTTTTCGACTGGCGGCGTGAGCATAATGTCACCGTAGGTAACGATGTGTGGATCGGCCATAACGCGGTGCTGATGCCCGGCGTGCAAGTCGGCAATGGCGCAGTGATCGGCACGTCTGCGGTGGTCACGAAAGATGTTGAGCCTTATTCGATCGTCGCGGGCGTGGCAGCGAAAAAGATCGGCATGCGCTTTGATGACACGATGATCGGGCGGATCGAAGCCAGCCGCTGGTGGGACTGGGATCATGAAACACTGAAAGAAAGGATGCCGGACTTCAGGGATCTGCACGTTTTCGCAGAAAAATACCTGTAGGGATCTGGCGTGATATTGAGTTGAAAGCAGTCTGAGGAAAATTCGCGTTTTTTGCCTGATACCATATCACAAGGATCCGGCTCAGCGGATCACGCGAATTAAAGATCTTCGATACTGGCGGCGATCTCATTGGATTCCAGCACGGTGATGCCGCCTAATCCGGCATTAAATGCCTGCTCCTGCAATGCTTTCGCCACCACATCAGAATCAATCGCTTTCCATTTCCCCGGCAGCATTTTAAACAGCGGCGCACTGAGTTGCTCAAGAAGACGCGGCGGATGGCGCTTTCCGACTAATAACGAAGGCCTGACTAATGTCAGCAACGGCCATCCCTGCTGCATCAGCGCCAGCTCCATTTCGCCTTTGGTGCGGTTATAGAGAAAACGCGAACGGGCATCGGCGCCGTTAGCACTCACAGCCAGACAATGGCGTGCGCCCAGTTCGCGTGCCGCTTTGGCGCAATCCACCACCAGATCGTAATCCACCGCCCGGAATGCCTGCGCACTGCCCGCCTGTTTTCGCGTGGTGCCCAGACAGCAGAACAGTAAATCAATCGGCTCATCGAGTGCGACCACCAGTGACGTGAGATTGTCGCCGAGCGGATTAAACAGCTTATTCCCTGGCAGCAGCGGACGACGGCTGGGTGCCACGATGCGGCTGACTCGTGGATCAAGTTGCAACAGACGTAAGAGCTCACGCCCGATCAGGCCACTTCCGCCCAGCAGAAGAACTTTTGCCATATCACTTCCTTTTAAAAAACGGCTTTCGCGCTGCGATTTTGAAACATGGATTCTGAAACACGGGTTCTGAAACATGAAAGCATGAACAGATATTTGAAGTGTTACCTGAATGTAAATATCACGCTATAAGACAGTTCCTGTTACTTTCGCAGACTCGGACGAATCCAGTTTGATCAGCCCGCCGCTGGCTTGTAGGCTTAGTAGTGTATGACGAAAACACATTCTCAGCAGGAGGAACCATGAGCAAGAAGATAGCGGTACTCATCACTGATGAATTTGAGGATTCAGAATTCACTTCACCCGCCGAGGCCTATAAAAAAGCTGGCCATCAGGTTATTACCATCGAAAACAAAGCGGGCAACGTGATCAAAGGCAAACAGGGCAAGGCGAAAGTCACCATTGATAAATCGATTGATGATGTCAACGTGGCTGACTTCGATGCGCTGTTGCTACCTGGCGGACATTCGCCGGATACCTTGCGTGGTGACGACAGATTTGTCGATTTCACCCGTGATTTTGCGAAAAGCGGCAAACCCATTTTCGCCATCTGCCACGGCCCGCAGCTACTGATCAGCGCCGATGTTATACGTGGCCGAAAACTCACAACGGTTAAACCGGTAGTCGTCGACGTTAAAAACGCCGGTGCAGAGTTTTACGATAAAGAAGTCGTGGTTGACGATAACACGCTGGTCACCAGCCGGACGCCGGACGATCTGCCCGCCTTTAACCGTGAATCACTGAAAATTCTGGCGGCATAAGCCTTGCGCCCCTTCTGCGGAAGGGGCGATTTCTCTTCAAACTTCCCTGTCCCATAGCAGTTTCTTGCCAAAACCCAGCGCGTTATCGGTCATTTTAATGTGACTGAGTTTCAGTCCCCAGACCGGCGCTTTCATGGCGATGGCGACCGGGAAATGCCTGCAATAAAGATGTCGCGCATGCGCTTCTTCTTCACCGCTAAGCACGGTGGCTTCACCGCGATACTGAATGCCTTTAATCAGGGCAATGGTTTTCGGATGTGGAGCAATCGTGCCGACAATATGCGGTGATTTCGCCATCAGCGTACCGTGCAGGGTTTTCATTTCGGTCATGAAATACAACGTCATGCTTTCTGCATCCGTGACGTAAAAACAGTTCGCGCTCCACATCTCGCCGTCCGCAACGGCACACAGCGCCAGCACATGCTGTTTATTTAGAAACTTCAGAATATGTTTCAGGTCATCAGGGTTATTCATCACATGCGCCTTATTTTGGTTTGTGTCAGTTTACCGCCCCATGTTGATGTTTTGCCTCACTCTGTTGTGCCTTTCAGATAAATATCGTGCCTTTCAGGTAAACTGACACAAAATTTCCTGACACGCAGAGCTTATGTCCGCCCCATCCAACTGGTTTTTATACATGCTGAGAACCCCGACCGGGATGCTTTACACCGGCATAACGACCGACGTGACACGGCGTTTAGGCCAGCATCAGTGCGGAAAAGGGGCAAAATCATTGCGGGGAAAAGGTGAGCTGACGCTGGCATTTCATTGTCCGGCTGGCGACCGTTCACTGGCTTCAAAGCTGGAGATTAAAGTCAAAAAACTGAGCAAAGCGCAGAAAGAGTTGCTGGTGAGAAATGCACCGGAATGTCTGGAAAGTTATCTGGGTACAACGGAAAGCGGGAAATGAAAAAGGCCGGAAACCGGCCTTTGTTTTATCTGAACAAAAAAGTTGCCCCTGAGATATCAGAAACGATTAAACGCCGACGGGAAAACCACTTCTCCGCTGGCATCTTTCAGTGCGTCGTCTGATAAGGTGAACAGCTGGAAAGCCGTTTCCGTTTCCGGCCAGCGGCAATGCAGGTCATGAGCAGCAGCCGGTTTGAATCCAAAGCGCTGGTAATACGCCGGATCACCCAATACCACTACGGCGGCATAGCTGAACTCATTCAGGGAATCTAACCCTTCATAAACCAGTTTTTCGCCCAGCCCCTGACCGCGCAGAGATTCATCTACTGCCAGCGGCGCGAGCCCGACCCAGTTGCGGTCTTCACCCCGGATATCGACCGGGCAGAAAGCAACATAACCCACCACACCGCCTTCATCGTCGGTCGCCACAACGCCCAGCGTCAGCAGGCCATCTTCGCGCAGTTCCTGCACCAGATCCGCTTCTGCGCCCGTCGGGAATGAGGCGCGTAACAAACGGTCAATGCCCGCAGCATCTACCGGAATTTCAGTACGAATTAACATGGCTCAGCTACCGGAGCTTGCGGCTCACGGTCCTCTTGCAGACCCGCTTCGACAAAATCGGCCAGGCGCAGCAGGCCATTTTTCAGCAGCAGCGGCATAGTATCGAGATCGATAGAATCCATCAGATTCTTCACGTACAAGCCCAGTTCGGTATCACCCTCAATACGAAGACGGCGCTGGAAGAACAGCGTGTCCGGATCTTCTTTACGGGCAGCGATCAGGATCAGATCGTTTGCATTACCGCTGAAGCTGACATCGGCTTCGCCACGTTCAGCGATCACCAGTTTGCTCTCCTGCACTGACATCAGCCAGGTCAGGCTAAGATCGCTGACCTCAATTTTCAACCAGCGGCCTTCAAGGAAATCCAGCTCTCCGTCGGCCAGCGCCTGACGAAGCTGCCAGCTCAGTACCTGTTGCAAAACCTGCCGTTGCAACGCAAAAGGCGTGAATTTCAAAGGCAGACTTAACAGGGATGGTCCCTGACGGACCACACGTGCACGTAGTTTTTGCAACACTGGCACTACTCCTTTCGGTAACTTTTCGGCAAGTTTTAAGGCAGTTATACCGCCTATTTTGACACATTGCCGGGAACGTTCAGCGGTCTACATCAATAAATACTGCAACAGAAAAACATCACGTACAACCTCCCCGGGCGCTGTATGCCTTCCAAAGCCGCAGAAACTGCCTCAAATCAAAATATTGCATCCATTGCTTCTCTAAAATAGTTCGCCAATCAAAGCCCTGACTGATGAATGACGTCGGCAACTGGCTTTTCATCACCCACCAACCTCAGCTCTGGCTGGCCGGTTGCAGTAAGGAACGAGAATGGAGCTACTTTGCCCGGCAGGGAATTTACCTGCATTGAAAGCGGCGATCGATAATGGCGCAGACGCGGTGTATATCGGCCTGAAAGATGACACCAATGCACGCCATTTCGCCGGACTGAATTTCACGGATAAAAAATTGCAGGAAGCTGCGGATTACGTTCACCGTCACCGCCGTAAACTGCATATCGCCATCAATACGTTTGCGCATCCTGACGGCTATCAGCGCTGGGAACGCGCAGTGGATATGGCCGCACAGCTCGGCGCAGATGCGCTGATTCTGGCCGATATCGCCATGCTCGATTACGCCGCGAATAAATATCCTCACGTTGAGCGCCATGTGTCGGTGCAGGCATCGGCCACCAACGATGAAGCCATCCGCTTCTATAAACGTAACTTTGATGTCGCCCGCGTTGTTTTGCCGCGCGTGCTTTCGATGCATCAGGTGCGTCAGCTTTCCCGTACCACTGTCGTGCCGCTGGAAGTATTCGCCTTTGGCAGCTTGTGCATCATGGCCGAAGGCCGCTGCTATCTTTCTTCCTATCTGACCGGTGAATCGCCAAATACCGTGGGTGCCTGTTCACCGGCGCGTTTTGTTCGCTGGCAGCAAACGGCGCAGGGCATGGAATCCCGCCTCAACGACGTGCTGATCGACCGTTATGACGAAGGTGAAAACGCCGGTTATCCGACCCTGTGCAAAGGGCGTTATCTGGTAGATGGTGCGAAATATCATGCGCTGGAAGAACCAACCAGTCTGAATACGCTGGAGTTATTGCCGGAGTTGTTCGCCGCCAATATCGCCTCCGTGAAAATTGAAGGACGTCAGCGCAGCCCGGCGTATGTCAGTCAGGTAGCCCGCGTATGGCGTGCGGCAATCGACCGCTGTATGGCGGATCCGCAAAACTTCAAAACCGATGACGCCTGGATGAAAACGCTGGGCTCCATGTCTGAAGGTACACAAACCACGCTCGGTGCTTATCACCGCAAGTGGCAGTAATCGAAGAGACGATGATGAAATATTCTTTAGGGGCCATTCTTTACTACTGGCCGAAAACGCAGGTTGAAGAGTTTTATCAGGCCGCAGCGGACAGCAGTGCGGATATCATTTATCTCGGTGAAAACGTCTGTACCAAACGCCGTGAGATGAAAGTGAATGACTGGATGGAGGTCGCGCGTCAGCTGGCCGCATCCGGTAAACAGGTGGTGATTTCCACGCTGGCCTTGTTGCAGGCACCGTCCGAACTGAATGAACTGAAACGCTATGTAGAAAACGGCGAGTTTCTGCTGGAAGCTAACGATTTCGGCGCGGTGAACATGGCAGCCGAACGCAATCTGCCGTTTGTCGTCGGTCATGCGCTGAACTGCTATAACGCCGTCACGCTAAAAATCCTGCAAAAACAGGGCATGATGCGCTGGTGTATGCCGGTCGAGCTTTCCCGCGACTGGCTGGTCAATCTGCTGAACCAGTGCGATGACCTGGGTATCCGCGATAAGTTTGAAGTGGAAGTGCTGTCGTACGGACATTTACCGCTGGCCTATTCGGCACGCTGTTTCACGGCTCGTTCTGAAAACCGTGCGAAAGATGAATGCGAAACCTGCTGCATCAGTTATCCGCAGGGGCGCAAAATGCTGTCGCAGGAAAATCAGCAGGTGTTCGTGCTTAACGGCATTCAGACGCAGAGCGGCTACTGCTATAACCTCGGCAATGAACTGGTATCAATGCAGGGATTAGTCGATATCGTGCGCCTGTCGCCGGAAACCAAAGATACCCTCGCTACGCTGGAAGCGTTCCGTAACAATGAACGCGGTTTGCTGCCACTGACACTCACCGATAAAGCCGACTGTAACGGCTACTGGCAGCGCGTCGCCGGGCTGGAACTGCGCCCCTGACAGCGCCTGTTCAGTGAAAAGGGAGAAGACCTGGCGGTCATCTCCCTTTTTTATCACGAATTTCTGTGCTTCGGACGGAACATCGCTCTGAGCCGGACACCATCGCGCAACATGCCCACGGCAATGCCAATAAAGGTGTAAAACAGGCACAAGATCAGCAGCATAAGAATATCGCCGCCCACATCTTTAAACGGCAGCCCCATCTGATTCACACCGGCAATAGCTTTGGTCGCCCAGGTTGAAGGCAGCATAGACGATACCCCCCTGACCCAGGCGGGCATCGCCTGCAACGGCCAGATAGTGCCGGAAATATAAAAAACCGGTGTGGTAATAAAGGCCAGCGTCAGGTAAATCAGTTCGACGCTGCGCAGGCATTCCGTCACCAGTTTCCCGAGCCCCAGCACTGCCAGCAGGAACGGGAAGGTCAGCAGCAAAATTTCAGGAATGCTGGCCGTTTGCCGGTAACCCAGGATCCATGGCCACAGCACAAACAAGACGATCGACAGAAACAGCCAGACCGGGATCAGCGCCGAAATGCCGCCCAGAAACGCCGGTATCGCCGGTTTTCCGGAAGGTCCGCTGTTGAGCACAATGCTCACGCGCACGCTGGCGATCAATAATGAGTGCTGCAATAACATCACCAGCAGGCCGGGGAAAATAATTGCCGCAAAGCTGATGCCGGGGTTAAACACATCCAGCGTCTGTCCGACAATCGGCGAAAGCACCACGCTGGCCTGCCGCTCACTGAAGCCGCTGCTCAGCAACAAATCCGTGTTGTATTGCGTGAGAATTGCCTGATACGCCGACAGCACATCCTGCTGGATCTGCCCGTTCGCCAGCCGGTTGGTCGCATCGCCGTACACCGGGATCACAATGTTCTGCCCCGCGAGGATCTTCTTCTCAAGATCGACCGGCATGATGATCACCGCGAAGAGCTTACGCAGCGCCAGATCGTGTTCGGCCTGCGCCAGGCTGTCGTAAGCCACCGTCGCGACTTTGGAAGTGGCGTCCAGCTGACGAGTCAGCATCCGGCTGGCGGTGCTGTGATCCTGATCGACCACCGCCACCGGCAAATCCCACACCGTGCGGTTCGCATAGACCAGGCTCATCACGCACAATGACAGCAGCAACATCATCCACATTGGCTTGTCGAGCAAACCGGTGAGCACTTTGCGGAATGTCGTCCACCAGGTTTTAAACCATTCACGACGGGTCACTGGCCTGCCTCCTGTCGTTTAAGCCGCATGTAGAGGCGTCTGCGCACCAGCAGGCCGGTCAGCAGCGGATAAATGAGCAGGATGCAGCACACCATCAGAATACCGCGCACCGAGACTTCGCGCAGGAAGACGTCAAACATTGCGGCCAGCGCATAACTGAGCGGCTCAATGCCGGAAATAATGCGCGCTGGCAGCGGCATCGACAGCACCGGTACCGCCATTCCGGAGAAAGTCAGCGCGATACTGACGAAAATCCCCATCATGGTGTAAGCGGTAATGGTGGTTTTGGTGAAGGTGAAAAGTAACAGCCCGAGGCTTTGCGCTGCGATCACATAGAAGAAGCCAATCACCACCATATACAAAGGATTGCCGCTGACGCGGGCGTCAAAGAATCCAACCAGCATCGCGATTTCCACCATCAGTAACGTGGTGAAACACAGCGTATAGGGTGCAAGTTTGCCGAGCAGCGCCAGCGTAAATGACGGCGCACTGAGTAACGCCTGGCTGCGTGCCATCACGTAGATCATGCAGGTCACGGTAAACAGTTGCAGCAGGTGAATCGTCGCAGCGAATTGCTGGTAATAGATGTAGCTGCCGCTGGCGTTAAACAGGCTGCCGTAGGATAAATCGACGCTGGCCAGCGATGGCAGCGTTTTGCCGATTTCAGTCGCAATAATCGAACGGTAACTGGTATTCAGTTCGGTGATCAGCCCGCTGAAATCCTGCGTGGAATACAGACCGGCACCGTAAAACAACGCGTTGTAATACAGCACCACGCTCGGCTGTTTTCCAGCCAGTACGTCGGCTTCAAAATCATTGGGAATATACAACAGCGCATAATCCTGCGCGGTACGCAGGCGGTATTCCGCTTCCGGTAAACCGCCTTCGAACGCCTGCACATGCGCGTGTGAACCGGCGTCCAGTTTGCGGGTAAGCGTTTTGGATAATGAGCTGTGATCGTTATCGACCACAGACACCGGTAAATCCAGCAACGTGCCTTCGGAAAAGTTGCTGCTGATAAGACCAAACAGAAGCAAAGGGAAAATCCAGCACAGCCAGTGGATCACCGGTTTGCGAAAGGCGTGATTCACTTCACGGGTAAAAGAGCGGCTGAAACAGCGCCATGCGGCTTTTACCCTTTCACTGCGTGGCGCTTTTAACGGCTTCACTTCGCTTTCCATTGCCACAATGCACTCATGCCCTGACGCAGTCCGGGCACCGGTTTCGCAGGGTAAAGACGCACTTCAAAGGTTTTTAAATCGAAGTCACCCGTCGCGCGCGTGGCGCGTTTGGTCGCATAGTCTCCGAGCGGCGCGATATAGCGAACTTCGGCTTCAATCATCTGGTTATTCAGCGCGGGAACGCGCATCTGCACTTTGTCGCCTTTGCGCACGCCAGCCAGAATATCTTCACGCAGGTTAAAGACGAAATAGGCGTCAGGCAGACGGACCAATGTCAGCAAAGGACTGTTGGCACTTTCCAGTTCGCCGACTTCTACCGGGATCGGCCCCACTTCACCATCGACCGGCGCTTTAACCTGTAAGTCATCGGTTTGCGCTTTCACTTCCAGTAAGTCTTCTTCCGCCTGACGAAGCTGCGCGGCATAGCTATCGCGCTGTTCCACGCGGTCGCCGTTTACGCCTTCATCAAGATTGGCTTTAGCGACCAGAACTTGTGCATATGCGCTGTCGCGGGCGCGGCGTGAATCTTCTAAATCAGAGGCTGAAATAAACCCTTTAGCCGCCACTTTGACATTGCGGTTGTAGAGATCGCGGGCGTTCACATATTCTGCCTGAGACTGCGCCAGGGTGGCTTTGAGGTTACGGATACTTTCTTCGCGGGTACCGTTAACCGAGAGATCGAGCTGCGCTTTTGCCTGATCGCGGGCAGCTTCGGCAGCGCGCAATTGCGCCATCATTTCCGGGCTGTCGAGAGTTATCAGCAATTGCCCGGCTTTTACATCGTCACCGCGTTCAACATGACGTTCAATCACGCGGCCTTTCGATTTCGACGCCACAATCACTTCTGGCGCATCGACTTCTCCCTGTAACAGTAAATCCTGATTGTGCGCACGAAACAGCACCGCCAGAGAAACCGCTGCCGCAACCAGCAACAGGGTCAATAATATTCGTTTACTCATCGGTGCTTCATCCTTTTTGTTTGCCTGTGTTTATCATCGGCTTTTGGTTCTCCATTCCATGATTGTCCTTTCCCGCCAACGCCCGTTCTTAAAGGCGCGTGTGCGCTTGTGTCAAATCATAGCGGGATGAACAAAGACTGTTTAACACAAAACAACATATTCATAGAAACTATAATTTAAGTTACTCAAATCGATTTTAAGGATGTTTTAACGGCAATTAAGGGCACAAATGCCGTATTCAATCAGTAGTTATTGGGTAATACTCGTTCTAATTATGAGCGGAGTGAATGCTTTCTCCGCACTTTCCTTTGATGAGTGAGCCGTGATTATGTCTGATAAAAACACCGTTCCCCTTTCCGTGCTCGATCTGGCGCCGGTTCCGCAAGGAGCCGATCCGGCCCGGGCATTCCAGTGTTCCCTTGAACTGGCGCAGCACGCTGAGAAGTGGGGCTACCAGCGTTACTGGATGGCAGAACATCACAACATGACCGGTATCGCCAGTGCCGCGACCTCCGTGCTGCTGGGTTACATCGCGGGCGGAACTAAAACGATCCGCGTAGGTTCCGGCGGTGTGATGCTGCCAAACCACTCCCCGCTGGTGATTGCTGAACAGTTCGGCACGCTCGCCACGCTGTATCCAAATCGTGTAGATCTGGGACTTGGCCGCGCGCCGGGTACAGACCAGCGCACAATGATTGCGCTGCGCCGTCATCTTTCCGGTGAAATCGATAACTTCCCGCAGGATGTGCAGGAATTGCAGATGTATTTCGGCGATGTTCAGCCACAGCAGGCCGTACAGGCCGTGCCGGGACAAGGTTTGCATGTGCCACTCTGGTTACTCGGTTCAAGCCTTTACAGCGCGCAACTGGCGGCGGCTCTTGGCCTGCCATTTGCCTTCGCCTCACATTTTGCACCGGACATGCTGTATCAGGCACTGGCGATTTATCGCAGCAAATTCCAGCCTTCCGCTCAGCTCGAAAAACCTCATGCGATGGTGTGCATCAACGCGATTGCCGCAGACACCGATGAAGAAGCGCGCCGGATGTTTACCTCCAATCAGCAGCAGTTCATTAATCTGCGCCGCGGAATGCCGGGTAAACTCCCTGCACCGGTCGATAACATTGAAAGCCTGTGGTCAGCTCAGGAACGCTTTGGCGTCGATAACGCGCTGCGCATGTCAGTGGTCGGTAACAAAGAAACAGTGCGTCAGGGGCTGCAAAATATCCTGCGTGAAACCGAAGCCGATGAGCTGATGATCAACGGTCAGATTTTTGATCACCAGGCTCGTCTGCATTCGTTCGAAATTGTGTCTCAGTTGCAGGGCGATCTGGTCAAAGAGCAGCGCATCAGCTGATCCTCGTAGTAAATTACAGACGAAAGTAAATTGCAGACGAAAAAAAACCAGCCCGATGAAGGCTGGTTTTTTATTTTCTGACGTTAAGTCATCTGAAACTCAGCGAGCTGGATTCAGATTATGCGTCAGTAGTACGACGTGGTGCGCGGCTTGGCGGACGACGGTCGCCAGCTGCTGAAGAACCTTCACGACGATCACCGCTGAAAGAACGTGGAGCACCGTTACCACGGCCACCTTCACGACGTTCACCGTTGAAAGGACGCGGAGCACCGTTACCACGACGCTCACCGCCAGCACCGGCCGGACGATCACGACGTGGAGCCTGTGGCACTGCATCACCGATCAGCTGCATGTTCATCGGTTTGTTCAGGATACGCGTACGGGTGAAGTGAGACAGGATCTCGCCCGGCATACCTTTAGGCAGTTCGATAGTTGAGTGCGTACCGAACAGCTTGATGTTACCGATGTAACGGCTGCTGATGTCGCCTTCGTTAGCGATAGCGCCAACGATGTGACGAACTTCAACACCATCATCACGACCCACTTCGATGCGATACAGTTCCATTTCGCCAGCGTCACGACGCTCACGACGTGGGCTGTCGCCATCACGTGCAGGACGGTCGTTGCTGCGAGCCGGACGGTCACGACGATCGCCACGATCACCGCGGTCGCCACGATCTTCGAATTCACGACGTGGTGGACGGCTTTTGAAGACCGGATCCGCTGCAACGATCAGAGGACGTTCGCCCTGTGCCATTTTCAGCAATGCCGCAGCCAGTGTTTCGATGTCCAGCTCTTCTGCAGGTTGCAGTTTAGCCAGCAGACCACGGTACTGATCCAGATCGCTGCTTTCCAGTTGCTGCTGAACTTTCGCTGCGAATTTAGCCAGACGACGTTCGCCCAGTACTTCTGCAGTTGGGATTTCAACTTCTGGAATGGTCAGCTTCATGGTGCGTTCAATGTTACGCAGCAGACGACGCTCACGGTTCTCAACGAACAGTAATGCGCGACCCGCACGGCCAGCACGACCGGTACGACCGATACGGTGAACGTAAGATTCTGAGTCCATCGGGATGTCGTAGTTAACAACCAGGCTGATACGTTCTACGTCGAGACCACGTGCTGCCACGTCGGTTGCGATCAGAATGTCCAGACGGCCATCTTTCAGACGTTCCAGAGTCTGCTCACGCAACGCCTGGTTCATGTCACCGTTCAGTGCAGCGCTGCTGTAGCCGCTACGTTCCAGCGCTTCAGCCACTTCCAGTGTCGCGTTTTTGGTACGAACGAAGATGATCGCCGCATCAAAATCTTCTGCTTCAAGGAAACGCACCAGCGCTTCGTTTTTACGCAGACCGTAGACAGACCAGTAGCTCTGGCTGATGTCTGGACGGGTAGTCACGCTTGACTGGATACGTACTTCCTGAGGCTCTTTCATGAAGCGACGGGTAATACGACGGATAGCTTCTGGCATGGTTGCAGAGAACAACGCGGTCTGATGTTCAGCCGGGATCTGCGCCATGATAGTTTCGACGTCTTCGATGAAGCCCATACGCAGCATTTCATCAGCTTCGTCCAGCACCAGGCCGCTCAGGTTTGAGAGGTTCAGGGTACCGCGTTTCAGGTGGTCCAGCAGACGGCCCGGGGTACCCACAACAACTTGTGGTCCCTGACGCAGTGCGCGCAGCTGAACGTCATAGCGCTGGCCGCCGTAAAGGGCAACCACATTCACGCCATGCATGTGTTTAGAGAAATCAGTCATTGCTTCAGCAACCTGAACCGCCAGTTCGCGGGTCGGTGCCAGAACAAGAATTTGTGGTGCTTTCAGTGAAGCATCAATGTTATGCAGCAGCGGTAAGGAGAATGCAGCTGTTTTACCGGAACCTGTCTGAGCCATGCCCAGAACGTCGCGGCCATTTAACAGGTGAGGAATACACTCAGCCTGGATTGGTGAAGGTTTTTCGTAGCCCAAATCAGTCAGGGCAGAAATGATCGGAGCAGACAGCCCCAGGTCAGCAAAAGAGGTTTCAAGCTCAGTAGTCATGTACACGTGCCTCATTAATAATGGCAGCCAGTCTACATAACTCGTCGAGAAAATTTTCAGTCATTTTCATTGAAAAGTGTGAACCGGCTCAAATTAGATTATAAAACGAACAAAGCAACCCTCGCCCGTTAAGGCGCTTAAAAATGGTAAATACCATGATTAAAAAGGCTGATTGGTGTCGTCAGCTATTGCTGGTCCGATTCTGATAGGTCGTCTTGCTCATGGCCCAAAAGCGCCAATTCCAACAATGCATAGCGGTGCTCAACGAAGTTATGGACGTTGTTAGCTACCGTCAGTTTGAACAGTGCCGCGGCGCTGTTCTTGTCCCCCAGACTTAGGTAATGCTTACCTAAATAGAAGTCAGTTTCACTGAGATGCTCAGCGAGCGAAGTGTTATCCGTTGCTTCTGCCTTGAGGCGTTCCATCAGCGTAGATTCGCTGATTTTGCCCAGGTAGAATTCGACGATATTCCATCCCCATTGCCCTCTGTCCGCTTTGTCATAACGTTCCTGGAGCGCTACTTCGGCATTCTTCGGATTGATTTCTCGCTCCGCAAGATAAAGCCATAACGAACGGAAGGGATCATTTGGATCGTCTCGATAAAACGCCTGCAGATCATCCTGCGCTAACGAGAATCGGCCACCGTAATACAGGGCGATACCTCGGTTCAAACGCGCGTAGTTGTAAGTTGGATCAAGCTCTAGTACAGAATCAAACGCTTCATAGGCAGCATCGAAATTGCCTGCCTGCGTTAGGTAAATCCCCAGGTAGTTAAAAACTTCTGGCATATCAGGACGAATAGACAGCGCTTGTGAAAAATCATTTCGCGCCAGTGCTCTTAGCCCGAGACTATCATACAGCACACCGCGCTCATATAATAGCTGTGCTCTCTCATCATCGGTTAATGACCGGCTGGCAAGTATTTGTTCCATGCGTGCCAGGATGACTTCCTGCTGCAACGTCGGCTGCAACGGAATCGCCAGAACTTCGTTTTTACGCCAATCATGGTTGCTGCATCCTGCCAACATAAGTGCTGTCGCAACATAACACCAGCGCAAGAAAGGCTTCATTTCTACTCCCGGAGACAAACATTGGATGAACATCCTGTCATCCGCTTGCTTAACACAAACGCGTCCTGCGTCCGTGAGACGAACAGCTCCTCCCCATGTGGAAAGGAGCTGTAAAACTTCTGTTACAGATTATTCTGCTGCAGGTTGCTCAGTTGTTTCGTCCTGAGTAGGTGCGGTAGCTTCTTTGATGCTCAGACGCACACGACCCTGACGGTCAACTTCGAGAACTTTAACCGGAACTTCCTGGCCCATCTGCAGGTAATCAGTCGCTTTCTCTACACGCTTGTCAGCGATCTGAGAGATGTGTACCAGACCTTCTTTACCGCCGCCGATGGCAACAAACGCACCAAAGTCTACGATACGGGTCACTTTACCCTGATAGATACGGCCAACTTCGATTTCAGCAGTGATCTCTTCGATACGGCGGATAGCATATTTCGCTTTCTCGCCGTCGGTAGCTGCGATTTTCACAGTACCGTCATCTTCGATTTCGATAGTGGTGCCGGTTTCTTCAGTCAGAGCACGGATCACAGAACCACCTTTACCGATCACATCCTTGATTTTGTCCGGGCTGATCTTGATGGTGTGAATACGTGGAGCAAACTGAGAGATATCGCCACGTGGTGTGCTGATAGCCTGTTCCATCACGCCCAGAATGTGCAGACGAGCACCCTTAGCCTGGTTCAGAGCTACCTGCATGATTTCGCGGGTGATACCTTCGATTTTAATGTCCATCTGCAGCGCGGTGATACCGTCGCGGCTACCGGCCACTTTAAAGTCCATGTCGCCCAGGTGATCTTCGTCACCCAGAATGTCGGACAGAACGATAAAGCTTTCGCCTTCTTTAACCAGACCCATTGCGATACCCGCAACAGCGGCTTTAATCGGCACGCCTGCATCCATCAGGGCCAGAGATGCGCCACAAACGGAAGCCATTGAAGATGAACCGTTAGATTCAGTGATTTCAGAAACCACACGTACGGTGTACGGGAAGTCTTCTGGTTTTGGCATCATCGCCAGTACGCCACGTTTAGCAAGACGGCCATGACCAATCTCACGACGTTTTGGCGAACCTACCATACCGGTCTCACCAACAGAGTACGGAGGGAAGTTGTAGTGGAACAGGAAGCTGTCAGTTTTCTCGCCCATCAGCTCATCCAGGTTCTGTGCATCACGGGCAGTACCCAGTGTTGCAGTAACCAGTGCCTGAGTTTCACCACGGGTGAACAGCGCTGAACCGTGAGTACGTGGCAGAACACCAGTACGCACATCCAGACCACGGATCATGTCTTTTTCACGGCCATCGATACGTGGCTCGCCACGCAGAACACGGCTACGAACCACGTTCTTCTCGATGCTGCCCAGAATGTCAGAGATTTCGCCAGCGTCCAGAGTTTCGTCTTCAGCTTGCAGAGCCTGAACAACGTCAGATTTGATGACGTTAATCTGGTTGTAACGCTCTTGTTTCTCGGTGATCAGGTACGCATCACCCAGGCGGGATTCAGACAGTGCAGCCACGCGAGCATGCAGCTCAGCGTTAACCACTTCTGGCTGCCAGTCCCATTTTGGCTTACCGGCTTCAGCAACCAGTGAGTTGATGTTGTCGATAACGATTTGTTGTTGTTCGTGGCCGAATACGACCGCGCCCAGCATCTGATCTTCGCTCAGCACTTCAGCTTCAGATTCAACCATCAGAACCGCGCCCTGAGTACCGGCAACAACCAAGTCCAGACGGCTTGTTTTCAGCTCATCTGCGGTTGGGTTCAGAACATACTGGTCGTTGATGTAACCAACGCGTGCAGCACCGATTGGGCCGTTGAATGGAATACCAGACAGGCTCAGGGCAGCAGACGCACCGATCATCGCAACGATGTCAGGGTTAACTTGTGGGTTCAGGGAAACCACAGTCGCGATAACCTGAACTTCATTCAGGAAGGAGTCCGGGAACAGAGGGCGAATCGGACGGTCAATCAGACGTGAAGTCAGAGTTTCGCCTTCGCTTGGACGGCCTTCACGACGGAAGAAGCTACCCGGAATACGACCAGCAGCGTAAGTACGCTCCTGATAGTTAACAGTCAGCGGGAAGAAGCTCTGACCTGGTTTAGCTTTTTTCTGGCCAACAACGGTAACGAATACCGCAGTGTCGTCCATGCTAACCATAACAGCGGCAGTTGCCTGACGAGCCATCATGCCGGTTTCCAGCGTAACGGTGTGCTGGCCGTATTGGAATTTACGAATAGTCGGATTAAGCAATGTAATGTCCTTTTGTATGACGCGCAGCTGTTATGACAGCAGTTCACGCCGATCAATATCCGAGCTTCTCACTACATTCTCGCGACTAATGACAATCCTTATATACCTGGCAATGTGGTAATAAAGTCTCTCATTAGCCGCGCGAAAACATCTGTAACGGAAGTTCATGTACTTAGAATAACAACAGAAACAGCAGCCATACAGTACCCTGATTTGGCGTTGCTTCCTAGAATAAAGGGGCCTATTGGCCCCTTTACACTGAAACTCGCTTGATTAGCGACGCAGACCCAGACGTTCGATCAGGCTGGTGTAACGTGCTACATCTTTACGCTTCAGGTAGTCCAGCAGTTTACGACGCTGAGAAACCATACGCAGCAGACCACGACGGCTGTGGTGATCTTTTTTGTGCTCTGCAAAGTGACCTTGCAGATGGTTAATTTGAGCAGTCAGCAGAGCAACCTGAACTTCGGTAGAACCACTGTCGTTTGTGCCACGACCGAAGTCGGAAACGATTTGAGCTTTAGCTTCAACGCTTAGAGACATAATCTTACTCCAAAATATTATAGATAATTAAACGGGTGCCGATCTCTAATTCAGCAACCCAATGCATAAGCTGCGCTATTCTACCCTTTGCTATATGTGATCGCAAGGTGAGCAGAAAGCGCTTAATCCGTGTATTCGACGACCAGACGACGCGGCGCAATGCGGCCATCATCATCAATTTCGCCCACACCGATAAACTTACGTTCTTCGCCTTCAGTGATGCGAACCATACCACTGACCGGTGCGTCAGATGCCTGAACAGGTTGGCCCTGTTTAACATATCCGGCGACGACAGGGAGCAGGTTCACTTCCGGGAAGTCTTCACACGCGCTGTCCATAGGCAACAACAAAGGATCCAGCAGTAAGCGTGGCTCTATGCCCTGCTCTTCTGCCTGAGCGATCAGTTCATGGAGTTTTTCCATGGTGACCATACGCTCTGAAGGATAGGTTGCCACCTGCAAACGACGCAAATAAGTCACGTGCGCACCACAGCCCAATTTTTCGCCCAGATCATCCACAATCGTGCGGATATATGTGCCTTTGGAACAGTGGATTTCTAATTCAACCTCGAAGCCTTCCCAGCGGATGAACTTGAGTTCATACACGGTGATGCTGCGGGATTCTCGCGGAACTTCGATGCCCTGACGCGCGTACTCGTACAGCTTTTTCCCTTCATATTTCAATGCTGAATACATGGAAGGAATTTGCCGGGTTTCCCCGCGGAAACTGTCGAGAGCATCGTCCAGTTGCTGCTGAGTGAAGGCCATTTCACGTTCAGAAATGATGGCACCTTCAGCATCTGACGTATCCGTGCGTTGTCCCATACGGGCAATCACGCGATAACGTTTGTCAGAATCGAGCAGGAAACGGGAAAACTTGGTCGCTTCGCCTATGCACAGCGGCAACATGCCAGTGGCTAAAGGATCGAGCGCGCCGGTATGTCCTGCCCGGTTAGCGTTATAAAGGCGTTTAACCTTTTGCAGGGCATCGTTAGAAGACAAGCCTAAAGATTTGTCCAGTAGCAGAACACCGTGTATATCACGGCCGCGGCGACGTGGGCGACTCATTATACTTCCTCGTCATCGCCTGCAGCTGAACGGCGTTCAGCATCGTTCTTCACGACGTTGGTCACCAGATTGGACATACGCATACCTTCAACCAAAGAGTTGTCGTATGCGAAAGTCAGTTCTGGTACGACACGCAAACGCATCGCTTTACCGATCAGCGTACGGATGAAACCTGACGCGTCCTGCAAAGCTTTGATGCCATTCTTCACACGATCAGGATCGTGATTGTCAGTCGTCAGCACGTCAAGGAAGGTCACGAACACTTTGGCATAGGCCAGGTCACGTGAAACTTCAACGCCTGAAACGGTCGCCATGCCTACGCGCGGGTCTTTGACTTCACGCTGTAAGATGATGGCGATTTCTTTCTGCATCTCCTGAGAGACGCGCTGAGTACGGCTAAATTCTTTTGCCATGATGCTTTTCTCCTCACTTGCTCCAGACAAACAAGGGGGCGCAAGGCCCCCCATCTGGATATCAGCTACTTCGCAAACGTTAAGCGATAGTACGTTTGATCTCGATGATTTCGAAGACTTCGATCACATCGCCAGTACGCACATCGTTGTAGTTCTTAACGCCGATACCACATTCCATGCCGTTACGAACTTCAGCAACGTCATCTTTGAAGCGACGCAGGGATTCCAGTTCGCCTTCGTAGATCACCACGTTTTCACGCAGTACACGGATTGGGTTGTTACGCTTGATCATACCCTCAGTCACCATACAACCTGCAATAGCGCCGAATTTCGGTGACTTGAACACGTCACGAACTTCAGCCAGGCCGATGATTTGCTGTTTGTATTCTGGCGCCAACATACCGCTCATCGCCTGTTTAACTTCGTCAATCAGGTTATAGATAACGGAATAGTAACGCAGATCCAGGCTTTCGCTTTCTACGACACGGCGGGCAGAAGCATCTGCACGGACGTTGAAGCCCAGGATGATCGCGTTGGAAGCAGCGGCCAGTGTTGCGTCAGTCTCGGTGATACCACCGACACCCATACCGACGATTTTAACTTTAACTTCGTCAGTAGACAGATTCTGCAACGCATCGGAAATCGCTTCGCAAGAACCCTGAACGTCAGATTTCAGAACGATGTTCAGTTCAGAAACTTCGCCTTCAGTCATGTTCGCGAACATGTTTTCCAGTTTAGATTTCTGCTGACGAGCCAGTTTCACTTCGCGGAATTTACCCTGACGATACAGAGCAACTTCACGCGCTTTCTTCTCGTCACGAACAACAGTCACTTCATCACCCGCAGCCGGAACGCTGGACAGACCCAGAACTTCGACAGGAATAGAAGGACCCGCAGACGTAATGTCACGACCCATTTCGTCACGCATCGCACGGACACGGCCGTATTCGAAGCCACACAGAATGATGTCGCCTTTGTTCAGAGTACCTTCCTGAACCAGAACGGTTGCAACCGGGCCACGACCTTTGTCCAGGAAGGACTCGATCACAACGCCGCTTGCCATGCCGGTGCGAACTGCTTTCAGTTCCAGAACTTCGGCTTGCAGCAAGATAGCTTGCAGCAAATCGTCGATACCGGTACCCACTTTCGCAGACACATGGATGAACTGAGATTCACCGCCCCACTCTTCTGGCATAACGCCATACTGAGAGAGTTCGGTACGAACGCGGTCCGGATCAGAGTCTGGCTTATCAATTTTGTTCACTGCAACCACGATTGGCACGCCAGCAGCTTTCGCATGCTGTACGGCTTCGATGGTTTGTGGCATTACGCCATCATCTGCAGAAACAACCAGTACAACGATATCCGTTGCCTGAGCACCACGAGCACGCATTGAAGTAAACGCGGCGTGTCCCGGAGTATCCAGGAAGGTGATCATGCCGTTTTCGGTTTCTACGTGGTAAGCACCGATATGCTGGGTAATACCACCGGCCTCGCCTGCTGCCACTTTCGTTGAACGAATGTAGTCAAGCAATGAGGTTTTACCGTGGTCAACGTGGCCCATGATGGTCACAACCGGAGCACGTGGCTCAGCGGCAGCAGAAGAAGCGGTATCACGATCGCTCATCAGCGCTTCTTCCAGCTCGTTCTCACGACGCAGGATGACTTTGTGGCCCATTTCTTCCGCAACCAGCTGAGCAGTTTCCTGATCAATAACCTGGTTGATGGTGGCCATGGCGCCCAGTTTCATCATGGTTTTGATGACCTGAGAACCTTTAACTGCCATTTTGTTTGCCAGCTCAGCAACAGTAATGGTTTCACCGACTACAACATCACGGTTAACGGCAACAACAGGCTTGTTAAAGCTCTGCTGTAAGGTACTTGGCTTACGCTTACCTTTACCGTTACGGCCAACAGCACGGGCTTCTTCGCGATCCGCTTTAGATTCGGAGAGCTTGTTGCCTTTTTTCTGTTTGGTCGCTTTGCCACCGCGAGTACGGCTACGACGTTCGCCTTCAACTTTGGCGTCATTTTCGTCTTCAGCAGCACGAGCATGGGTAGAAGTGGTGACATGGTAGTCAGCAGATTCTGATTCGCTTGGAGCGGTAGCTTCAGTCCAGACACCAGAGTCAGCCATTTTACGGGCTTCTTCGGCGATGCGCTTGGCGTTTTCTTCAATCTTACGCTGGGCTTCTTCTTCCGTTTTGCGTTTCAGCTCTGCGGCTTCAGCTTCACGGCGTGCTTTCTCTGCCTGAGCTGGTTTAGTTACTTCATCGGTATTTTGGTTGGTCACTTTATCTTTTTCCGCTGCATCACGCTTAGCTTTATCAGCGGCCTCACGTTTAGCTTGCTCTTCGGCGGCGCGTTTGGCTTTTTCCTGAGCTTCGCGCTGGGCTTGCTCCGCTGCTGCACGCTGTGCCTGTTCTTCCGCGTCACGCTTCGCCTGCTCTTCCGCTTCGGCCTGGGCAACTTCTGCCTCGGTCATATCACGTTTAACATAAGTGCGTTTCTTGCGGACCTCGATTTGCACCGATTTACTCTTCCCGCCGGTGCTCGGAATATTCAGTGTACTACGCGTTTTGCGTTGTAACGTCAGTTTGTTTGTCGCACCGGCATTTCCGCCATTCAGGTGCGCCAATAAAGTCTCTTTTTCTTGCTGGGTCACAGAGTCAGTTTCGGACTTTGAGATCCCTGCATCAGCAAATTGCTGTACCAGGCGATCTACCGGAGTCTGAATCTCTGCCGCCAGCGCTTTTACAGTTACATCTGTCATGCTGTTCCTTCCTGCTACAGTTTATTACGCGTTGTCGCCAAACCAGCAGATATTGCGCGCGGCCATGATAAGTTCACCAGCCTGCTCGTCACTAAGACCTTCAATATCAGCCAGATCGTCGACACCCTGCTCGGCAAGATCTTCCAGCGTACAAACCCCTTGTGCAGCCAGTTTAAATGCCATGCTACGTTCCAGACCCGCCAGGTTAAGCAGATCGTCAGCAGGCTTTTTGTCACCGAGACTTTCTTCCTGAGCTAAAGCCAGTGTGGTCAGCGCTTCTTTTGCACGTTCGCGCAGCGCATCCACGGTGTCTTCATCCAGGCCGTCGATTTCAAGCAGCTCGTTGACTGGCACATAAGCCAGTTCTTCAAGCGTTGAGAAACCTTCTTCTACCAGAACCGTGGCGAAATCTTCATCGATGGCCAGGTATTTGGTGAAGGTATCAATCGCAGCGTGTGCCTCAGCCTGATGTTTGGCTTGCAGGTCGTCTGCTGTCATCACGTTCAGTTCCCACTTGTCATCACCACGATGCTGTTTCAACAATTGGGAGGCCAAACGCACGTTCTGGCCATTACGGCCAATCGCCTGTGCCAGATTGCTGGCTTCAACGGCGATATCCATGGTGCATTTATCTTCATCAACCACGATGGAAGCGACATCTGCCGGTGCCATTGCGTTGATAACGAATTGCGCAGGATTATCATCCCAAAGGATGATATCGATACGTTCACCGCCCAGTTCACTGGAAACAGCCTGAACGCGTGCACCACGCATGCCGACACAAGCACCGACCGGGTCGATACGTTTGTCGTTGGTTTTTACTGCAATTTTCGCACGGGAGCCAGGATCACGGGCTGCCGCTTTAATCTCAATCAGCTCTTCACCAATTTCCGGCACTTCGATGCGGAACAGCTCAATCAGCATCTCGTTACGTGAACGGCTGACAAACAGCTGGGCACCGCGTGCTTCAGGGCGCACATCATACAGAACGCCACGAATACGGTCGCCGGAGCGGAAGTTTTCACGCGGAAGCATGTCTTCACGCAGAATAACGGCTTCAGCGTTGCTGCCTAAATCCAGAGCGATGCTGTCACGGTTAACTTTCTTAACCACGCCGGTGACGATCTCACCTTGCTGCTCACGGAATTGATCAACCACCATCGCGCGCTCTGCTTCACGTACTTTCTGTACGATAACTTGCTTGGCAGTTTGCGTGGTGATGCGGTCAAAAGTGACTGACTCGATTTGATCTTCAATATATCCGCCGAGGTCGATTGACGGATCTTCGTATTGTGCAGCTTCGAGGGTGATTTCGCGGGTCGGTTGAGTCACTTCGTTGACTGCCACCCAACGACGGAAGGTATCGAAGTCACCTGTTTTGCGGTCAATGCTGACGCGGACTTCGATTTCCTGCTCGTATTTTTTCTTGGTCGCCGTTGATAATGCAATTTCCAGCGCTTCAAAAATCTTCTCGCGCGGGAGGGATTTTTCATTAGAAACTGCTTCTACAACAGCCAGAATCTCTTTGTTCATCCTAGTTGCCTCTTCCAAACTCTTTAAAAGTGGGGTACCAGGTTCGCTTTCTGGATGTTGCTCAGTGCGAACACTTCATCTTTCCCTTCCACTGTCACCGTGATCATTTCGCCTTCGACAGCCTTAATAATGCCCTGCCATTTGCGACGATTCTGCACTGCCATACGCAGAACAATGCTGACTTCGTCACCCAGGAAACGTTGATAATGTTCAGCGGTGAACATAGGACGATCAAGGCCTGGAGAGGAAACTTCCAGGTTGTAGGCGACGGTGACTGGATCTTCAACGTCCAGCACAGCGCTCACCTGGTGGCTGACATCAGCACAATCATCAACATTGATCCCGGCGTCACTATCAATATAGATGCGCAACGTCGATTGGCGAGCCCGAACGAACTCGATGCCCACCAGCTCAAAGCCAAGTGCCTCGACTGGTGCTGTAATCAGCTCTGTTAATTTTTGTTCTAATGTGGACAAGCCCACCCCCAAGACATAAAAAAAGGGCTAAATAGCCCAGTGATTCTGTTGCCAAATAACAAAAAACCCCGATAAATCGGGGCTTTATGCAACTGGACCCTATTCGCCGCATAGCGGCTTCGGTACAACTTTCGCGAAGTGTTATTTCAAATAGAAACTTTCAAATTGGAACTGCAGAACATCACAGGAAGACACTGAAAGTCTATTTGAAATAAACACTTAGGGAAAGTGGTTGCGGGGGCCGGATTTGAACCGACGACCTTCGGGTTATGAGCCCGACGAGCTACCAGGCTGCTCCACCCCGCGTCCGAAAACGTGGCAAATACTACGCCGATAATCGCTAAAAAGCAAATTATCACAAAGATTGGTACCGAGGACGGGACTTGAACCCGTAAGCCCATTCGGGCACTACCACCTCAAGGTAGCGTGTCTACCAATTCCACCACCTCGGCACTCTTTTTTTTCACAATCGCTTCTACTGTCCAAGTACAAGCCACTGTTTAAAACTTTTCACTTCTTGCGATAAGAAGGTTACTGCTTAGTGAGGAACGTCACTGTTAGGCGCAGCTGGAGCTGCCGGTGCAGTGGTCTGCTCAGTTTTCGCTGGCTGACTCAGGTTTTCCCACTCACTACCTTTTTGGCTTTTATTGGTGCTCATGTTCCCGAGAATCAAACTAATGATAAAGAACAGTGCTGCCAAGATGCCGGTCATACGGGTCATGAAGTTACCGGAACCACTCGAACCGAACAATGTGCCAGAAGCACCTGCTCCGAAAGAGGCTCCCATATCAGCGCCTTTGCCTTGTTGCAGCATAACCAGAGCAACAAGCCCGATTGCTACGATAAGGAAAATCACCAGAAGAGCGTCGTACATAGTAGTACCTGTATCCTCGCGGGTTCACCGCATGCCAATTGCTTCTCACCATTTAGCAGGTCATTCAAGGACCCACTGAAGCGGGTGTGAATACTAACCAAAGCCGTATTGCCGTGCAAGGGCAATCTTCATCAAAATGTTCGTTTGCGGAAAAAAACGGCAAATTTGAAGCAAAGTGGCTGACAGGACGCTGTTCAGCCACGCATATCATGAAAATTGACCGTTTTTTATCAGGTTACGCTTTGACTGCTTTTACCGCATCGGCAATACGGTTAGCCAGTTTTTCCACCAGTTCCGCGTCTTCGCCTTCTACCATCACACGCAGCAAAGGCTCGGTACCTGATTTACGTAACAGTACCCGGCCACGACCCGCTAACTGTTTTTCAACTTCGGCCGTGACCTGCTTAACTTCGTCGGATTCCAGCGGATCATGTTCGCCAGCAAAACGGACGTTAATCAGGATTTGTGGCAGCAATTTCATACCGCTGCACAAATCATGTAGGCTCATGTGATTGCGAACCATGGCGGTAAGCACTTGCAAACCGGCCACAATGCCGTCACCGGTGGTGGTTTTGTCCAGCAAGATAATGTGGCCGGAGTTCTCAGCACCAATACGCCAGCCTTTTTCCTGCATTTTTTCCAGCACGTAACGGTCGCCCACTTTCGCGCGTGTAAATGGAATACCGAGCTGTTTTAATGCCAGTTCCAGGCCCATATTACTCATCAGGGTGCCGACGGCGCCGCCTTTCAGCTGGCCCTGACGCAAGCCTTCACGAGCAATGATGTAAAGGATCTGGTCACCATCGACTTTATTGCCTTCATGGTCGACCATAATCAGACGATCGCCGTCGCCGTCAAATGCCAGCCCGACATGGGCTTTTTCTGCCAGAACGCGTTGCTGTAACTGACGGACGTCGGTCGCACCGCACTCTTCGTTAATGTTCATCCCATCCGGGTCGCAGCCGATAGTAATCACTTTAGCGCCCAGTTCCCGCAGAACGCTTGGCGCAATGTGGTAAGTCGCGCCATTGGCACAATCCACAACGATTTTCAGTCCGTTCAGGCTCAGTTCGCTCGGGAACGTCCCTTTGCAGAATTCGATATAGCGACCGGCAGCATCCACAATACGGCTGGCTTTACCCAACGCAGCGGATTCCACGCAAGTAAGAGGTTTTTCCAGCTCAGCTTCGATGGCTTCTTCCACTTCGTCCGGCAGCTTTGTACCGTCAATAGTGAAGAATTTTATGCCGTTATCGTAGAACGGGTTATGCGATGCAGAAATCACAATCCCGGCTTCAGCACGGAATGTACGGGTCAGATACGCAACCGCGGGTGTTGGCATCGGGCCGGTAAAGGAAGCCGACAGCCCCGCAGCAGCCAGACCGGCTTCAAGTGCAGATTCCAGCATATAGCCGGAAATACGGGTATCTTTGCCGATAATCACTTTACCCGAACCATGACGCGCTAATACTTTGCCTGCAGCCCAGCCCAGTTTGAGAACGAAATCAGGGGTGATCGGGCTGTCGCCTACTTTTCCACGTATGCCATCAGTACCAAAGTATTTACGGTTGCTCATAATTATTTTTTATCCCTTACAGAAAGTGTCGCTTCCACGATACGCATCGCTTCGACGGTTTCTTTAACATCATGTACGCGAACTATCTGAGCTCCCTGCATGGCAGCAATCACAGCGCAGGCAACGCTGCCCGTCACGCGTTTCTCCGGTGACACATGCAGTAGCTGCCCTACCATAGATTTCCTCGACATCCCCACAAGAAGTGGTAAACCGAAGTGATGGAACTCAGCCAGTCTGGCGAGTAACTGGTAGTTATGCTCTAAATTTTTACCGAAACCGAAGCCCGGGTCGAGCAACAATTTGCTTTTCGGAATGCCGGCATTCACACAACGTGCAATTTGCTCGACAAAATACTGGTCTACCTGCGCAACGACGTTGTCGTAATGTGGGGCATGTTGCATCGTTTTCGGGTCACCTTGCATGTGCATCAGACAAACGGGCAAACCCGTTTCTGCCGCAGCCTGCAATGCCCCTGGCTCCTGAAGCGAGCGAATATCGTTAATCAGATGCATACCGGCATTTGACGCTTCACGGATAACAGAAGCCTTCGAAGTATCCACCGAGATCCAGACATCAAAACGTCGGGCGATGGCTTCTACGACCGGTACCACACGGGTCAGCTCTTCCTCTTCGCTGACTTCAGCAGCGCCCGGACGCGTTGATTCGCCGCCAATATCAAGGATTGTCGCGCCGGCATCGACCATCGCCTGAGCGTGGCGAAGCGCAAGATCAAGCGTGTTGTGTCGTCCGCCATCAGAAAAGGAATCCGGGGTAACATTCAGGATCCCCATCACCTGGGGAAAAGTGAGATCCAGTATCGAGTCTCTGGCTGTGAGGTGCATAAATCATGTCCCTTCTGGTCATTCGTTGAGGCAGTTTCAAATTCCGACACAAAGAATGCACGCATAAAAAACCCCGGGCAAGCCCGGGGTTGAGTGTTATCTGCGTTATTTTCCAACCAGCTGCTTATTTGCCGCTGAATTGCTCAAACATCGTATTGCCAGGATTTGGCGTGCGAGGTTCGTCAACTGGCGTTGGCGCTTTTGGAGCACCGCCGTCGTTAGAATTATTGTTGCCGTTTTTACCGTTAGCATCATCCCAGCCAGCAGGCGGGCGAACTTCCGTACGGTTCATCAGGTCATCAATTTGCGGCGCATCGATGGTTTCGTATTTCATCAGGGCATCTTTCATTGAATGAAGGATATCCATGTTTTCCATCAGCAACGTACGCGCACGAATGTAGTTACGCTCAACCAGAGATTTCACTTCCTGATCGATGATACGGGCAGTTTCATCAGACATATGTTTAGCTTTCGCAACTGAACGACCGAGGAAGACTTCGCCTTCTTCTTCCGCATACAGTAACGGACCTAATTTCTCTGAGAAGCCCCACTGCGTAACCATGTTACGGGCAATAGAGGTGGCAACCTTAATGTCGTTCGACGCACCGGTAGACACTTTTTCCACGCCGTAAATGATCTCTTCAGCAAGACGACCACCGTACAAGGTAGAAATCTGGCTTTCCAGTTTCTGACGGCTGGCACTGATAGCATCGCCTTCAGGCAGGAAGAAGGTCACACCTAATGCACGGCCACGAGGAATAATGGTCACTTTATGCACCGGGTCATGTTCAGGAACCAGACGACCAATGATGGCGTGGCCTGCTTCATGATAGGCAGTGGACTCTTTCTGCGATTCAGTCATCACCATGGAACGACGCTCAGCACCCATCATGATTTTGTCTTTGGCTTTTTCGAACTCAACCATAGACACCACACGTTTGTTACCACGTGCAGAGAACAATGCAGCTTCGTTCACCAGGTTAGCCAGGTCCGCACCGGAGAAACCAGGGGTACCACGGGCAATCACAGACGCATCAACGTCAGTTGCCAGCGGAACGCGACGCATGTGAACTTTCAGGATCTGTTCACGGCCACGTACGTCTGGCAAGCCTACAACAACCTGACGGTCGAAACGACCCGGACGCAGTAATGCCGGGTCAAGAACGTCAGGACGGTTAGTTGCTGCAATTACGATGATACCTTCGTTACCTTCAAAGCCATCCATCTCAACCAACATCTGGTTCAGTGTCTGTTCACGTTCATCGTGACCGCCACCTAAACCTGCACCACGCTGACGGCCAACGGCGTCGATCTCATCGATAAAGATGATACATGGAGCGGCTTTCTTCGCCTGTTCAAACATGTCACGCACACGAGATGCACCGACACCCACGAACATTTCTACGAAGTCAGAACCGGAAATCGTAAAGAATGGCACTTTGGCTTCGCCGGCAATGGCTTTCGCCAGCAAGGTTTTACCGGTACCCGGAGGACCAACCATCAGAACGCCTTTAGGAATCTTACCGCCCAGTTTCTGGAAACGGCTTGGCTCGCGCAGGTAATCTACCAGCTCGCTCACCTCTTCCTTCGCTTCGTCACAACCTGCAACGTCAGCAAACGTCGTTTTGATTTGGTCTTCCGTCAGCATGCGGGCTTTGCTTTTACCAAAGGACATTGCGCCTTTGCCCCCGCCACCCTGCATCTGCCGCATAAAGAATATCCAGACGCCAATCAGAAGCAGCATCGGGAACCATGAAATGAAGATAGTCGCCAGGAAACTCTGCTGTTCAGGCGGTTCACCAACAACTTTCACGTTTTTGCTCAGCAGCGTATCCAGTAATTTAGGATCATTAACCGGAATATAGGTTGTGTATTTGCTGCTGTCTTTTTTGATAACGTCAATCGCACGTCCATTGATACGTACTTCACGGACCTGGTCTTGGGCCACTTCGGTTGTAAAGGTAGTGTAATCTACCTTACTGCCATTAGATTCGCTGGGACCAAAACTCTGAAATACAGACATCAATACAACTGCGATGACTAACCAGAGGATCAGGTTCTTCGCCATGTCACTCAAGGGATTAACCTCATATTACAACTGTGTTAACAAACAGCGTTAGGGAACTACAGTTTCCGCCCTGTCGCTACGATGTACACTTCTCGCGAACGTGCTCGGGAAGCGTCTGGCTTACGAATCTTCACCTTCGTAAACAGGGAGCGAATTTCCCGCAGGTATTCATCAAAGCCATCTCCCTGAAACACCTTCACCAGGAAACTTCCGCCTGGTGCTAATACATCCCGACACATATCCAATGCTAATTCAACCAGATACATCGATTTTGGAATATCGACTGCCGGAGTACCGCTCATATTAGGCGCCATGTCAGACATGACCACCTGAACTTTGCTTTCTCCCACGCGTTCGAGCAGCGCTTTGAGAACTAATTCATCACGAAAATCCCCCTGAAGGAAGTCGACTCCAACAATAGGATCCATAGGTAAAAGGTCAAGAGCAATAATTCGCCCTTTGTTACCGATCTGCGAGGCCACATACTGTGACCAACCGCCAGGCGCTGCACCTAAATCAACCACCGTCATACCTTGTTTAAACAGCTTATCGCTTTGCTGTATTTCATCAAGTTTAAACCAGGCACGGGAGCGCAGCCCTTTTTTCTGTGCTTGTAGCACATATTTATCGCTAAAGTGTTCCTGCAACCAGCGACTGGAACTTGCAGAACGCTTTTTATTAGACATTATTTAGTAACCATATAGTTTTCCAACCACCCTGAGTTAGAGCCTTTGGAACAAGCCGTTAGCATCATGGCGTCTATGGCTAAGTCAGTATAATTGACCTCCCGAAGCAGTCCGGGTTGGTCATATACATGAGATGGCGGTAGAATGACCCGTTTTCAATCCCAACTTAAGCAAAAAAGACGATGAATCTTAACAATAAACAAAAACAGTACCTGAAAGGTCTGGCACATCCACTGAAACCGGTTGTTATGCTGGGCAACAACGGCCTGACAGAAGGTGTGTTAGCCGAAATCGAACAGGCACTGCAACATCACGAACTGATCAAGGTAAAAGTCGCGGCAGAAGAACGTGAGACGAAGACCTTGATCGTAGACGCGATTGTGCGTGAAACCAAGGCGTGTAATGTGCAAGTCATCGGCAATATGCTGGTACTTTATCGCCCTTCCACCGAAGACCGCAAAATTATCTTACCGCGTTAATCCATTAAGGTTTAACGAAAAGCGCTGTAGATTTTCGGAAAGGTGCCACGAAATCACGTTCAGGGGAAGGTCTCAGCGGGCCTTTTTACTTTAGTTTTCAATTTACTGTGAAGCAATTCACTGCATGAATGTGAGAATTACAGGGCGAAACATCACGTTTCGCCCTTTTTAATGCAGATTTTAGAGGTATTCGACCTTCAATACTTCAAACTCAACATCACCGCCAGGTGTTTTGATAACAACGACATCATCCTGTTCTTTGCCGATTAAACCACGTGCAATCGGTGAGTTAACAGAAATGAGGTTCTGTTTAAAATCAGCTTCGTCATCGCCGACAATGCGGTATTTCTGCTCTTCTTCAGTATCCAGATTCAGCACTGTCACTGTGGCGCCAAAAATCACGCGGCCAGTAGCAGGCATTTTAGTCACATCAATAACCTGAGCATTCGACAGCTTGGCTTCGATTTCCTGGATACGACCTTCACAAAAACCCTGCTGCTCACGCGCAGCATGGTATTCAGCATTCTCTTTCAAATCGCCGTGTTCACGTGCGGTCGCGATATCAGCAATGATTTTCGGGCGACGGACACCTTTCAGATGGTCCAGTTCTTCACGTAATCTTTCTGCGCCACGCAATGTCATCGGAATCGGTTTCATATATTTATTACCTCTAACTTGGTCCTTTCGGTAAACACCGTCCTGATTGAATCAGGTAAGAAATTAAGCCAGCGCTTCTGACCGACTCTCTGGCGAAAAGCAAAAAAAAACTCACCCGGAGTTGCCACCAGGCCAGGATTCATTTTGCATTTTGATTCGTATTTTAACGTAGAGTTCCTTGAGGATCATCGTTTAGTTTCAGCCACGTTGCGCCTAGGTTCGTAGCATCGTAGTATGGCACCACATTATCCCGCCGTTACCCAGAGCCTTTACTCAAAATAATGCGTTTTTTACGAATTGTCAGTGGATTAGCATGCGCGTTTGTACTGAATACAAATGCGGCTCAGATCGAAAATTACACAGAATATCTGCCTGACGGCACGAATCTGGCTGTGCTGGTACAGAAAATTGGCGCGCCTGCGCCGGCTATAGACTATCACGGTACTCAAATGGCGCTACCCGCCAGTACCATGAAGATTCTGACCGCGCTGGCGGCTTTGCTGCAGCTTGGGCCTGATTTTCGTTTCACCACCACACTTGAAACACCGGGTTCCGTTTCTGATGGCGTATTAAAGGGTGATTTGGTCGCTCGTTTTTCCGGCGATCCGACATTAAAACGTCAGAATATTCGGAATATGGTCGCTGTGTTGAAAAAACAGGGCGTCAAAGAAATTACCGGCGATGTGGTTATCAACACTTCGGTTTTTGCCAGCCATGATAAAGCGCCCGGATGGCCGTGGAACGACATCACCCAATGCTTTAGCGCACCGCCGGCTGCCGCTATTGTCGACAGAAACTGTTTCTCAGTCTCACTGTACAGTGCCCCGAAACCCGACGAAAACGCGTTTATCCGCGTAGCATCTTACTATCCGGTGCATATGTTCAGCGAAGTACGCACTCTGGCAAAAGGTTCTCCGGATGCACAATATTGTGAGCTGGACGTCGTACCTGGTGAATTCAACCGCTATACCCTCACCGGCTGTCTGACCCAACGCAGCGAACCTTTGCCGCTGGCATTCGCTATTCAGGATGGCGCGAGTTATGCCGGTGCGATTTTAAAAGATGAGCTGTTGCAGGCTGATATTCAGATCGATGGCACGCTGAAGCGTCAGACTCAACCAACACCGGCGGGTACCGTTCTGGCACAAACCCAGTCGGCGCCGTTGCATGACCTGTTGCATCAGATGCTGAAGAAATCAGATAACATGATCGCCGATACGGTATTTCGTACTATTGGCCATCAGCGTTTTGGCGTGCCGGGAACGTGGCGTGCCGGTTCGGATGCTGTCCGTCAGATTTTGCGTCAGAAAGCAGGCGTGGATTTAGGTAACTCTATTCAGGTTGATGGTTCCGGTCTTTCTCGTCATGACTTGCTGTCACCGGCCACCATGATGCAGGTACTTCAATACATCGCGCAGCATGATAAAGAGTTAGACTTTATCTCAATGCTGCCATTAGCGGGTCACGACGGTACCTTGCAATATCGCGGCGGTCTGCATGAAGCAGGCGTTGACGGCAAAGTATCTGCGAAAACCGGCTCGCTGTCTGGTGTCTACAACCTTGCAGGCTTTATTACGACAGCCAGCGGACAGCGCATGGCCTTCGTCCAGTTCCTTTCAGGTTATGCGGTTCCGCCTGAAGATCAACGCACACGACGGGCTCCGCTCGTACGCTTTGAAAGCCGTCTCTACAAGGATATCTACCAAAATAATTAACCACGGAGAAGTGCCAGAAGATGAAACTACTGATCGTTGAAGATGATGAACTCTTACGGCAGGGGTTGATGCTGGCACTTACCAGTGAAAATTATGCCTGCGACTGCGCTTCAACGGCGGCCGAGGCGCACAGCCTGATTCAAACCAGCCAGTACAGTCTGGTGATCCTGGATTTAGGATTGCCAGACAAAGACGGGGCAACGTTGCTGCGCGAGTGGCGACGCCAGAATATCGCTCTCCCCGTTCTTATCCTTACCGCCCGGGATGCGTTAGAAGACCGCGTCGATGGTCTTGATGCCGGCGCTGATGATTACCTGATCAAACCTTTTGCACTGGTCGAATTACAGGCCCGCGTGAGGGCGCTTATCCGCCGTTATCAGGGACAAAGCGACAATCAAATTTCAGTGGGTAATCTGAAAATCAATTTATCCTCGCAACAGGCTTATCTCGACAACAATCCGGTGGAAGTCACTCCCAAAGAGTTCGCGATTTTGTCGCGCCTGATGATGCGTGCGGGGCAAACCGTGAACCGGGAATTACTTCAGCAGGATCTCTACACCTGGCAGGATGATCTGGGTTCCAACACGCTCGAAGTCCATGTTCATAATCTGCGTCGTAAGCTCGGTAAAGAAGTCATCCGCACCGTACGTGGCATTGGCTACCGGCTGGAAATCCTGCAATGACCAGTATGCGTCGCCGCCTGCTGGTCATGCTGGCATTGATTTTATTCGTCACTCAGCTCACCAGTGTTTTCTGGCTCTGGCATGAAAGTCAGGAACAGATTAATTTACTGGTTAATGACACGCTTTCTGCAAAAGTACGGAACGCGCATGTTGAGAGAGAAATCGCAGAGGCGATTGCTTCGCTCATTGCGCCTTCGCTGCTGATGATGAGTATTACACTGGTTCTGTCCTTCTGGGCGATCAGCTGGATTATCCGCCCGCTCAATCAGTTGCAGAAACGTCTTGAAACCCGTTCTGCTGATAACCTTTCGCCCCTGCCGCTTAACAGCGAAATCAGGGAAGTTGTTGCCGTCACCAATGCGCTGAACCAGCTATTTTCCCGTCTCTCCAGCACTATTCAGCAGGAACGATTGTTCACTGCCGATGCCGCGCATGAGCTACGCACCCCTCTTGCTGGCGTACGCTTGCACCTGGAAATCATGCAGAAAAATGGCGTAGAAGGCAGTGATACGTTGATAAGTCGTATCGACCTGCTGATGCACACCATAGAGCAATTGCTCATGCTGGCCCGCGCCGGACAAAATTTCGCGAAAGGCGAATATCAGCAAGTTGATCTGATCAGTAACGTCATGATGCCACTCGAAGAAGAGTTACGCGAAATGCTCGATGAACGCGGGCAGAAGCTGAAAATTCACTTACCGCCGCTTGCTGAAATTCAGGGAGATGCCGTGCTGCTGCGGTTGATGGTGAGGAATCTGGTCGAGAACGCCTACCGTTACAGTCCGGAAAATAGCGACATCATAATTACGATTGCGTCAAAAGATAACGGCTTCCTGATACAGATAGATGATGCGGGCCCAGGCATTGATGAGACCAAAGCCAGCGAACTGACACAGGCATTTAAACGCAGCGACCAGCGGTATGGTGGCAGCGGTCTGGGATTAAATATTGTAGTTCGAATAGCGCACCTGCATGCCGGTAGGCTGACATTGCTAAACCGCACTGGCAACACTGGCCTCAGCGCGCAATGCTGGTTACCTGATGTCGCATTACAAAGCTCTCTGACACTTTCACCAGACGCCCGCTAATACACGCTCTTATTAACACGCGATCAAAAAGAAAAAGGCTGCCAATGGCAGCCTTTCTTTCAGAGATGTGACGCTAATACACGGGAATTAACGTTCATAGATGATTTCTACGCCTTCGTCGTCATCTTCATCCCAGTCATCATCCCAGTCGTCGTCAGCTTCAGCTTCCACTTCAGCCAGTTGTTCACGGTGATAGTCATCCCACATGAACTCAACTTTCTCTGGCGCAGCTTCTTCGATTGCCATGTGCTTAGGATTTTCATTGATGAATTTCATCACGTCCCAGCACAACGCATTCACGCCTTCGCGGTTTGCGGCGGAAATCAGATAGTAATTACCTTCCCAACCCAAAGCATCGGCGATTGTTTTTGCACGTGCTTCCGCTTCTTCTTTTTCGATCAGGTCAACTTTGTTGAATACTAACCAGCGCGGCTTTTCAGCCAGCTTGGCATTGTATTGCTTCAACTCGTTGATGATGACTTTCGCATTTTCGATCGGATCAGATTCATCAATCGGTGCGATGTCGATCAGATGCAAAAGAACACGGCAACGCTCAAGGTGCTTCAGGAAGCGAATACCCAGACCGGCGCCTTCAGATGCCCCTTCAATCAGACCCGGGATATCTGCAACCACAAAGCTCTGCTCATGATCCATACGGACAACGCCCAGGCTCGGAACCAGCGTGGTAAACGGATAATCAGCAACTTTAGGTTTCGCCGCAGACACTGAACGGATAAATGTAGATTTACCCGCATTTGGCAGACCCAGCATACCAACATCAGCCAGAAGCATCAGTTCGAGTGCGATATCGCGCTCTTCACCTTTGGTGCCCATGGTTTTCTGACGCGGTGAACGGTTCACGGAAGATTTAAAGCGGGTGTTACCCAGCCCGTGGAAACCACCTTTCGCGACCATATTAACCTGACCATTTTGGGTCATGTCGGCCAGGACTTCACCCGTGCTTTGGTCGAGAACGCGCGTTCCGACAGGCACTTTAATGGTGATATCTTTACCGCGCTTACCGGTACAGTCGCTGCTCTGACCGTTAGTACCGCGCTCAGCACGATAAGATTTCACAAAGCGGAAATCGATCAGCGTATTGAGGTTCTCATCAGCAACCAGGTAAACATCGCCGCCATCACCACCGTCGCCGCCGTCAGGGCCGCCACGTGGAATGTATTTTTCGCGGCGGAAGCTGACGCACCCGTTACCGCCATCACCGGCCACAACCAGAATCGTGGCTTCATCAACAAACTTCATTTGTACCGTCTCCGTAAATCATTCGCCGGGCAGCTAAAGTTTAGCTACCAGGTTTTGCTCTGTCCGACGTGGCCACCAACGATGGCCAATTGCGGAAAACATTGCACCCGCCACCACCACAAATGCCCCAAGATAACCAATGAAATTAAGCACTGGTGCAGCAAAAAAGTCAGGCCAGGCAAGTGCCAATAAATCTGAAAATAGCAGGGTAAACAGCGGGGTCAGTGTCACAAGAGCACTGACCTGAGCAGCCT
Organism: Rahnella sp. ATs2; assembly: GCF_051851855.1. Classification (NCBI taxonomy): domain Bacteria; kingdom Pseudomonadati; phylum Pseudomonadota; class Gammaproteobacteria; order Enterobacterales; family Yersiniaceae; genus Rahnella; species Rahnella sp. ATs2. Next base: position 92,383 of record NZ_JBLYPL010000004.1, on the reverse strand, counting down.
GCCATCTCGCCATCGCTTCCGCTAAGGCGCCATATCCTACTAAGGTATTCGCGCCGCAAAACAACAGACAGGCAAACTGCCAGCCGCTGAGCTGTGAAAGCACCGCCGGGCTGGCCAGCGGGAGCAATGCGATAGAACATAAAGTGTACAGCAAAAACAGGGTTTGCGGTGAAGCCAGTTGACGCAACAATACCTTTTGCGCCACGCCGTATATCACCCAAACCGTTGCTGCCCCGACGCCAAAAATCACACCCAGGGTGTAATCCGTCAGACGGGTAAAAATCTCAATCAGGCTGGTATTAAAAAATAATATTAGCCCGAAGATTAACATACTGGCACCAATGACCTGCGTAACACGCATCCTTTCTTTCAGGATGATCACGCTTGCCACCATCATACCGACAGGAGAAAGCTGACCGATTACCTGCGAGGCCGTCGGGCTGAGAAATTGCAGGGAAGAACTAAAAAGAACAAAGTTCCCCAGCAATCCGCAGGTGGCAATCAGGACTAAAACCAGCCAGCGTGGCCGGCTAAAAATCGCTTTCGACGGCAATCTGCGTCTGGCAGCAAGAATACAACCCAACACAATGGCAGCCATCGAAAACCGATACCAGACTACCGTGAAGGGATCCATCACCACTAAAACCTGCTTCATGGCGATGGGCAAAGATCCCCAACTCATAGCAGTGATCAGCGCCAACATAATCCCAACCGGGGCCTGCGATTTCGTGTCCATATCCCGCCAGAATGGGCTAACCAGAATGTAAAAAGCCCCGCAACGAATTGCGGGGCTTACATCTATTTACTAAGACGCGAAAAACTTATTCAGCTTCGATGCTGATGTACTTACGGTTTTTCGGGCCTTTAACTTCGAACTTGACTTTACCGTCAGCCAAAGCAAACAGAGTGTGGTCCTTGCCGCAACCCACGTTGATACCAGCGTGGAATTTGGTGCCGCGCTGACGAACGATGATGCTGCCTGCCAGTACTGCTTCGCCGCCAAAGCGTTTTACGCCCAGACGTTTAGCTTCTGAATCGCGACCGTTACGTGTGGAGCCGCCAGCCTTTTTGTGTGCCATTGTTCCGCTCTCCTAATCTTAAGCGCTGATGCCGGTGATTTTAACGTCAGTGAACCACTGACGGTGGCCCTGCTGCTTACGATAGTGTTTACGACGACGAAACTTAACGATTTTGACCTTTTCGCCACGACCGTGAGCAACGACTTCAGCTTTAATTACACCGCCAGCAACTAAAGGCAGGCCGATGTTGATTTCTTCACCGTTTGCAATCATCAGAACCTGATCGAATTCGATAGCTTCGCCAGTTGCAACGTCCAGCTTCTCCAGACGAATAGTCTGGCCTTCGCTGACACGGTGTTGTTTACCACCACTTTGGAAAACCGCGTACATATAAAACTCCGCTTTCCGCGCACTCAACTTTGTATAGTCCAGAGGGCGCTATAAATATTCACAATAGGGCGCGAATTCTACGCAAAAAATCAGCATAAGACAAGAGCACAATGCCTACAAAAGAAGAAAAAAAGCGCAGTTCTTTCGATAGCATTTATCTACACTGTTTTTCAAGTACAATCCCCTTTACAGTTAGCGCCATGTGCCAATGTGAGCCAGATCTCATTGCGGTGAAGAGAACAACAGCCGAAAAAACACAATGAACCTAGAACAGATTATTGATCTTACCCAGGACGACATGGCTGCAGTCAACGCATCCATCCTTGAACAGTTGAATTCAGAGGTTTCTCTCATCAATCAACTGGGATATTACATCATCAGTGGCGGCGGCAAACGTATCCGCCCGATGATAGCAGTACTGGCAGCCAAAGCACTATCCTATGAGGGCGACAAACACGTAAAAGTCGCCGCTCTGATTGAGTTTATCCACACAGCCACGCTGTTGCATGACGACGTCGTTGATGAGTCTGATATGCGTCGAGGTAAAGCGACGGCTAATGCCGCATTTGGTAACGCAGCCAGCGTGCTTGTCGGTGATTTTATCTACACCCGGGCATTTCAAATGATGACTGATCTGGAATCGCTCCCTGTTCTTGCGCTGATGGCAAAAGCCGTGAATGTGATTGCAGAAGGTGAAGTTCAGCAATTGATCAACTGCAATGATCCCGACATCACTGAAGAAAGCTATATGCAGGTTATCTACAGCAAAACTGCGCGCCTGTTTGAAGCGGCATCTCAATCCTCTGCCATGCTGGCTGGCGGGAATGATGAGCAGATTAAAGCGTTGCAGGATTACGGCCGTTATCTCGGTACTGCATTTCAGCTGATTGACGATTTGCTCGATTATGATGCTGACGGTGAAACACTGGGCAAAAACACTGGTGATGATCTTGATGAAGGGAAACCGACGTTGCCGCTTCTGCATGCAATGAAGCACGGCAATGCTGAACAATCGGCCATGATTCGAAAAGCTATCGAAGAAGGAAACGGACGTCATTTACTGGAACCTGTTCTTGCCGCGATGCATCAATGGGGCTCACTGACGTATACCCGTCAGCGTGCTGAAGAAGAAGCCGATAAAGCCATTCAGGCACTGCAGGTTCTTCCTGAGTCTGAATATCGGGCCGCGCTCGAAGGTCTGGCTCATATGTCTGTAAAACGCGATTTCTGAACATACTCCGTCGTACCCGCAAGCAGGCGGGTACGACGGTCTTGTGCGATTAAGCCTCTCCCGGTTTGCGCAACCTGTTAAGCATTTCCGCCACACCTTCCCGCACGATAAAAGAAATCATCGTTTCCCGTTCCGGCTCCCTGAGTTGTTTATAACTTTCTATCCAAATCGCCAGAGGGTCCTGATGAGATGTATACACATATTCCGCTGAGTGTTCGTTCATGGCCAGACTCGCCACCGCACTGCCCGGTAAACTGTCGATGTGATATTCCACCGCCCGCCCCTGTACGCCTCGCCTGCGACGCTTTACCCAGCCTAATCGGCGGGCCATTCCATGCACACCCTGTGTGGATGTGGGAAGGCCTTCTTTTCCGGTCAATTCCTTTGCAGCAAACCACTCTTTTTTCATAACATTCCTTGTATTTCTTATATAAGAATAAGAAAGCTTGTTGTTATAGATTCATGACATGCAATTAATCATGATGTCCTTCCTGGCTGGTGAGCGTTTTTTTTAAAGATGGTATTAACACGTGTCATTTAGGAATACAGGTATTTAAAGAAAAGAAGATATTCAATTTTTCAGAATGCGTCTACTGCTGCTTTAAAAAGTTTCCATGAATTATATTCATCAAGAGTTGTTGAACCCAATAAAAAGGACTTTTTCAGAAAGTTATGAAAGCAATCTCTTTCAGAAACGCAATCACCACAATAAATATCATTAATAACATAACTTTACAGAAAAAATCTTTCCTGACCTGATACTAACCTCCCGCAATCAATCACTTTTCCCCTTAAAAATTTATTCATACATTACCAACACCAATGTAATTGCTAAAAATAACAACATTCCAATAACGCATCCTAATAAAATGTATTCAACAAATTCACTAAAAATCGAGACAAATCACAAAAAGCAAATTTAAATTACTTGTTTGTTTTAATGATAATAAGAATGTATTTTCGAAATAAGAGAATAGCTTATTATTCGGAAACATTGATGAGACTAACTAAAATTACAACAAGCACTCGAGGAATATATATTTTTGGCAATAGCCTCTTATAGCTTCTTATAATCTGTTTAACCCATAAGGAAAGATCATGACGGCAAATAATAAAGACTGGCACCAGGCGGATATCATTGCAGCGCTTCGTAAAAAAGGAACAACACTGGCTGCGGTTTCGCGCTCTGCAGGGCTGAGTTCCTCCACGCTTTCAAACGCATTATCAAGACCGTGGCCAAAGGGGGAATTGCTGATTGCCAGTGCGTTGGGTATTCATCCGTCGCTCATCTGGCCCAGCCGTTACTTTGATGCAAAAACATTAAAGATCATCGAACGTCGTTGCCGGCCAACTCCCGATACGCGCGTATAAAATCAAATATTCAGAAAAAAACCGCCAGATTTCTCTGGCGGCTCTTTGACTCAACGGCCTGCTTGTTGATGTCTGACTTAACGAGGACTTACTTATTAATGAACTGCTCGCCTAACTCGATATCTTTACGCAGGATATCTAACATTGAGTTCAGGGATTGCTGCTCAAATGGGCTGAGCTTGCCGATACTGATAAGCTCAGATACCCCTTCTTTACCCAGAATAACAGGCTGCGCAAAGAAACGGGCATGCTCGCCTTTTCCTTCAACATAAGCACATTCAACCACATTGCTTTCACCTTGTAAGGCCCGGACCAGAGAAAGCCCGAAGCGTGCGGCGGCTTGTCCCATAGAAAGCGTGGCGGAACCGCCACCCGCTTTAGCTTCTACAACTTCCGTACCGGCGTTCTGAATACGCTTTGTCAGCGCTTCAACTTCGCTGTCACTGAACGTGATTTCAGAAAGCTGAGATAACAGAGGAAGGATAGTCACCCCTGAGTGCCCGCCAATGACCGGCACTTCAACGTCTTCTGGCTGCTTACCTTTGAGTTCAGCAACGAAAGTGTTAGAGCGAATAGCATCTAGCGTTGTCACACCAAACAGTTTGTTTTTGTCGTATACACCTGCGTTTTTCAACACTTCAGCCGCAATCGCAACGGTCGTATTAACAGGATTGGTGATGATACCGATGCAGGCTTTCGGGCATGTACTGGCCACTTGCTGGATCAGATTGCGAACAATACCCGCATTCACGTTGAACAAATCAGACCGATCCATGCCGGGTTTACGGGCGACACCGGCAGAGATCAGGACGATGTCCGCGCCAACCAGAGCCGGCTTCGCATCTTCACCGCAAAAACCTTTGATTTTGACTGCGGTGGGGATATGACTGAGATCGACAGCGACACCCGGAGTAACCGGAGCGATATCATACAATGAGAGTTCGGAACCGGAAGGTAGCTGGGTCTTGAGCAGAAGCGCGAGGGCTTGACCGATACCGCCCGCAGCACCGAGAACTGCAACTTTCATCCTATACTCCTTTTTTATCATTAACTTATAAGTGTCGTGGAATTATTTTAGTGTGACCTTAATCACTTACGCTGTTAAAAACAATTGCTCACCTGCAGAGAAACTGAGGTTGGTCGTTTAGAAAGTAAAAAAAAACCTTTACGACGACCTTTTCCGGTCTTTTATGACTTTTTATCGGAAAGCGACATTATTAAAAGTAGCAGCACAAAACACACCAGGTTAATAAATGGTTAAATTCGCTCCAATGTTGAGAGCTGAATCGAGATCATCAGATTAAGGAAGGATTGAAGGCCTGATCTCGCTGTAATGCACAATTTTGGCATATCCATTACCTCTCCTTTTTATCCATAACGCCTGTGTTCCTTGCCGGATGCATAATTCGGGATCTGCATCTCTTCGCGCTGTTGCATAAAAATGCAATTATCTGCATAATCAACACAACTATGATACAGAGACCAGGGTGCAAAATGCGTAATCCTGCTAAACAGGAAGATTTAATCAAAGCCTTCAAAGCATTGTTGAAGGAAGAGAAATTCAGTTCTCAGGGGGAAATTGTTGCCGCACTTCAGGATGACGGTTTCGAAAATATCAATCAGTCAAAAGTCTCACGGATGCTGACCAAGTTTGGTGCTGTCAGAACCCGTAATGCGAAGATGGAAATGGTGTACTGCCTTCCTGCTGAGATTGGGGTGCCCACCACCACCAGCCCGCTGAAAAATCTGGTATTGGATATAGATCATAATGACGCGGTTGTCGTGATCCGCACCAGTCCGGGCGCGGCACAACTGATCGCGCGTTTACTTGACTCCCTGGGTAAATCAGAAGGGATCCTCGGCACGATTGCCGGCGATGACACCATCTTCACGACACCCGCCCGCGGCTTTAGCGTTAAGCAACTCCATGACGCGATACTCAGTCTGTTCGAGCAGGAACTGTAAATCCGCCTCATTTTGAACCTGCTGCAGCACCTTTTCTGTGCCAGAGGTCAGAAGAACACGCTTTCTGGCCTCCTCTTAACTACCTCCTTTCTAAATCACTGTTCCCTTTCAAGAGCACCCGCAGTCATTCCTGTTAAATCCCTTAACAAGCACCACAACCACGTCACAGAAAGATTTCAACGATGTGATTCACTGCAAAAATAAGCACAAATAGCTACATTCACCCAATTTATTGATTTTACGAAAAATTAACACAAAAAGTCTATTTTTCACGCGTTTTTTATTCTTTTTAGTTATTAAAAATACACATAGGACACACATAGAAACCTAAATAACTATTAGCAAACTATTAATATTTACAGTTATTAGATGTATACTCATTTCCGTGGTGTGAAGCACCGGATATTGAAAACATAATAAAATCGACGAGGTCAAAATCATGAAAGTTAAAACTACAATCGCAACATTAAGCATTCTATCTGCCCTGTCATTTGGCGTTTTTGCAGCACAACCTGTAACACAGAAACAGGCTTTAAATCTGCAATCAACTGGCATGATCAGCGTGAGCGGCGTTGCCGGCGCACCTTCTGATATCCGTCAGGCATTGTCAGACAAAGCCGATGCCAAAGGCGCTAAAGCATTCCGTGTTATTGAAGTTCGTGAAGAAGGTAACTACCACGCGACCGCTGAAATTTACCAATAAGTTCGGGTAAACGTAGCGAAGGGGCCTGAATGAATCGGGCCCGCGCAATGCGCATCTAGACGGATTTGTCACTGCATCATCTGCGTTCCCGTAGGCTTTACGCACTCCTGAACCCGATATCACAGTTCTGATGAATCCAGACATCAATCGACGTTGCTCTCGAAATAATCTAACAACGTCAGTGAATTCAGGAAATTATCATGAAAATCATTACTACTATTGCCGCCCTTAGCCTGTTATCTGCTGTTTCTTTTGGTGCATCCGCCGCTCAGCTGGTGACTAATCAGCAGGCAGAAAATTTACAGCCTATGGGAACAATCAGCGTCAGCGGCGTCGATGGTGTTCCGACCGATATCCGCCAGCAACTGTCTGATAAAGCCGACAGTAAAGGCGCTAAATCTTTCCGCGTGATAGAAGCCCATAACGACGGCGCTTATCATGCAACCGCAGAAATCTATCAGTAAGATCTCTGAGTAAGTCCCTGATACAAAGCCACTGTTTGAGTATTTTGAATTAGCGTTACCGGGTTTCAACAGCCACTGTTCGAAGAAATACAGCGAAAATACACTGCGCTGTTGAGGCTGGAAGGAGAGCTGACACTGCCACTGCCTTGCTCTCCGGCTAACGATACCCTCGTCGTCCTGTCCGACGACACCCTTTGGCCCTCAATTTTTGAGGGCTTTTTTTTGTCAAAATTTTTGCCTCAAAGAGTCCTGTCCGTCGGTAAAAGGCAAAAAAAAGCACAGCCGGAGCTGTGCCTGGTTCCATCAATTTACGGTTTTACAGCTCTTGCACAGCCTGCGCCTTGGCTACCAGAGCCGCCAGCAGTTTGCCGTGAATGCCGCCGAAGCCGCCGTTGCTCATCACCAGAATATGGTCGCCCGGCTGGGAAGCCTTGATCACCATATCAACCAGCGAATCGACATCTGCGCTCCAGTGCGCTGGCTGAATACAATGTTCAGCCACTTCAGCCACCTGCCATGGAATATGCTGCGGTTGTAACAGGAAGACTTCGTCAGCACGACCCAGGGACGGTGCCAGTTCATTCTTACTCATCCCCATTTTCATGGTATTAGAGCGAGGTTCGAGAACCGCAAGAATGCGCGCAGTCCCGCCAACTTTGCTGCGCAACGCAGAAAGCGTGGCCAAAATGGCTGTCGGATGGTGAGCGAAATCGTCGTACACGCTGACACCGTTTTCCACACCGCGAAGCTCCAGACGGCGGCGGGCATTGATAAATTCTCCCAGCGCTTTGCAGGCATCTTCCGGCTTAACGCCAACATGACGGGCAGCGGCGATCGCCATCAGTCCGTTATGCATGTTGTGTTCGCCGACCAGATTCCAGTTAACCTGACCGACCACTTCGCCGTGCAGATAGACTTCAAAAGTGCTGGCGTCTGGCGTCAGTTTTTTCGCATCCCATGCACAATTTTCAGCTTCACCGGCAAATTCCTGCTCACTCCAGCATCCCATCGCCATGACCTGTTTCAGTGGTGTGTCGTGCTCTGGCAAAATAATTTTGCCTTTGCCCGGCACCAGACGCACCAGATGGTGGAACTGTTTCTGAATGGCCTTGAGATCGTCGAAGATATCAGCGTGATCGAACTCGAGGTTATTGAGCACCAGTGTACGCGGGCTGTAATGAACGAACTTGGATCGTTTATCAAAGAACGCGCAGTCGTATTCGTCGGCTTCCAGCACCATAAACGGACTGTTGCCAAGACGCGCAGAGACCTCAAAATTGCCCGGCACGCCGCCAATGACACAACCCGGCTCATAGCCGCAGGCCTCGAGGATCCACGTGACCATTCCCGCCGTCGTCGTTTTGCCGTGCGTACCCGCCACCGCAATAACCCAGCGTCCCGGAAGGACGTGGTCATGCAACCATTGTGGCCCTGAAACATAAGGGATCCCCTGCTCCAGTACGGCCTCGACGCAAGGATTACCGCGCGTCATCGCGTTGCCGATAATCACCAGATCAGGGTGCGGATCGAGCTGTGCAGGATCGTAGCCCTGGATCAGGTTGATCCCCTGATTTTCCAGAAGCGTACTCATCGGTGGATAAACGTTGTCGTCCGAACCGGTGACCTGATGCCCCTGAGCACGAGCCAGCATCGCCAGCCCGCCCATAAACGTGCCGCAAATCCCAAGAATATGAATGCGCATATATTTTCCATTGATGCCTTTAAGTCAGCCGCTATTCTACCGCTCAGATTCCTCCAGAAGAAATGGATTTGCCTATGATTCGTCCATATATTTGGGCTAAACTGCCTTCGCTCTTGTGAAATTTTTATTAACGTACCGTTATCTATCCTCGATTCAGGGAAAGTGTCATGAAAACGTTAGGCGAATTTATTGTTGAAAAGCAGCAGGATTTTCCACATGCAACCGGTGAACTGACAGCGTTGCTTTCAGCGATAAAACTCGGCGCCAAAATCATTCACCGCGACATCAACAAAGCGGGTCTGGTTGATATTCTGGGCACCAGTGGTGCTGAGAATGTGCAGGGTGAAGTGCAGATGAAACTCGATCTGTACGCAAATGAAAAACTAAAAGCAGCCATGAAGGCGCGCGGTGAAATTGCCGGTATCGCATCTGAAGAAGAAGATGAAATCGTCATTTTCGAGGGCGAACGCGCTGAAAATGCAAAATACGTCATTTTGATGGATCCGCTGGATGGCTCCTCCAACATCGACGTAAACGTCTCCGTCGGCACGATCTTCTCCATTTACCGTCGTACCACCCAGCTGGGCCAGCCGGTTACTGAAGCTGATTTCCTGCAACCGGGGAATCGTCAGGTTGCCGCAGGTTACGTCGTGTATGGTTCTTCAACCATGCTGGTGTACACCACTGGTGCTGGCGTTCATGCCTTTACTTACGATCCTTCTCTCGGTGTGTTCTGCCTTTCTCACGAAAAAGTCTGTTTCCCTAAAAAGGGCAACATGTACTCGATCAACGAAGGTAATTACATCAAGTTCCCTCTTGGCGTTAAAAAATACATCAAGTATTGCCAGGAGCAGGATGAAGCCACGCAGCGTCCTTACACTTCACGTTATATCGGCTCGCTGGTCGCAGACTTCCATCGTAACCTGCTGAAAGGCGGCATTTATATTTACCCAAGCACCGCCAGTCATCCGAACGGAAAACTGCGTTTGCTGTATGAATGTAACCCGATGGCTTTCCTTGCGGAGCAGGCCGGTGGTAAAGCCAGTGACGGTAAAAATCGTATTCTGGATATCGTTCCGCAAAAACTGCATGAACGTGCGCCGTTCTTTGTCGGTAACAGTTCAATGGTCGAAGATGCAGAACGCTTTATCGCGCAGTTCCCGGATGAATAATCAAACTTGCCTCAATAAAATCATCAAAGAATGAACGTGATACCTCTGTAACTTAGTAATACTCCAGAACGTAAAAAGGTGGCTTTTCAGCCACCTTTTCTTTATTCAGCCCGACGGCCAGAAATCAGAACTGATCTGCCCGGTTCAGCTTAAATACCGCCATGCTTTCAGCCAGCAACTGCGCCTGTTCTTCCAGAGAACGCGTGGCCGCTGTCGCCTGCTCTACCAGTGCCGCATTCTGCTGCGCCACCTGATCCATTTGGGTAATCGCCACGTTCACCTGTTCGATGCCATGAGTCTGCTCGGTGGTTGCGATAGATATTTCGCGCATCAGACTGGTCACGCGCGTCACTTCGCTGGAAATTTCCAGCATCGTATCGGCGGCTGATTTCACCATATCCGAACCCTCAGAAACGCGACTTTCAGAGTCAACAATCAGCTCTTTAATTTCTTTGGCAGATTGCGCACTGCGTTGCGCCAGGCTGCGCACTTCACCGGCTACCACGGCAAAACCACGCCCCTGTTCACCCGCACGCGCCGCTTCGACCGCGGCATTCAGCGCCAGAATATTGGTCTGGAATGCGATGCCGTCAATAACAGTAATAATATCGCCAATGCGTTTCGAGCTGTCGGTAATGCCCTGCATTTTATCCATGACCTGATGCACGACTTCGCTGCCCTTACCGGCAATAACCGAAACGCTTTGCGCCAGCTGATTCGCCTGTTCGGAATTCGCGGCATTCATACGCACGGTAGATGTCAGCTGTTCCATACTTGCTGCGGTTTCCTCCAGCGATGCAGCGGATTCTTCCGTGCGCTGCGCCAGATGCACGTTACCGGCAGCCAGTTCGCGGGAACCAACATCAATCTGATTTCCGGCATCGCGCACGCGACCGACCGACTCAACCAGAGAGTCCTGCATTTGTTTCATCGCTTTCAGCAAACGCCCCATCTCATTATTGCGGGAATCATCAATCTCATGAGTCAGGTCGCCTTTGGCGATAAATTCCAGCTGAGCGATAGAGAAATTCAGCGGATGCATGATGATTTTCTGCAAGGCAAACCACGCCAGCACCGCGATCGTTAGCGCAATGACGAAAGCCGCAACGATCACCGTCAGCTGGATACGTGCATTGGCACGAGCCTGTTCGATGCGCTTGCTGGTGTTATCGACCGCATAAGCACGAAAATCTGCCAGCGCTTTGTCGTAAGCATTGCTGTAAGGCGTGATTTTATTTTCCAGCACATCATAATAACCGTCTGCGCTTTGCGCCTGAAGCGCGGCCAGAATCGGGACTAAACCGTTAGCTTTATACGCGTCGTAGGTTTTCTTCACGGCGTCGGATAAATCTCTGCCCTGCTGAGTTTCATCCTGAATGCTGACAAATTTTGCCAGATCGGTATCAGCCTGTTTGATATAACCGGCAATGCGATCGGCAGTCGTTTTGGCATCATCCATCATGCCGATTTCCAGCTGGCGTACGGCCACACCGCTGGCGACGCGCGTGCGCAGTGAGAAACTGTAGCTGTCGGCCAGTGAACCAAGTTCATCACCCTGAAGCTGATTAATCTTTTGCAGGGAAGTCGCACTCTGCCTGATAGCATTGGCACCCAGCACGCTAACCAGCAGTAAAATCAACGTCATAAATACCAGCAAACCGATCAGACCGGCTTTTACGCTCAACTTATTCAACATACGATGTTATCCAGCCATTCAGGTGAAAAGAGATACTTCCGGTGAGGTAGGGATCAGGTGATTCCTGATTTTTTGTTTGAATATTGTTATCGGCAACGGACTGAATTTCTTGATAAGAAAAGTAAAAACAGGCAGTTACACGGTAAAGCGTCGGATGAGTAAATTTTACTGCCACCGCTGAGGATTTTGACGACCTTCAGCAGCAGGTCGTGCCGGAAAAAGCGCTAAGAGGTTCTGACGAAAAGGGCGGGAAATCGCGGGAGAGTTGGCTATAATGTGCGGCACTCTATTCCTGGTTCAACGAAGGAAACCAACAATGAGCTTACTGAATGTCCCGGCGGGCAAAGAACTGCCAGAAGATATCTATGTCGTTATCGAAATCCCTGCAAACGCAGATCCAATCAAGTACGAAGTGGATAAAGATACCGGCGCGCTGTTTGTAGACCGTTTCATGTCGACTGCGATGTTCTATCCGTGCAACTACGGTTACATCAACCACACTCTGTCTCTGGATGGCGACCCGGTTGACGTTCTGGTTCCAACGCCATACCCGCTGCAACCAGGTTCTGTGATCCGCTGCCGCCCTGTCGGTATGCTGAAAATGACCGACGAAGCTGGTGAAGATGCGAAACTGGTTGCTGTTCCGCACACCAAACTGAGTAAAGAATACGATCACATCAAAGATGTGAACGACCTGCCAGAACTGCTGCGCGGCCAGATCACCCACTTCTTCGAGCAATACAAAGCGCTGGAAAAAGGCAAATGGGTAAAAGTTGACGGTTGGGCTGACGCTGCTGCAGCAAAAGCTGAAATCGTGACTTCTTTCGAACGCGCTAAAAACAAATAAGCTTTCAGCTGTTTGAATAACTGCCGTTTAAAAGAAAAAACACCGCCAGATGGCGGTGTTTTTTTATGTAGTAAACGTTGTCAGACAACGATTATTTTTTAAACGACCTTGCTCAGATCATTCACTGACCACTTCGTTACGCTTCACCCAGTCTCCACCTGCTATTCTCGGCACACCATCCAGTGAGCGAATGTAGAGGTAAATCCAGGCGCTGCCATACGGTGTCGAGATCAGCTCACGACGGTAATCCTTGGTGTTACTTTTAAGCTCATCCAACTCCGCCAGTATTGACGAGGTAATGCGGTAAACTTCGCAATAGACTTTGCCTTCCCCTGGTATAACAGCAGGATAGTGGCCCAGATTATACAGGGCATACCCTTCCAGCTCATGGTCACCCAACCATTGAGCATTCGTCATCCAATGACTGTTGCCTTGCTTGCGTCGCAGACTACCGTAAACAATTATTCGCATGTTTATATTCGTATAGTAAAAGTCACATGAATTAAAACTCAAACTGATAGAGCAAATCCAATGCCTGATCGATGCCTGATACAGCCTGCAGGTAAAGCTTTGGCATCAACCGGTAGCGCAGAGTCAGAGTCGCCAGTGAGTCGAATATTCCAACACCATATTTCACCTGTAATCCTGGTAAAACATAACCACTGACCACGACCTGAGAACTGTCTCCTACGCCCTGAGTATCCAGCGCCAGATTGCTCACACCGAATGCCTCGCCGATTTTACCCACAAGTTTACCACTTTGCGCAACCCCTAACCCGATAAGAGCGGAGGTCATTGCGCCACTGTCACCGCCAGAATTGTCTAATCCCTGCCCGCGAAGCAGGTAGGACAAGGCTTCCTGCTGCGACATCGCCGGATCTGAGAATATTTCAAGTTTAGGCGCATCAGCCTCACCTGTAACCCTCAACCCCGCCACCACGTCGTTCTCTGTCGCTTCCGGGTTACGGATCGCCTCCAGATTCAGCAACGGTTGATCCGCCGGTCCGGAGAACAGCATCTGGCCTTTACGCACAATCAAGTCTTGCCCGTAAGCGTGGAAGCGCCCGGACGGAATATTAATTTGTCCGTTCAGCCCCAGACCGCGACTGTCCTGCGCCACTTTAAGTGCGCCTTCAAGACGCGCTTTCAGACCGAATGCATCGAGGCGAACATCTTTCCCAATGTTCACCATCAGGTTGCTGTTGATCGGAATAGAGGCTGACTTTGGCGCAATCGGCTGACGCTGATCGTTAAGCATCACTTCATCCGATGAAACCCCGACCGCGCTTTCCGGCAATTCCTGCACCGTAATGCGCGCCCACGGAATATCAACGGTTCCGTTAAGCGAGAACAGCTGCGGTGTGGCATCAAACACTAAATCCGGTGAAACGTCCAGACGCACCATCGGCGGCACCGAAACACGTACTTTGTTGCCCCGCGCCGCAATACGCGCCCGCCAGGCATTAAGCTCACTCCAGTCGGCGTTACCGTTCAGTTCCAGCTGGCCCTGCGCGGTTTTAATCACCCCTTCCATGATGGATGACATGCCGTTGAAATTAATGCCGATATTGGCGTCAGTGATATCAAACGGCATAAACTGCGCGTCGAAATCGACACCGGTCAGCGCCAGCTTGCCGAACACCAGCGGTTTCTGTGCATTCCCGCCGAGCCGCAGATTGGCATTCAGAATACCCGACGCTTTTTCGCCGTCCATCAGCGCCGGTTGTAGCAAGGCCATGGAAATGCGGGCGATATTCACATTGCCGCTAAGATTACGTTTGCCCTGGGGATCGGCAATCTGAATGCTGCCATCCAGCTGGCCGTTATTGGTTATCCTGATTAACCAGTCGAGATTCGCACGGCCATTATTCAGCCCGGCACTCAGGTTCAGCGTGTCGAAGGCGACAGGCAGCGGACTGCCCTGCACCAGTTGCTGAACCTTCACGCCTTTACCCACCAGTGAGACGCTGGCCTGTGGCAGACCGCCCTCGGCTTTCCAGCTCACATCCGCTTTACCGCTGAACACACCGTTCAGCTGCGTATCATCGGTGAGGAAAGGTTTGACCATCGCCAGATCAAAGCGGTTGAGCACAACGCTCGCCTGCCCGCTGGCACCGGCATCAATGGTTTTCGGCACACACAAATCCGCATTCGGGTTTTGCCAGCAATGAGGGCCGACAGTGATGCGTTGTTCTTTGTTGAAGTAATCCAGCGCAATAGAACGGTTGAGGCGCCACTGCCCGACCGGCGTATCAAATAACGTATTGGTGATACTGCCTTTCCACTCTTCGGTTGCACGGTCAAAACTGCCGCTTAACGCCAGGCGACCGGACACCGGTTTACCATCGACTTTCAGCGTCAGCTGATGCTGCTTCTCGTTACCTTTGGCATCGAGATTAATATCGGTGATATCCAGCGCATCCTGTTTAAGTTGCTGAACGCGAACGGCAAGATTGCCCTGGATCTGATCGGTTGAGCTGACGTCGCCTTTGATATCCACGCGACGCACCGTCAGTGCCTGCCACTTCAGGCCGGTGGCGGTCAGATCCGCCAGCAGCTTCGGTGCTTTAAAATCACCGCGCAGCTGCAACATCCCTTTCACCACGCCGCCCAGTCCCGGCAGTGCGCCGTCAAGATGTGGCGCATCCACTTTGGCGTCGAGGTTCCAGGTGTCGCCGAGCGTGCCCTTCACATCCAGATTATTGCGCCCCAGTTCAAGGTGCAGTTGCGGAATATCCCACTGCCCGTAGCTGTTTCCGCGCACGTTACCTTGTGCTTTGACGGCGTTTTGCTTGACGTTCCCGGTCAGATCCAGCACCGGCACCTGCATCTGCCACGTGCCGCCATACAGACTGCCGCGTGTGGTGATCTTGCCCTGCAACTTCGCAGGCCAGTCCGGATACTGTTTCGCGGTATTGATGCCGGTCAGCTTCAGTTCACTGTTCCAGCTGATGGCTTTACTCCAGTCCACCACACCGGTCAGATCGGTATTCCCTTCCAGCGCTGCAAGGCGCAGCAGCGTCAGTTTGAACTGCTCCACATTGCCTTTACCGTCGAGTGTCAGTGTGGCGGGTGGGATCTGATCACCTTTGAAATCTGAACGCAGCGAAAGCGCATAATCGGTCGCTTTACCGCTGAAATTAAGTTTGAAGCCTTTAACCTGATACTGCGGTGTGCCGGTCAGCGGCCATTGCAGTGCGTCGCTGGTGAGTTTCAGATCCAGCGGCAGACCGGCTTCTGCCAGTTGCGTTTCCAGCGCCAGCTGCGCACGCACCGGGCCGGAAAGATTCAGGCCGACATCCAGTTTGTCGCGTAATCCGCCACCCACTTTCAGTTTGATCTTCTCACCCTTCAGCGGGTCGATATTCACTGCGGTGTTAATCGTCAGATCCACCGGCCAGTTTTGATTGAGCGTCGCCTGCCCCGTGCCATCGACAGAACCCTGAGCAGAGCGCACCATCAGTTTATCCAGCTTAACCAGCTGATCCTGCGTGCTGGCCTTCAGTTCAAAACGGGTGATCAGCACATCGGTATCACCGGTCAGCCGCAAGTTTTCACCGAGGATTTGCTGAATATCCAGATCGACCGGCAAACGGAAATCGGGTAAATCAGGCAGCAGCGGTTTGGCAAACATCTCCTGCAATGTTTCACCCAGCGGTTTCTCCGGCACCACCGGCGGCTCAGCCGGTTTGCCCGTCGCTTTCTCCACGGCTTTGTCCTGCGCGGCCTGCACCACTTCCGGCAGCGGATTGACCGGCGTTTTTGGCAACGCAATCAGTAATCCGCCGATACGTGTTGGCATCAGCTGAATGGCACGGCCTTCCCAGTGCGCGCCGGTGCGGAATGACGCCAGCGAAATCGCCCGATCATCCAGCGTGATATTAATATTATCCAGCGTCAGCAGACGGAGAGTGATGGGATACGGTGTGCTGAGATTGGTCAGTGGCTCGCTGGTTTCCGGCTCCGGTTGAGCCGCAGCTGGCGTCATCTCTTTGGTGTTCACCACCACGTTGACGTCTTTTACCCGCAACGCATTGACGCACAGCGCACTGTTTTTGAGACACGAGAAATCGAGGGAAAGGTGGAACTCTCCGGCTTTCACATCCACGCCCGGCATTTCGTAATGTACGCCTTTGAGCGTCAGATCACGCCAGCCGCCTTCCGTGCTGGCGATGTTCAGCCCTGGCACAAAGCGGTTCGCGCCGTTGATCATCAGATGCAGACCGGTTTGCGTCCCGACAAGGAAAGCCACCAGGCTGATTAACAGCACCAGGAAGATCAGGAAACCCAGACAGATTTTCTTAAATAAACTCATAATTCCGGACCCAAGCCGATGTAAAACTGCAATCCATGCTCATCTTTGTCGCCGACAGGTGCGGCAACATCTAATTTCACCGGGCCTATCGGTGAAGCCCAGCGCACACCCACACCCGCGCCGGTTTTGAAATCGTTTTGTGTGATGTCGTTAACTGCTTCGCCGGAATCGACAAACACCGCGCCCCACCATTTTCCGGTCACGTTGTATTGGTATTCCACCGAACCGGTACCCAGATAGGACGCACCGGTCAGCTTGCCTTCATCATCACGCGGGGAAATGGATTTGTATTTGTAGCCGCGAATACTGCGGTCACCCCCGGCGAAGAAACGCAGGGATGGCGGCACGCGCTCGAAGTCATTGGTTTCAATCCAGCCGAGATTGCCGCGGAACACAAAGCGGTGTTTATCCGCCAGTGTGCGGATCCAAACGTTTTGCGCCTGAATCACGGCGAAATCGACGTCAGATCCCCACGTGGTATCAGACACATCGAGAGAATAACGCTGGGAATCGCCCCAGGTCGGCATCAGGCCACCGCGCTGACGCGTACGGTTGAGGCTCACACCCGGATAAATCAGCATGGTGGTGTTGGTCACGCTACCCTGCGTAAAGTGGTCGAGGCTCCAGCGCAGGTTCACTGCATGCTGCCAGCCGCTTGAGAGATCCCAATAACGCGCCACATTCACCGTAGTAGAATCCGAGTTGGTATCGTTGAGATCTTCGCGTTTGAAGCCGCCCTGCACCAGGTAATATTGCTCCAGCGGCGATTTAAGCAGCGGAATTTTATAACTGAGATCTAAAGACTGCTCAGGACCAGACAGCGTGGTCGAGGTTTCAAAACTCTGACCCCGATCGTTCACCCATGGCTTTTTCCAGTTGGCCGTTACGCGCGGGCCAATATCCGTGGAGTAACCGACACCGGTTTCAATGGTATTTTCGGTACGCGGCGACACCACCGCGTTGAGCGGCAAGGTTTTGGTGGCTTTGGCATCAGTAAAATCTGGAGACACGACCACAGAGTTAAACCAGCCAGTTGCGGACAGGCGGCGGTTAAGCTCAGCCAGTTGCGCCGTGGTGTAATAATCACCCTTATGGAATGGCACCAGATTTTGCAGATACTCGTCGCGGATCTGTGATCCCTGATAATGGACGTCGCCGAAGTGGTAACGCTCGCCGCTGTCGAACTGAATATCCCAGAACGCTTTATGTTCATCTTCAATCACGCCCAGCTGGCTCTTGCGCATGTTGGCATCAAAATAGCCTTTACGCAGCGCAATCCCGGTCAGCGAGCTTTTAAAATTGTCGTAAGTCCCGTGGTTTAAAATCGTCCCGACCGCAGGCACATCACGCTTTTTAAGCTGTTCGAATTCATTATCTTTATCCGCCTGCCCTTCAATCACCACGCTGGTACCGGCGATTTTCACCGGTGTTCCCGGCGTGACTTTGGCAATCAGAACCGGACGCCCCGGCGGGGGTGTCTCGCGATAATCAAAATCGATCGTCGGGGAATAATAGCCCAGCGGCCGTAATCCTTGCTGGATCGCCGCACTGACACGCGCACGGAACCGGCCATTAGCGCCGACTTCATCGCTTTGAATCGAAGATAAACGAACGCGGACGTTCTTTTCCAAATCGCCATCCAGGCCTTCCAGCTGCAAACGCACCTTCGCTGCCATGGAAAGTGAGGGGGCCAGCAGTACTAATAACAAACCCAGTTCACGATATCGTGGCACACGCACTCCTGCTAATTTTACTGTCCTGTTAAAATATCAGATGCCCGCCGGAGAATATCTGCTCGTCTTTGGCAGATTCATCTTCAGAAGCTCAGATGAAAGCAGTTTAGTGCTAATCCCCTGAAAATGTTCAACGACGAAGCAACGTTCCCCGTATTGTGTGCAAAGACGCAATCAGATACAACTAACACTGGCCTGTTGGTCATGGTTATTCTTAAGGCCGCTTTGTTACAAACCTTGTTCATTTAAGCAACAACTGGAGTTTTCCGTGGTGCAACTTTCCGATAAAACGCAGCCTGTCACGCAGGCAGACGCGTTACCTGGCCGTACAACCCCGATGCCAGTGGCAACTATTCATGCAGTAAATGAACATTCAATGACGCATGTTCCTGACAACATGGAAGTCGCGATTTTTGCGATGGGCTGCTTCTGGGGCGTAGAGCGTTTGTTCTGGCAACAGGAAGGGGTTTACAGCACAGCAGCCGGTTACAGCGGCGGTTTCACCCCTAATCCGACCTACCGCGAAGTGTGTACCGGCCAGACCGGTCATGCGGAAGTGGTGCGCGTGGTGTTTGATCCGGCGGTGATCAGTTATGCGAAGCTGTTGCAGATTTTTTGGGAAAACCACGATCCGGCTCAGGGCATGCGCCAGGGCGGGGATATCGGCACGCAATATCGCTCAGGGTTGTACGTACTGAGCGCAGAGCAGCAAGATCAGGCGCTGGCCAGTCTGGCGAGTTTCCAGCAGGCGATGGACGAAGCGAACGATAAGCGCACCATCACCACGGAAATCACCGAAGCCCTGCCGTTCTATTATGCTGAGGACGAACATCAGCAATACCTGTTTAAAAACCCGGAAGGTTACTGCGGTTTAGGCGGGATTGGCGTCTGTCTGCCACCTCAATAATGCGGGATTTTTAAGCGCTGGCGGCGGTCTCAGTGCTGCTGCTATACTATGCGGGTCACAAATGTGACCCTTTAAAACTATTTTCTGGCAATTATCTTTGTTTTTCATCCTTACGCTTTTTTCTTCTGAACAGCTTTTTAGTCGTTCTAATAAAATGATGTTCATTTAAGCAACAAAAATAATGAGTGCCTTTCCCTGCCGGTTCAGCCCGGTGTTAAACGGATAGATTATGTTAAACAGTATTTTACTGATTCTTCTACTTATCGCGATCAGTGCCTTTTTCTCGCTGTCTGAGATATCGCTGGCCGCTTCCCGCAAAATAAAGCTTAAACAGTTGGCAGACGAAGGAAACGTCAATGCCTCCCGCGTAATGAAATTACAGGAAACGCCTGGCCTGTTCTTTACCGTGGTGCAGATTGGCCTGAATGCCGTCGCCATCCTCGGGGGTATCGTAGGTGATGCCGCATTCTCCCCTGCGTTCCAGACGTTCTTTATTCGCTTTATGTCGCCTGAAATGGCGGATCAAGTCAGCTTTATCTGTTCCTTCGTTCTGGTCACCAGCCTGTTCATTCTGTTTGCTGACCTCACACCGAAGCGCATCGGTATGATTTCACCTGAGACGGTTGCCGTTCGTATAGTCAACCCGATGCGTTTCTGCCTGATGATTTGCCGCCCGATGGTGTGGTTCTTCAACGGTATGGCGAACATGATTTTCCGCCTGTTTAAACTGCCGATGGTGCGTAATGACGACATTACGTCTGACGACATCTACGCCGTGTTTGAAGCCGGCGCTCTGGCGGGTGTACTGCGTAAGCAGGAACATGAACTGATTGAAAACGTATTCGAACTCGAATCGCGTACCGTCCCCTCTTCCATGACCTCGCGTGAAAGCGTGATTTATTTTGATCTGCGGGAAAGCGAAGAAAGTATCAAAGAGAAAATCGCTACCCATCCGCATTCGAAATTCCTGGTGTGTGACGGTCATATTGACCAGGTGGTCGGGTATGTCGATTCCAAAGACTTACTGAACCGCGTGCTGGGCAATCAGAGTTTAATGCTGAGCAGCGGCGTGCAAATCCGCAACGCGCTGATCGTGCCGGATACGCTGACGCTTTCTGAAGCGCTGGAAAGCTTCAAAGCCGCGGGCGAAGACTTTGCCGTTATCCTGAACGAATATGCGCTGGTGGTCGGTATTATCACGCTCAATGACGTGATGACGACGCTGATGGGCGACCTGGTCGGTCAGGGTATGGAAGAACAGATTGTGGCCCGTGACGAGCATTCCTGGCTGATTGAAGGCGGTACACCCATCGAAGACGTGATGCGTGTGCTGCATATCGAAGAATTCCCGCAGTCCGGCAACTACGAAACCATCGGCGGCTTTATGATGTTTATGTTGCGTAAAATCCCGAAACGTACGGACTTCGTGAAATTCTCCGGCTACAAATTTGAAGTGGTGGATATCGACAGCTATAAGATTGATCAGCTACTGGTCACGCGAATTGTCGATCAGCCAGCGACACCGCTGCTGCCTAAAACGCCGCAGGAAATTAAAGATGAACAGAAGGCTCAGGCTCAGTAAACGGCCCCCCGGTAAACAGACCTTCAGTAAAAAGTTCCGGATTCTGAAAACACTAACGGCCCCATCGGGGCCGTTTTTTTTTGCGCAAGCTGCAAAGTGGCAGCGACAACGCGCGGGGCGTTTAACCCATTTCTGCCTGTAAATGCGTAACCTGCCGGTTAACTTCAGACATCACGCTAAAGTGGCGCTTATCGCGTACCTTTGGCAACAGGATCTTGCCTTGGTCGAATTCGAATGCGCCGACGTCCTTGATATACAAACGTCCACGAAACAGTGTCTTAACGTACTTTGCGACTTTCATCGGATTGTAACGCTGGAAGATTCTCATTTTTCTCTTTTACTCCGTTAAATCACTGCATGTGCCGGCCACGTCGCAAGGCGACAGATACCGGGACCAAAAAGTGTAGTGCAGTGAAGAGACTTATAACATAGCAGGGCAGTCAGGTATTGCCAGTGGATTTAACTGCTTTTACATTGCTTTTCAGTATTGTCTTAAGTCTTGACGTTCTGTAGCAGTATAACCCTGCTTTATGTGGCAATTTTGTAACCAGCAACACAATTTTAACATCCCAACAGGACAGACCACTTCAGCGATCCTATGATTGGCTGAACCGTTCATTTGTGCCCCGGAGAATCTATGCTTTTAAGAAGTCTTTTTGTGATCACTTTTGTGACATTTTCGTTTTTCGCTTCCGCCCACAATTTTACCGTCGGCCAGCGCCTGGCTCCGGTTGGCGTAGACGACAAAGGCGAACTGAATGACGTTAATGACACCTTCAGTTACAACAAATGGAACAGCGCGAAGCTGCCGGGAAAAGTGCGTATCGTGCAGCACATGGCGGGCAGAAGCAGCGCCAAGGCGTTGAACGAACCGCTGATCACCGCCATCAGAGCCGCAAATTTGCCGCATGATCGTTATCAGACGACCACCATCGTTAATACCGACGACGCCATTATCGGCACCGGCATGTTTGTGCGTAAAAGCATTGAAAGCGGCAAACGTGAATTCCCGTGGTCGCAGATAATTATCGACAGCAACGGCACGGTAAAAAAGGCCTGGGAACTGCAACCGGAAAGTTCAGCGGTGGTGGTGCTGGATAAAAACGGGGTAATTAAATTCGCCAAAGATGGCCAGTTGTCACCGCAGGAAGTTCAGCAGGTGATTACGCTGGTAGATAAGCTGGTCAAAGAATAAAACGCGAAAACCCCGGTCGCAAAACCGGGGATGACATCAGAATAAAGAGACCCGGAAGCCCGGATTGAGGAAGGATTCACGCGGGGTGTAGGTCAGCGTCTGACCTTTCCAGTCATGCACCTGTGCGCCGGCGGCCAGCGCAACCGCGTGCCCTGCTCCGGTATCCCAGATGTTGGTTGGCCCGAAGCGCGGATAAAGTTGCGCCGCGCCTTCTGCGACCAGACAGAATTTCAGCGATGAACCAATCGCTACCGTCTGATGCTCGCCCAGCTGTGCGAGGTAATCCTGCAATTCAGGGTCATTGCTGAAATGCGAACGGCTGACCACTACCAGCGGCGGATGCGCTTCTTTCACTTCAATCTGCTGACGCGCGCCCTGCTCTTCCTTCCAGGCTTTGCCTTCTGCCGCGCTGTACATCACTTTGGTCACCGGCACGTACACCACGCCCAGCACCGGAACACCGTCTTCGATCAGCGCGATATTTACCGTGAATTCACCATTACGCTTGAGGAATTCTTTGGTGCCATCCAGCGGATCGACCAGCCAGTAACGCGTCCAGTTCTGGCGTTCGCTCCAGCTTTGCGGATCTTCTTCCGACAGTATCGGCGTTTGTGGATCCAGTGCTTTCAGACCTGCTTTAATCACGTTATGTGCCGCGATATCGGCGGCGGTCACCGGCGAGTCATCCTGTTTATGACGCGCATCCAGCGGCTGTTCGCCATCGTATACAGCCATGATCGCATCGCCTGCGTCGCGCGCTAACTGACAAATTTGCTCTAACATCTTTTACCTCAGTGCTTTGATTCTCATTCCTCAAGCCTAGTTTTTTTTGCCGCGAATAGCCATCCCGTCATGTTAACGCGTCATAAAGCCGTTACATCTCACATTTATTTATGACAACTGATTACATTCTCACCAAATTTTGAGATACATATCCGGTTTTTCTTTTCCGGGCATCATCCCTTTCTCTGGAGGCAAGGCAATGAATAAGCGTCATCTGACGTTATCCCTGCTGGCGACACTGACGGCAGCATCCGTTCAGGCGTCACAGGTGGATCTGCGCATCATGGAAACCACGGATCTTCACAGCAACATGATGGACTTCGATTACTACAAAGATAAACCGACCGATAAATTCGGTCTGGTGCGCACCGCCAGCCTGATCCACGCGGCGCGTAGCGAAGTCACCAACTCAGTGTTAGTCGATAACGGCGACATCATTCAGGGCAGCCCGCTGGGCGATTACATGGCGGCGAAAGGCCTGAAACAGGGCGACGTTCATCCGGTGTATCTGGCGATGAATACGCTGAATTACGCGGTCGGTAACCTGGGCAATCACGAATTTAACTACGGCCTGGATTACCTGAAAAAAGCACTGGCCGGGGCGAAATTCCCTTACGTGAACGCCAACGTGATTGATGATAAAACCGGGAAGCCGCTGTTCACGCCGTTCCTGATCACCGATAACGCAGTCAAAGACCGCGACGGTAAATCCCATAATCTGCGCATCGGCTATATCGGTTTTGTGCCGCCGCAAATCATGGTCTGGGACAAAGCCAATTTGCAGGGCAAAGTGACCGTCGCGGATATCACCGAGACGGCTAAAAAGTGGATACCGGAAATGCGCAAACAAGGCGCCGACATTATTGTCGCCATTCCGCACTCCGGCCTGTCGGGCGATCCGTACAAAACCATGGCGGAAAACTCGGTCTATTACCTGAGCCAGGTAAAAGGCATTGACGCCATTATGTTCGGCCATGCCCACGCCGTTTTCCCGAGTGAGGAATTCGCCAGTATCAAAGGGGCGGACATCAAACAAGGTACGCTGAATGGCGTTCCTGCCGTGATGCCGGGCATGTGGGGCGACCATCTGGGCGTCGTCGATATGGTGCTCAGTAACGACGATGGGCACTGGAAAGTCGAGACAGCCAAAGCCGAAGCGCGCCCGATTTACGACAAAGAGCAGAAGAAATCACTGGCGGCGGAAGATCAGGATTTAGTCAAGGTTCTGGCGCCGTCACATGACGCCACTCGCGAGTTTGTCAGTAAGCCGATCGGTAAATCTAACGACAACATGTACAGCTATCTGGCGCTGGTTCAGGATGACCCGACGGTGCAAATCGTCAATAACGCCCAGAAAGCCTATACCGAGCATTTCATTCAGGGTGATCCGGATTTAGCCGATCTGCCGGTGCTTTCAGCGGCCGCGCCGTTTAAAGTCGGCGGTCGTAAAAACGATCCGGCCAGCTTTGTGGAAGTAGAAAAAGGCGAACTGACTTTCCGTAACGCGGCGGATTTATATCTGTATCCGAATACGCTGGTGGTGATGAAAGTCACCGGTCAGGAAGTCAAAGACTGGCTGGAATGCTCCGCCGGCCAGTTTAATCAGATTGACGTTAACAGCACCAAACCGCAGTCACTGATTAACTGGGATGGTTTCCGTACTTATAATTTTGACGTCATCGACGGCGTGAATTATCAGATTGATGTCAGCCAGCCTGCGAAATTCGACGGTGAATGTACGCTGATTAATAAAGACGCGGAACGCATCAAAAACCTGACCTACAACGGTAAGCCGATTGACCTGGAAGCGACCTTCCTGGTCGCCACGAATAACTACCGTGCGTACGGTGGAAAATTCGCGGGTACCGGCGATAAGCACATCGCCTTTGCTTCACCGGATGAAAACCGTTCCGTGGTCGCGGCCTATATCAGTGCCGAAACGAAAAAAGCGGGTGCAGTCACGCCAACCGCTGATAACAACTGGAAGCTGGCACCGATTAAAGCATCGCAGCCTCTGGACATTCGTTTCGAAACATCGCCTGGCGAGAAAGCGGCAAACTTCATCAAAACTCACGCCCAGTATCCGATGACGGCTAAAGGTCCGGACGCTGTGGGTTTCGAGATTTATCAGGTCGATTTACAAAAATAATCTGAGATTCAGACGTAAAAAAGGGCGCATATGCGCCCTTTCTTGTTTCTGTATTCTGAGAAGAATTACAGAATTTCCAGCAGCTCAACTTCAAAGATAAGCGCGCTGTATGGAGGGATGGAAGCACCCGCACCACGTTCGCCGTAAGCCAGGTTATGAGGGATGTACAACTCCCATTTAGAACCGACTGGCATCAGGGTCAGTGCTTCGATCCAGCCTGCGATCACGCCGTTAACCGGGAATTCAGCCGGTTCGCCACGTTGAACTGAACTGTCGAACACAGTACCGTC
Organism: Rahnella sp. ATs2; assembly: GCF_051851855.1. Taxonomy (NCBI): domain Bacteria; kingdom Pseudomonadati; phylum Pseudomonadota; class Gammaproteobacteria; order Enterobacterales; family Yersiniaceae; genus Rahnella; species Rahnella sp. ATs2. Next base: position 66,869 of record NZ_JBLYPL010000004.1, on the reverse strand, counting down.
GATCAGTTTACCGGTGTAGTGAACGCGTACACGGTCCTGACGGCCCGGGATGGTGCCTTCGCCCTGAGTGATAACAGAGAATTGCAGACCAGACTCGGTGCTGCTCACGCCTTCGCGCTGTGCATTTGCAGCCAGGAATTCCTGACCCTGAACAGCCAGAGCTTCCTGACGTTCACGACGGACAGCATCAGCACGTTCGTGGACTTCACGCAGTGCGCGGTGAACCACATCAACAGGAACGGCTGGCGTATTCCCTTCCAGCGCGTCGCGTAAGCCTGCCAGCAGTGCGTCAGGCTCTAAGCCCTGCAAACCTGATTCCTGCAACTGTTGACCGACCTGCAGGCCGATACCGTAACTTGCCTGCGCTTCTACGCTGTCAAATGAAGGGGTAGTCATGAAATTTCCTTAGCTCTTAAAAATGTCGAAGGCGCAGCATAGCAGCGCAAGGCTTTTGGGTAAAATCCTCTGTGAGGCAACATGACGGCAGGCGCAGTTCCTTCCTCTTTTCGGGAAATTTTTCGCATTTGACGCCATTTAGCACATCGTTTGGGTGATATTTGTGCTTTGTCCCTTTCCGCATCAAGCAGTTAAACAGCTATACTAGGCAGCAACAGCCAGTAGAAATTGCGACAGTTAACAAGAGAGGTCGTCATGGGCAGAATCCCGCCCAGGAGAAGGAAAGCCATCCGTATTTATCAACCCATGTTGAGATCCTGGATTGCCATTATGAAAAGGCCATTGCGAGACACGTCAGCACAGAGCGAAAGTGAAAGCGACATTCAGGACGGCGTCACCGCTGAAACTGAAAAGCCGGCGGTCAGCCGGGGCAAAACACTGCTCAATAAAATCTGGCATCTGAGCGACGATTTCCACTGGATGTCGCCACTGCCTTATGCGCATCGCCGCGGCATTATTCTTGCGGTACTGGTGATCCTTCTGGCACTGCTGTGGCCTTATACGCCTGAAAATACCTATGCGCCTGCGCAGCCGCAACAACCGACCAGCATTCCGATGCAGGCTGATTTGCGTAACGATCAGGGTCGCACCACCCAGATGGCACAGCCGGATCCTGTTTCGCCGCAAAGTAATGACAACAGCGGCGCATGGCGCAGTTATCAGGTGCAATCCGGTCAGACGCTGGCGCAGTTATTCCGCGATAACAATATGGCGGTCAATGATGTGTTCTCGATGGCAAGGGTTGAAGGCGCAGAAAAACCGCTGAGTACCCTGAAGACCGGGCAGGAAGTGAAAATTCAACGTGATGCGCAAGGGGTTGTCACTGCTTTGCAGGTGACGACAGATCAGAATGTTACGGTGACATTTACCCGTCAGCCGGACGGCAGTTTCCAGCGCAGTAACTGATCCCGATTTTCAGACGATACCTTTCCGCTTTCCCAAACGCAGAAAAGCAAAACGCCGGCGCATGGCCGGCGTTTCACAGGTTAACTTCAGCGCTATTACGCTTCAGCAACCACAACTACGTTCAGTTTAGCGAATACGTCGCTGTGTACCTGGAACTCAACTTCGTGTTCACCAGTGGTACGCAGAACGCCATTCGGCAAACGAACTTCGCTTTTAGCAACTTCAACGCCAGCAGCAGTTACTGCATCAGCGATATCGCGAGTACCGATAGAGCCGAACAGTTTGCCTTCGTCGCCTGATTTAGACGCGATGGTTACTGAACCCAGTTCGTTGATTTTAGTTGCGCGAGCTTCAGCAGCGTTCAGAACGTCAGCCAGTTTGGCTTCCAGTTCTGCACGACGTGCTTCGAAGAACTCAACGTTTTTCTTGGTAGCAGGAACAGCTTTGCCCTGTGGTACCAGGAAGTTACGAGCGTAGCCCGCTTTAACGTTAACTTGATCACCCAGGCTGCCCAGGTTTGCTACTTTATCAAGCAGAATAACTTGCATTACTTTATCCTCTCAAAGTCGTTAATAGACAGTGCCGATTACTGATGACGATCAGTGTATGGCAACAATGAAAGGTAGCGAGCGCGCTTGATGCAACGAGCGAGCTGACGCTGGTATTTTGCACGAGTACCGGTAATACGGCTCGGGACAATTTTACCGCTTTCGGTAATGTAGTTTTTCAGTGTAGCGATGTCTTTGTAATCAATCTCTACAACGCCTTCCGCGGTGAAACGGCAGAACTTGCGACGACGGAAATAACGTGCCATTAGGCTAGTCTCCAGTATCTATCAAATCAATCTGCTCGGCATGTAACACCACTTTATTCAGTCCATTGCGCCCTTGATGGCAGCTAATGAATCCGGTAACAGTGAGTTGCGTGCCGACCGTTAAACTGTGAGTTAATGCTTGTGACGCTTGTCCACTGACAACCACGGGCATTCTGCACCATGCTTGTCGGTTAAATCCGGCTTCCTGCTGCGAGGATTTGTGTTCTAGCACAAACTGGCAGTGTGGAATGCCCGAAGGACTGACTTTACGAATGGGGGTCTTGCACACTGTGCCGGACAACACCAGACGATTCGCCGTCACGGCAATTACTCTTCAGAATCCCCAGCTTCAGCATCATCGTTAGCTTCAGCAAAATCTTCGCGGCGATCACGGCGCTCGTCTTTAGCTTTAACCATTGGAGATGCTTCAGTTACCGCGTGTTTAGTACGCATAACCATGCTACGGATAACGGCGTCGTTGAAGCGGAAGTTAGTTTCCAGCTCATCGATCGCTTCCTGCGGAGCTTCAACGTTCAGCAGAACGTAGTGAGCTTTGTGCAGTTTGTTGATCGGGTAAGCCAGTTGACGGCGGCCCCAGTCTTCCAGACGGTGAATCTGACCAGCAGCGTTAGTGATTACTGCACTGTAACGCTCGATCATGCCCGGAACCTGTTCGCTTTGGTCAGGGTGAACCATAAAAACGATTTCGTAATGACGCATCGAATTGCTCCTTACGGATTATTCAGCCTCCTGTCAGGGTCAACCGCGGCCCATGGAAGCAAGGAACGTGTTTGTGTGCGGTCGAAAAAATGACGCGCAATTATATGTACAGCCTGTGGGAAACTCAAGGAGAAAGGCAGATTAATTTCTCTACAGCTTCGCCGCGAAGAATGCCGTAGCTTCTGCCAGCGCATAAACCGAGACTTTATGCTTCGCGCCCGCTTCAGAAATAAAGGTCAGATTGGCATCAGCGCCGCTTTCTGACAGTTCCTGCCGCAACCGCTGGCTTTCAGCAAAGGGGACGACATCATCTTCTTCGCCATGCCAGACAAATAACGGAACATCGGCGATTAACGCCGCTTTTCCGCCGATATCCAGACTGAGTAAAGGGGCGACTTCGCGTTCAAACACGTCGCGCGATACGATGTCCCCGGCGTTGTAAGCAGGGAAAAGATAGTGCGATAGACGGGCGAAATAACCTGAGCCCATCAGGTTCGCCGCCACTTTCACCCACGGGAATTTCACCAGCGCCGCCATGGTGGTCATTCCGCCCATCGAGACACCGCCGACGCCTAAACGCTGCGGATCTGCCAGACCGCGTCCGACAAACACATCTTTCAGTATTGCCAGCTCATCGATGTTGTTTTGCAAAATGCCCCAGAAATTCGCCACGGTTCTGGCCTCATCTTTTTCTGCGCGGGCACCATGCATTAAGGCATCAGGCAAGATCACGCGAAAACCCGCTTTTGCCAGCGTGTAACCGAAATAGGAATAAATTTCTTTGGATGACAAAAAACCGTGATAGAAAAAAATCGTCGGGAGCTGTTGCTGATACTGCCCGGCGGGTACTGCGTGGATCACCTGGATCCCCTCAACAGTTTCTTCGTACATCTCTACCATCGTGAATTCCCCTGCGCATTTAGAAAAATATATGGCGTTACTGTGCTCTGACATTCTACGGGTCTGCAAACCGGCAACCACTCCCTTTTTCGTATAATTTATAACCCGTTATGTTTAATTCTGATTTTCAGGACCACTGGCCTTAATTCAAATTCATAGATTCAATATTATTTCATTGATTCAGATCAATTTTTATTGAAATAATCAGTTACATTTGATCATTAATCCTTTCCTGTTTTTCGCCGTTAGTGCGCTATCAGAAGCTAACGGAAAAATTTAATGAAAACGTCATCAAAACGCGCCTTTCGCCGCTGGAGCATTGGCGCAAAACTGGCCAGCATCGCCTCTTTACTGGTCGGCTCGTTATTTATTATTTTCACTTTGTCACTGACTCACTCCGCCGGAAGGCAGGTGAATACACTTGCCGTCAACGCCATTTCTGAGCAGGTCACCGGTGTGGTGGACATGATTGAAATGTACAACGCCAGCCTGAATGCCGAAGTGGACAGCTACACACGGTTGTTCCGCCATTTCCTGCCGTCAGATTTCGAGCTGGATACCACCAATCCGGTAATGGTCGGTGAACAATCTGCGCCGGTCATTAAAGCCGGCGGGTTGCCGCTGAATCTCGACAGCAAAATTCCCGATGACTTTCTGGCCCGCACCGGCGCAATTTCCACCGTGTTTGCACGCCGCGGCGATGACTTTATCCGCGTGACGACTTCGCTGAAAAAACAAGACGGCAACCGCGCTATCGGCACCCTGCTCGACAATACCAGTCCCGCTTATGCGCAAATTATGGCAGGGCAACCTTTCAGCGGGCTGGCAACGCTGTTCGGCAAAAAATACATCACCAAATATGAGCCGGTGCGCGATGCGCAGGGCAGCGTCATTGGGATTTTGTTCGTGGGTGTGGATATCACGCAGGAATACGCCGACATGCGCCAGAAAATCCTGTCCAAACGCATTGGCGAGAAAGGCTATTTCTTTGTGCTCAACAGCGCACCCGGTAAAGATCTCGGTAAATATCTGGTGCATTCCACTGATGAAGGAAAAACGCCAGCGTGGCCTGAGGGCGAACTGCAACAGGTGATGGCGCAGCCGAAAGGCCAGCGTGAGTACACAGACACGGCCACTCATCACCAGCAATTTATGGTCTACGCGAATGTTCCCGCGTGGCACTGGGTCGTGGTCGGCAGCACGGATAAAGACAGCCTGATGGAGCAGGTGAACAGTACGCGTAATCACTTCCTGCTGATCAGCCTGCTGGCGCTGGCCTGTTTCGCCGCGCTGTTTATCTGGCTGACGCGCAAACTGGTCAGCCGCCCGCTCAGCGACGTCGTGAGTATCGCGCAGCAATATGCCAGCGGCGACCTGCGCGCGCGGGCACAAACGCAACGCGTGGATGAAATTGGCGCGCTGATGCACGCCATCGACGGCATCGGCCACGGCCTGGAAAAAATTGTCGGCGAGGTACGGCAGGTTTCGTCTGAAATCATGCTCAACACGCAAGGACTGGCGCACGACAGCGAGCAGATCAATCAGCAGATCGGCACGCAGGCCAGCAGTCTGGAAGAAACGTCCGCCAGCATGGAGCAGATCACCGCTACTGTGCAGAATACGGCGGATAACGCCACGCAGGCGACTCAGCTGGTGCAGCAGACCGACCAAGCCGCCACCGTTGGCGCTGATGCGGTGAATCAGTCGGTTGAAAGCATGGAGGCCATTAAACACGCCTCAACGCGCATTGCGGATATCACCACCGTTATCGAAGGCATCGCCTTCCAGACCAATATTCTGGCACTTAACGCCGCCGTAGAAGCCGCCAGAGCCGGTGAACATGGCCGTGGTTTTGCGGTAGTCGCCTCGGAAGTCCGGGCACTGGCGCAGCGCAGTTCTAATGCGGTTAAAGAGATTGAAAATCTGGTCGCCGATTCCCTGAGCAAAGTCGAAGACGGGCATCAGAGTGCTGCTAAAACGCAGGCGAATATGAGCAATATATTGCAGGGGATCCGTCAGGTGAAAGTGCTGATGAGCGATATTGATGTGGCGTCGCACGAACAATCTTCCGGTATTTCGCAGGTGAATATCGCCATTATGCAGATTGGCAAAGCAACGCAGGAAAACGCCAATCTGGTCGAAAACTCACAGCAGACTGCAGCGGCGCTCAGCGAACAAGGGCGACATCTCTCAAAACTGGTCAGCGTCTTTAAAATTTCCGAACGATAGAATGCGGTTCGCGCGTCAATAAACACCGCGCGGACTCGCCAGCAGACCGGTGAAAGGGCTACACTTCAGGGTATCGCCCTTTTACCGGATATCACGATGAAATCCCTCCGAATCTCCGCTGCGTTGCTGTTACTCGTTGCGTTAAGCGGTTGCAGTAATCTGATGCATACCACGCCGGTTCCTCCGCCCGCCGTGACAGCCAAAGCGCAGGAAATTACCCGTGCGCAGACGTCAACACTCACGAAAATTGGCAGTATCACGGTCGATGTGATTGGCAGCCCGATGGATGCAGAAGCAGAAGTTCAGCGCCGCGCTGATGCTGCAGGGGCGCATTACTACGTGATCATGTTTAACAGCGAAACCATTATTCCCGGCCGCTGGTACTCGCTGGCCACACTCTACCGCTGATTATTCAGCGCCGATCGCGCGGTTAAGCAACAGCTGGCACAAACGTTCCGGCAACAGCGTTTCGCCGCGCGGATCGAGCACCATTCTGCACCAGGCGTCTGCCACCGGTGGCGAAGCAAATTCCAGCATTTGTGTTGCCGTCATCAGGTTGAACAACTGACCTGTCAGCCAGCGTCCGTGCGCTTCTTCCGCTGTACGCAGACGTTGTAAAAACTGACGGGAAGCGCGGTCGAATATGCGGTTTTGGCCGCGCGCCTGATACAAAATCTGTTGCAGCATTTCTCCGCTGGCGGGCAGTTTTTTGAACGTGCGCAGCACATCCAGACACATCACATTCCCCGAGCCTTCCCAGATGCTGTTGACGGGCATTTCACGATACAAACGCGGCAGCTCGCTGTCTTCGCAATATCCAATCCCGCCCAGCACTTCCATCGCCTCAGACACAAACGGCATTCCCTGACGGCACACTTCAAATTTGGCGGCAGGTGTCATCAACCGGCACAGCAACTGTTCTGCCGGATTATCCTGCGCGCCAGACGCCGCAGCCAGACGCATCAGCAACATCGTCTGCCCTTCCAGCAGCAGCGCCATCCGGCTCAGCGTCTGACGCATCAGCGGTTGTTCGATAAGAGGTTTACCAAAAACCTGCCGCTGGAAGGCGTGGTACAGCGCTACCGACAACGCCCGGCGCATCATGGCGTGGCTGCCCAGCGCGCAGTCAAAGCGCGTATGACCGCCCATTTTCAGGATATGGCGGATGCCCTCGCCCTCTTCGCCCAGCAGCCAGCCGGTGGCATTCTGAAACTCCACTTCGCTGCTGGCGTTCGAACGGTTACCCAGTTTGTCTTTCAGCCGCTCAATGCGGATCGCATTGCGTGTTCCGTCTGGCAAAACTCTCGGCATAAAGAAACAGGAAAGTCCGCCATCAGTCTGCGCCAGCACCAGATGCGCGTCGCTTTGCGGCACAGAGAAAAACCATTTATGGCCGACCAGATGATAAGGCTTTCCGCCGCCGCGCCCCTCGAGCGCCATCGCCCGCGTGGTATTGCTGAGGACATCAGAGCCGCCCTGCTTCTCGGTCATGCCCATGCCGATCAGCACGCCTTTCTTCTGGTCGCCGGATTGCAGATGCGGATCATAACGATCGGATAACAGCGGTTTCAGCCAGCCGCTGAATTCCGGCGGCAGCGTTTTTTGCAGCAACGGGATCGCGCCGAATGTCATGGTCACCGGGCATAACGTTCCCGCTTCAACCTGACCGTGAAGAATAAATCGCGCTGCTCGGGCTACTGCCGAACCGATACGCGCATCTTCCTGCCACGGCAAATTATGCACACGGTTGGCGATCATCCCCTGCATCAGCAGATGCCAGGCGGGATGAAAACGAACGTCGTCCAGACGCTCACCGCAGGAGTCATAACGTAAAAGCTCCGGTGGATTGGTATTCGCCAGCCTCCCCAGCTCCAGCGATTCCGCAGAGCCTAACTGCTGCCCGAGCGACGCCAGCACGTCAGCATCCCATCCCGCCTGCTGACGGGAAACCGCTTCGCGCAGCGGTGTATCGGAAAGGAATAAGTTACTGTTACTCAGTGGCTTGGGTTGATTAAAAACCCGATGTGTTTCCCAGTTCATCGCCTGCTCCCTGTTAAAAGGATATGGCCTAAGTATGGTAAAAATCGGGGAATTAACAGGCAGACAGATCACAAAGGCAGAAATGCAAACGGGAGCCCAAAGGCTCCCGTTTAATCAACAGCTGAGAAAGCAGAAATCAGCTTTTCTTCAGACCACGCTGGCGTACCGCTTCAAACAGGCAAACGCCGGTCGCGACGGAAACGTTCAGGGAAGAGACGCTGCCCGCCATCGGGATGCTGATCAGCTCGTCGCAATGTTCGCGGGTCAGACGGCGCATACCTTCGCCCTCTGCGCCCATCACCAGCGCCATCGGGCCGGTCATTTTGCTCTGGAACAGATCGTGATCGGCTTCACCGGCGGTACCGACGATCCAGACATTGTGTTCCTGCAACACGCGCAAGGTACGCGCCAGATTGGTCACGTTGATCAACGGCACGTTTTCAGCTGCGCCGCTGGCGACTTTTTTGGCGGTCGCATTCAGTTTGGCAGAACGGTCGCGCGGGACGATCACCGCGTGAACACCGGCTGCATCCGCAGTACGCAGACAAGCGCCCAGGTTATGCGGATCGGTGACGCCGTCCAGAACCAGCAGGAACGGACAATCGAGGCTTTCCAGCAATGCAGGCAGGTCGTTTTCCTGATACTGACGACCTTCACGCACGCGCGCAATAATGCCCTGATGCACGGCGCCTTCGGATTTATCATCCAGCCACTGACGGCTCGCCACCTGGATCACAATACCGCTGGCTTCCAGCTCGTCGATCAGCGGTTTCAGGCGTTTATCGTCGCGACCTTTCAGGATGAAGACTTCCAGAAAGCGTTGCGGATCGTTATCGAGTAAGGCTTTAACGGAATGGATACCGTAGATAATTTCGCTCATGATGCTCTTTAAAATAGACTTGCGGACAGCAAGCTGTCTGCAAGTTAACAGGGATTGCGGGCGATTCTATCATACCCTTCATCATTCATGCTGCAGATGCGTTGGCGGCACTCAGTCACCCGAATCACTTACCTGAGTAAGCTCATCGGGATTCCTTCGTTTGCCGCCTTCCTGCAACCTGAATGCTTTCGGGTAGAATACCAGCCCGTCTGACTTAGCTTTCTGCTGACTTTTTCTTCGCGCGTTTGGCTCTGGTGGCCGCAGCAATTTTTGCTGTTTTATCAGAAGGCTTTTTAGCTTTCTTCGGCTTACCGTCTTTACCGACCGCGCTTACCGCTTTCTCTTTCTTCGGCTTGGCGGGTTTCGCGTCATCTTTGCGGAAGGCGCTGTCCGGCTCGAAGTTCACGTTTTTCTTACCGGTGCGACGACGGCCGGCGTTGGCCGGTGCTGCGGAACGCATAGAACGCTCGCCGCCTTTTTTAGCGCGATCGCGTGCGGTTTTGCCTTCACCACGCGCTTTGCGGGTGCTGGAAACCAGCGCGAAATCGATTTTACGCTCATCCATATGCACGGCTTCAACACGGATTTCGACGGTATCGCCGAGGCGGTAAACGGCACCGGAAGACTCGCCGACCAGACGCTGGCCGATGTTATCGTAACGGTAGTAATCGTTGTCGAGCGAGGACACATGCACCAGTCCGTCGATGAACAGATCGTTGAGGCGCACGAAGAAGCCGAAGCCGGTCACGCTGGCGATGATGCCGGTGAAGACTTCACCCACGTGATCCTGCATAAAGTCACATTTCAGCCAGTCCGCCACGTTACGGGTCGCTTCGTCCGCACGGCGTTCTGCCATTGAACAATGCTCGCCTAACTGCAACATGTCTTCGTAATCACTGTGCCAGCCGCCGGTTGGCGTCCAGCGATCTTTCAGCGTGCCGTGCTCTTTCGCCAGCAGGTACTTGATCGCACGGTGCAGCGCCAGATCCGGATAACGACGGATTGGTGAAGTGAAGTGTCCGTAAGATTGTAATGCCAGACCAAAGTGGCCACGGTTTTCCGGATCGTAAATCGCCTGTTTCATCGAACGCAGCAGCATAGTTTGCAGCATTTCGCGGTCAGGACGATCGGCCAGTTCATCCATGATCTGAGCGTAATCTTTCGGCTCAGGTTTCATACCACCGCCCATCACCAGACCCAGTTCGCCCAGCACGCTTTTCAGCGCAGAAATATGGTCATCACTTGGACGGTCATGCACACGGAACAGCGCCGGCTCATTATGTTTTTCAACAAAACGCGCCGCAGCAATATTCGCCAGGATCATGCACTCTTCAATCAGTTTGTGGGCGTCGTTACGCACGGTCGGTTCGACACGTTCGATACGGCGCTCGGCATTGAAGATAAATTTAGCTTCTTCGGTTTCGAATGCGATACCGCCACGTTCTGCACGCGCCTGATCCAGCACTTTGTACATGGTGTGCAGTTCAAGCAAATGCTTAACCAGCGGCGAATACTGCTCGCGCAGTTCCGGATCGCCTTCGATGATGCGCCAGACTTTGTTGTACGTCAGACGTGCGTGGGAGCTCATCACCGCTTCGTAGAATTTAGAGCTGGTCAGTTTGCCCTGCGCGGAGATAGTCATCTCACAGACCATACACAGGCGGTCTACCTGCGGGTTCAGGGAACACAGTCCATTGGACAGCACTTCCGGCAGCATCGGGACAACCTGCGACGGGAAGTAAACGGACGTCGCGCGGCTGCGAGCTTCGTCGTCCAGCGCGGTGCCGTGACGGACGTAATAGCTCACGTCGGCGATGGCGACCCACAGGCGCCAGCCACCGCCGCGTTTTTTCTCGCAGTACACGGCGTCATCGAAGTCACGCGCGTCTTCACCGTCAATGGTAACCAGCGGCAGGCTGCGTAAATCGACACGGCCTTTTTTCGCTTCTTCCGGCACCTGTTCGCTCAGATCTTCGACCTGTTTCAGAACCTGTGGCGGCCAGACGTGCGGAATTTCATGAGTGCGCAGCGCGATATCCACCGCCATGCTGGTACCCATTTTATCGCCGAGGACTTCAACGATTTTACCCACCGCTTTGGTCCGGCGGGTCGGACGCTGAGTCAGTTCAACAACAACCATATAGCCCATGCGCGCACCGTTAATGGCGTCGGCCGGGATCAGGATGTCAAAGCTCAGACGACTGTCGTCAGGCACCACAAAACCGGCACCGGCATCAGTAAAGTAACGGCCAACAATCTGGCTGGTTTTCGGCACCAGAACACGCACAATGCGCGCTTCACGGCGGCCTTTACGGTCGGTGCCGACCGGCTGTGCCAGAACCACGTCGCCGTGGATGCACATTTTCATTTGTTCAGCAGAAAGATACACATCGTCTTTCTTCACGCCTTCGAGGCGCAGGAATCCGTAACCATCGCGATGGCCGATAACCGTGCCTTTCAGCAAGTCCAGACGCTCCGGCAGCGCGTAGCACTGACGGCGGGTGAAGACTAACTGGCCATCACGTTCCATCGCGCGCAGACGACGGCGCAGGGCTTCCAGCGCTTCTTCTCCGGACAGATTCAGTTCGTTACCGATTTCTTCCCGGCTGGCTGGGGTTTCACGTTTCGCGAGATGTTCCAGAATGAATTCACGGCTGGGAATAGGTGATTCGTATTTTTCTGCTTCTCGTTCCAGGAATGGATCTTGTGACATAGCGGTTCCTCCGTTGTCATCAGCAGTTTGTTGAGAGTCTTTCATTCAACAAGCAATAATTTGTAGAGCGTTGAGTTGTCTTTGACCATATCGGCCAGAGTGTACTGATTCAGCTCATCAAGAAAATGTTCTACAGCAGTGTGCAGGACTTGTTTTAGCCGGCATGCAGGCGTGATATGACAAAAGTCGCTGGCACAATTGACCAGCGAAAGAGGTTCCAGTTCGCGCACCACGTCGCCAATGCGAATGGTCTCTGCGGGCTTGCCCAGTTTGATCCCTCCGTTCTTTCCGCGAACGGCAGTCACCAGGCCAGCACGGCTCAACTGATTAATGATTTTCACCATGTGGTTGCGCGATACACCGTAAACCTCGGTGACCTGCGAAATATTGGTCATCTGATCATCCGGCAACGAAGCCATATAAATCAACGCTCTCAAACCATAATCAGTAAAACTCGTTAACTGCACACATACCTCTGGGTAGCTATTACCCGGTCTTTCCACGTCAGCCATGCCAACAGGGTGAAGATGATTGTTTATTATGACACTTTGATGATAAACCAGCCGCGAACTTTGCAGCTAATCATTTAGATAGTGGATGGTTTATGGAAAGTACACAAGAGAAGGGATTCACAAAAAAATAAACCGGGCAGTTTTGCCCGGTTAGACGTTTTTACGCAATCAGCTCAAGCTGTTATGCGTCAAACGGGTCGCGCAGGATCATGGTTTCGCTACGATCCGGGCCAGTAGAGATAATATCGACCGGCACTTCTGTCAGCTCTTCAATACGCTTGATGTAGTTCAACGCTGCCTGTGGCAGGTTTTCTACTTCTTTCACGCCGAAGGTGGTTTCGGTCCAGCCAGGCATGATTTCGTAAATTGGCTCGATACCTTCCCAGCCTTCAGCAGCCAGCGGAGTGGTGGTCATTTCGCGGCCATCAGGCATACGGTAACCGACACACAGCTTCACTTCTTTCAGACCGTCCAGCACGTCCAGTTTGGTCAGACAGAAACCAGACAGGGAGTTGATCTGCACAGAACGACGTACAGCCACGATGTCCAGCCAGCCACAACGACGGCTACGGCCAGTGGTCGCGCCAAACTCGTTACCTTGCTTACGCAGGAACTCGCCAGTTTCGTCGAACAGTTCAGTCGGGAACGGACCTGCACCCACGCGGGTGGAGTAGGCTTTGACGATACCCAGAACATAATCAACATAACGCGGACCAATACCTGAACCGGTAGCGACGCCGCCAGCGGTGGTGTTGGAAGAGGTCACGTACGGATAAGTCCCGTGGTCAATATCCAGAAGCGTGCCTTGCGCGCCTTCGAACATGATCAGGTCGCCACGCTTGCGCGCGCCATCCAGCAGTTCAGACACGTCAACAACCATAGCCGTCAGGATGTCGGCGATAGCCATGACATCATCCAACGTTTTCTGGAAATCAACGGCTTCTACTTTGTAGTAGTTAACCAGCTGGAAGTTATGGTAATCGATGATTTCTTTCAGCTTGATAGCGAAAGTTTCTTTGTTGAAGAGATCGCCTACGCGCAGACCGCGACGGGCAACTTTATCTTCATAAGCCGGGCCGATACCACGACCGGTAGTGCCGATCGCTTTATCGCCACGCGCTTTTTCGCGCGCCATGTCGAGCGCGACATGGTAAGGCAGGATCAGCGGGCAAGCTTCAGACAGTAACAGACGTTCGCGTACAGGGATGCCACGAGCTTCAAGTTCGCCCATTTCTTTCATCAACGCGTCAGGCGCCAGAACAACACCGTTGCCGATGATGCTGGTCACGTTTTCACGCAGAATGCCAGAAGGAATTAAATGAAGAACGGTTTTTTCACCGTTGATAACCAGAGTGTGACCGGCGTTGTGACCGCCCTGATAGCGCACAACATATTTAGCCCGTTCAGTAAGCAGGTCTACGACCTTGCCTTTCCCTTCATCACCCCATTGAGTGCCGAGTACGACGACGTTCTTACCCATCTCAAGAATCACCAGGTTGCTTAAAAAAGGATTCTAACATCTCATTCTGTGCTTTCCAGCACTTTTAGCACACGTTTGCGGGAAAAATTTTAATTGCGTGCTACGCGTCGCAGCAAGACGTGACACCAGGGTTGTAACAAAACCTCAGCCGCCCAGACGACTACGCAACATGTAGTAAATAACGAAGCCTGCCACCACAAGTCCCCCGCCAAAACGCCGTAAAATGTGGTCCGGAAGATTCGCCAGTGAGAGGATCATTTTTCTCCATGTTTTTGGATAAAGCATCGGCCCCAAACCTTCAAGAACCAAAACTAACGCCAGCGCCAGCCAAATTGTCGAATTCATGTTGAGTGTCTCAGTGCTTCCTTTGCGGAAAATTATACCGGTTTCAGAAAAGACAAAAGGCCCGTTAAGGGCCTTTTGGAAATTGCATCAGCAATTATTTGTTCTTTTGATCAGGAGACTTCATGAAGCGGAAGAAATCGCTGTCAGGGCTCAACACCATGACGTCGTTACCGCTCTTGAAGCTGGCCTCGTAAGCACGCAGGCTACGGATGAATGCGTAGAAGTCAGGATCCTGGCTGAATGCATCAGCAAACAGTTTCGCCGCTTCGGCATCACCTTCACCGCGGGTGATACGGGCTGTACGTTCTGCTTCAGCCACAGTACGGGTTCTTTCGTAATCCGCCGCTGCCTGGATCTTGGTCGCCTCTTCTTTACCCTGAGAAATGTGACGCAATGCCACTGCATTACGCTCAGCGCGCATACGATCGTAAATCGCGCTGGACACTTCTTCCGGCAAGTTGATTTGTTTCAGACGGACGTCCACCACTTCAATACCCAGTGCTGCCATGCTGTTCGGGTTGACCGCAGGCTGTTTGCCTTTGGTTTCCTGTTCAACACGTTTGGCCGCAGAGGCAATCGCATCATCAGCTTCAGTGGTCGCTTCAGGTTCATCACCTACGCTACCGGTGTTCAGCGCATCACGCACGTCCAGTGTCAGACGTCCACGGGAATCGGTCACGATGTCTTTCACATCAAGACGACCAATTTCAGAACGCAGACGGTCACTGAATTTACGTTTCAGCAGAATTTCTGCCTGAGACACATCACCACCGCCTGTTGCCAGGTAGTAGCGGCTGAAATCACTGATACGCCATTTCAGGTAAGAATCGACGATCAAGTCTTTCTTCTCGCTGGTCACGAAGCGGTCAGCCTGGTTGTCCATGGTCTGAATACGCGCATCGAGCATTTTAATGGATTCCACAAAAGGAACTTTAAAATGCAGGCCCGGCGCATAGACCAGCGGTTTATTATCGCTGTCACGCAGGACTTTACCGAAACGCAGCACGATCCCGCGCTGACCTTCCTGAACGACAAACAGTGAGGCATAAAGCGCCACCAGCACCACAACGACGATAAGTAAAAATGACTTACGCATTGTTATTCTCTCCCTACGCGAAGTGTATCGTCACGCTGTGCATTTGCACGGCGCTGGTCCATGACACTGCCAGACGAACGGGAACTGCTGGTACCGGCACTGCTTTTGCCATTACTGCTGGTTAAACCCGGAACGGAAGGCAACAAACCTGATTCATCATTTTTGCTGGTGTCATTGGCTGCTGCATTGCCGCCACGCAGCATCTGATCCAGCGGTAATACCATCAGGTTATTCCCTTTGTCACTCACCAGAACTTTACGGGTGTGACTGAGGACTTTTTCCATGGTTTCGATATAAAGACGCTCACGGGTAATTTCCGGCGCGGCTTTATATTCAGGTAACAGTTTGGAGAAACGGGCAACTTCACCCTGTGCTTCCAGAACAGTACGGTCTTTATAGGCTTTTGCGTCTTCCAGTAAGCGCTGTGCTTCACCGTTTGCCAGAGGCTGGATCTGGTTCGCATAAGCTTCTGCTTCACGAATAGACTGTTGCTCTCTTTCACGGGCAGCGATCGCGTTATCGAAGGAAGCTTTCACTTCTTCCGGCGGACGCGCGGTCTGGAAGTTAACGTCCTGAATAGTGATACCCATTTTGTACGGACGAATGGTTTCTTCCAGTACACGTTGGGTATCGCTACGCACCGTGGTACGGCCTTCAGTCAGGATTTTATCCATCGTGTATTTGCCGATTACGCCACGTAATGCGCTGTCCGTTGCCTGGCTCAGGCTGTCGTCAGGATTGGCGACGCTGAACAGATAAGCTTCAGGATCCGTCACGCGGTACTGTACGTTCATTTCAACGCGTACCACGTTTTCGTCAGAGGTCAGCATCACGCCAGACGCAGCAAGTTCACGTACCGATTCTACGTTCACTGCGCGTACCTGGTCGATGAAGGTCGGTTTCCAGTTCAGGCCTGGCTCAACCAGATGGCTGAACTTACCAAAACGGGTCACAACGCCACGTTCGGCTTCTTTAATGGTATAGAAACCTGTTGCAGCCCAGATAACCACCACCGCAGCGACCGCGATGCCGGCAATCCGGGTGCCACTCATTCCATGACCGGAACCGGTTGGCGCACCGTTGTTATTGCTGTTGTTGTTATTGTTGCCTGAACCTTTTCCACCGAAACCACCCAGTTTTTTGCTGAGTTTACGGAAGATATCATCCAGATCAGGTGGCCCCTGATTGCGGCCGCCTTTGTTGTCATTATTTCCACCAGAATTTCCACCAGAGTTGCCGCTATTATTATTGCTGCTGCCCCAGGGGTCGCGGTCCTGTCCGTTATTACCGGGCTGATTCCACGCCATGTTATAGCTCCATTATTCTATGATTGGTGTTCTTCAGGCCAAATCAGACAGGCTCTGGTTGCGGACATAGCTTTCCAGTTCCTGCTCTTGTTTGCAGAGGCGGCGCCAGTCAACGATGGGCATTCGCACCATCAGACCAATACTGCCATCCTCTTCAATCCATTCTTTTTCAATTGCCTGAAGCTGGTAAAAACGGCTACGAAGGCGGCCTGCTTCCGGCGGCAAGCACAATTCATGCTGCGCGATTTCGCCGGAGAGTCGCTCCGTTAATGCCTGAAATAGCAACGGAATGCCTTCACCTGTCACGGCTGAAAGCCAGACTCTGACAGGCAAATTCTCCTCGTTGCGGTCGATACGCGGGACAAAATCATCCAACATATCTATTTTGTTCATCACTAACAGCGCAGGAATTTCATCTGCTTCGATCTCTGCCAGCACCGTATTCACCGCGTCAATATTTTCCTGAACACGGATGTCCGCTGCATCAATAACATGTAATAACAGAGATGCCTGTCGGGTTTCCTGCAACGTTGCTTTAAAGGCCGCAACCAAATCATGGGGCAGGTGACGAATAAACCCTACGGTGTCCGCCAAAACTGTTTCCCCGACATCTGCGACCATAATACGGCGCAGCGTAGGATCAAGCGTAGCAAACAACTGATTGGCCACATAAACATCGGCCTGAGTAATACGGTTAAAAAGTGTGGATTTCCCGGCGTTGGTATATCCAACCAAAGACACCGTCGGAATATCCGCACGAACGCGTGAACGGCGACCTTGTTCACGCTGCTTAGCCACTTTTTCAAGACGGCTGAGGATTAAAGTGATTCTGTCTCGCAGTAAACGGCGGTCAGTTTCGAGCTGGGTTTCACCCGGACCACGTGCGCCAATACCGCCGCCCTGTCGTTCAAGGTGCGTCCAGCCACGAACCAGTCGGGTAGCAATGTGGCGTAATTGCGCCAGTTCTACTTGTAACTTACCTTCGTGTGTTCGGGCCCGCTGGGCAAAAATATCTAATATCAATCCGGTGCGGTCGACAACGCGACATTCGCATAAGGCTTCCAGGTTTCTTTCCTGGCCGGGAGACAAGGCGTGATCAAACAGGATGACAGAGGCGCCCGTTGCTTTGACGGCATCTGCGATTTCTTGGGCCTTTCCTTCACCGACAAAGTATTTAGGGTGCGGTGCCTTACGGCTCCCGGTGACGACTTGCAACGCCTCTACACCTGCAGAAGAAACCAGCGATTCAAATTCGCTCAGGTCTTCCGTGTCTTTGTCTTGCGAGAAATAGATATGAACCAGTACGGCCTGCTCACCGGCTTCATAACGGTCAAACAAGCTTGCGACCTCTCATTTGGGAAATATTCGCCAGCCGGGGGTGCATAAGCATAATCGGAATACTTATGAACCCCTTCGTGGTTGACCAACGCTGCGCTTTATTCAGCGTCATCGTTTTCCTGCTGCGGCTGTTGCGCAGACGGAGTACTACCTTGGTGATAATTGTTGGTGCTGCCCGAACCTGGATTATTGCTATGGTGTGACACCGGGCGGGAAGGCACTACGGTGGAGATAGCATGTTTATACACCATCTGGCTTACCGTATTTTTTAACAGAATGACAAACTGGTCAAAAGACTCAATCTGGCCTTGCAGCTTAATACCATTCACCAAGTAAATAGAAACCGGAACACGTTCACGACGCAATGCGTTCAGGAACGGATCTTGCAAAGATTGCCCCTTAGCCATTCTATCTTTTCCTTATTAGTTTGTTGTTTGTAACTTTGAGCCTATCGGCTCGAAAATAAATCACATAAAAAATTTGCGCGCTGAGTACTCATCAATTGTACACAATCACCCAACCTATGCACTAACAACCTGAATTACACGGTTTAAGGCCTCTTCTGGCTTCTCAGAATCGAGCCATTCGACACCCTCCCAACCTCGCAACCAGGTCATCTGACGTTTGGCCAGCTGTCGTGTCGCGCAAACACCACGATAAACCATTTCATCGTAATCGAATTCACCAGACAAATATGACCACATCTGGCGATAGCCTACACAGCGAATAGAAGGCAAATCGGTATGCAAATCGCCCCGAGCTATCAGCGTTCTGACTTCGTCTTCAAAACCATTGGACAACATCTGACTAAAACGTTCCTCGATCCGCGTATGTAATAATTCACGACGGGTCGGGGCAATCGCAAACTGATGAACACGATAGGGCAATGTTTCACCCGAAATTTTAGTCAGTTCCGTTAAAGTTTTACCCGAAATAAAAAAAACTTCCAGTGCTCTGGACAGTCTCTGCGGATCATTCGGATGAATTCGCATTGCCGCCACCGGGTCTATCTCGCGCAATTGGTCATGAAGTGCTTCCCAACCCTGCTCCGCCGCCTGCTTTTCGATACGTTCACGAACCTCAGGGTCGGCCGGTGGTAACGGGGAAAGTCCTTCAAGCAATGCCTTGAAATAAAGCATAGTCCCACCTACCAATAACGGGATCTTATTGCGTGAGGTTATTTCAGCCATTTCGCGTAATGCGTCGCGACGAAAGTCTGCCGCGGAATAAGCCTCGACCGGATCCAGAATGTCGATCAGACGGTGCGGCGACTGCGCCAGCTCTTCCGCCGTCGGTTTCGCTGTGCCGATGTCCATCCCACGATAGATTAAAGCCGAGTCCACGCTGACTAACTCAACGGGAAGATGGTTCATCAGCGACATCGCCAGTGCCGTTTTACCGGATGCGGTCGGCCCCATGATAAAGATTGCCGGGGGAAGCGCGTTGTTTTCAGAGTCAGTCATGCTTAAAAGCCGCCAGCGCGGGCTGTAAATCAAGAGGTTGCAGAAGTCCGGACGGAGGCGATTTCACCAACTGCGGGCAAAGACGCTCAACATCCGTGAGTAATTGTATGGCTTGTGAAATCGTCCAGACCTCGTGCTCACAGCCACAGTGGCGGGCAAACCACATGGCTACCGCATCAGAAGTCACCTCCTGCTGAACAGCAAGGTAACCTAACAGATCAGGTATCAACTTTTGTAAATTTTGTTGTCGTAATGGTAAAGGTACCGCGCGAACCGTCACACGATGCGACTCATTGAGCATTTCTAAACCAAAATGCTGCAATAACGTCTGATGCCGCGCCATGACAGCGGCCTCTTCTTTACTGACGTTCAGTTTAAGCGGAATCAAAAGCGGCTGCGGACGTAACCCTTCTTCCGGCGGTGTCAGCTGCGCCCATTTCAGCCAGCGATCGGCCACCGGCAACGACAGCAGCACCAGTTGTTTGCCGCGCTCGAGTAACGCATATTCCGCCGAACAGACCGTCAGCACACGTCCGAAACTCTGGCTGTGTGATTCCAGCGCCGGTTCAGCCAGTGTACGGGCCGCAGAAGCGGCAGACTTAGCGGGCTGTGCCACGACAGGAGCCGGTTCCTGTAAGATGAATGACTCCGGCGCAGGCTGCAATAAACGGCCGTAAGCCTTGCTTTCAGAAGGATTGTAAGCCGGTTCATTGCTGCGAAAAGCCGGTTCCCGGGGCTGGCTGGCACGTGCTGTTTCAGGAAACACATTTTCACGCGGTGGTGATGATTTACGTTCTGCCGGTTGCGAGAAATGATTCCCGCCTGCGGCCTGACGATTTTCTTGCTGCCAGCGTGGTGTATCTTCCTGTAGCTGTGGCTCATCCAGAACCGGCGCGCCCGCCTGCTGCAATACGGACATTACCGCCTGATAAATAAAATCGTGTACCAGCCGCGACTGATGGAAACGCACTTCGTGTTTGGCCGGATGCACATTCACATCCACCTGATGCGGATCGACATCCAGATAAAGCACATACGCAGGTTGCTGATCGTCTTTCAGCTGATCCTGATAGGCCTGACGGATCGCGTGATTTATCAGGCGATCCTTCATCATACGATTATTCACATAACAATATTGCATGTCGGTCAGGTTACGCGAACCCGCCGGATCCGCCACCCAGCCGCGGATCGCCAGGTCACCGTGACTCCATTCCACTTCCAGCGCGTGCTCGACAAATGTCGGGCTGCAAATGCTTGCCAGACGGCGGGAGAACTGCGAAGGGTCTTTGACCGCGCGATACTGGCGAATAAGCTTGCCGTTGTGGCTGAGATTGACGGACACGTCAAAGCGCGCCAGCGCAATCCGGCGGACAACTTCATCAATATGGGTAAATTCGGTTTTCTCGGTGCGCATGAACTTACGGCGGGCGGGGGTGTTGTAGAACAAATCCAGCACTTCTACGGTCGAGCCCTGCGGATGCGCCGCGGGTTTGACCGTCACCGCCATGTCGCGCCCTTCAGCGTAAGCCTGCCAGGCTTCATTTTGTTCAGCCGTGCGCGATGTCAGGATAAGACGCGAAACCGAGCTGATACTCGCCAGCGCTTCGCCGCGGAATCCCAGACTCAGGATAGCTTCGAGATCGTCAAGACAGGTAATTTTACTGGTCGCATGACGCGCCAGTGCCAGTGCCAGATCGTCTTTGCCAATACCACAGCCGTTATCGCGAATGCGGATAAGCTTGGCACCGCCGCGATCAATATCAATATCAATTCGCGTTGCGCCGGCATCAAGGCTGTTTTCCACCAGCTCTTTCACCACGGAAGCCGGCCTTTCGACAACTTCGCCCGCAGCTATCTGGTTAGCAAGTTGCGGCGGCAGTACCTTGATCGGCATAGCGGCTCCTGTGGCTGACGGTGATGAACCGCCTATGACTGTGGAATAGTTAAGGTTTGGCCGAGCTGTACCTCGCCAGACTTCATGTGATTTGCGGTTTTGATGTCATTCATACTGACACCATATTTACTCGCGATTGCCGACAACGTATCACCGCGTTTAACCGTATGTTTCGACGATTTCTTCGACGCTTTTGCCGTTGTACCAGAAGATGTGCGGGTGCCCGCTGGCACTTTCAATCGCTGGCCGACCCAGACACCGTCTTTTTTCAGTTTATTGAGATCACGCAGCGCCGCAGTCGTCGTGCCGTAGCTGTTTGCGATGCCGGTCAGCGTTTCGCCGCGGGTCACTTTATGGATCTGCGTCGCACCGGCTGCACCGGCGGTCACTTCAATCGGTCCCGGCTGATTACTGGCTTTCGCGCTACTGCCGGCCGCCGCTGCTGATGAGGCCAGCAGCGGACGGTTTTCGACCTTTGGGCCGTTTTGTATCGGATGCGACTGGAAATAATTACGCAGACCGATGTGAATGGCCCTCGCAATTTTATCCTGGTACGCGCTGCTGCCCAGCAGCCGCTCCTCAGTTGAGTTACTAATAAAGCCGGTTTCCACCAGCAGTGAAGGAATATCTGGCGAGCGTAATACGCCTAAACTGGCGTGCTCCGGCTTGGCTTTATGCAACGAGCCGACGGAGCGCAGTTCGCGCAGAACACGGGTCGCAACGTCATAGCCGACACGTTGAGAATGACCAAACTGCAAATCGAGCACGGCCTGACTCAGGTAAGGATCGGATGCGGTATTCGCCAGCACGTCACCCGCACCACCTAACAGCTCAGATTGCTTCTCGTGCTGCTCGAGCCAGTTACCCATTTCGCTGTTCGCACGGCGGTTCGATAGTACCCAGACCGATGCGCCACGCGCGCTGCGGCTTGGCGCGGCATCGGCGTGAATGGAAACCAGTACGTTGGCGTTTTTCTTACGCGCCACATCGGAACGTCCCATAACGGAAATAAAGTAATCACCGTCACGGGTTAATACCGGCTGGAACATAGGATCAGCATTCAGAATCGCCTGCAATTTCCGGGCGATGGCAATAGTGACGTTCTTTTCTTTAAGACCGCCCGCACCGATGGCTCCGGGATCCTGTCCGCCGTGACCGGCATCAATCGCGACAATGATTCTGCTGTCGCTGGTGCTGACAGTTGATGAACGCGAGTTATCAGGGGCGACGGAAGTGGAAACCACTTTAGTCTGATCGTTGGTAAACGGATTGGATTTCGACGACGGCGTGACCGTTTTGCCTGCATTTGGCGAAGGCGTATTGGTGGCTGTGACAACCGGCGCAGCACGGCGTGGTGCGGGCGCGGCGGCATTCATGGTCAGCACTACCGTGTACTGGCTGCCGTCTTTTTGTTTCGTCGCGTTGGTTCTGACTTTCTGATTCAGCTCAAACACCAGACGCTGGCTTTGTGCATTCGGCGGCGTACTGGCACGCACACGCGTCACCAGGTTCTGGCCGTTAAAATTCAGCGGCAGGCCTTTCATCACGCCGTCCTGACGGATATCCATCACCACACGTTCAGGATTATGCAGCGGGAAAAAGGAGTAATCCGGCGAACCGTCAAACGTAATCGTAATTGTCGACTGCGTCTGGCCATTGGAAACATTGATATTTTTCATGCCCGCCGCAAAAACCGGCGACGCCAGCACAGCAAACAACATCAGCGTCGATAACATCCGCGTCGATAATGACATCGCCGCCGACGTAAACAGAGAGGTAAAACGTGAGTTCATCGCGTGATCATCCTTGCTGTTGAACACGATGCAGCAAATTTATACCAGATTCGGAAACCGCCACCAGCTTCGCGGTGCGCCCGGTCTGGGAATAATCCAGCGTCAGTTCTATATCTGGTTCGGGTAACACGCCAGCACCCTGCTGCGGCCATTCCACCAGACAAATAGCATCCTGTGCGAAATAGTCTCGGATACCCATAAATTCCAGTTCTTCAGGATCAGCCAGGCGATACAAGTCAAAATGATAGACGGCGATCTTTTCCAGCTGATAAGGCTCAACCAGCGTATAGGTCGGGCTTTTCACATTGCCCTGATGCCCCAATGCCTGAAGAAATCCCCGGCTAAAGGTTGTTTTACCGGCTCCCAGATCGCCATAAAGATGGATAACCGTAGAGCCTTCGCAGGCTTTCGCCAGTGAAGCACCTAGTTGCAGCGTTGCCGCTTCGTCGGGTAGAGAGATATTAAGTTGATTCATTCAGTGATATCTATTTCTTCAGGTCTGGATTAACTAACGGGGCAATCACCGCTAAAAGATCAGTTGCCAGCATACCGCGCGTTCCCTGCCGGTGGGCAATTTCGTCTGCGGCAGCGCCATGAACTACTGAGCCCGCGCAGGCCGCATCATAAATATTCAGTTTCTGAGCCAGCAATCCGCCAATGATACCAGAAAGCACGTCGCCCATGCCGCCCGATGCCATACCGGCATTGCCGACATCTGCCAGCGCCATTTCGCCATGTTCACTGGCAATCAGACTGCCCGCACCTTTCAGCACCACCACGCCGCCATAGCGTTCCGTGAGTTTCTGCGCCGAAAGTAAGCGGTCACTCTCAATTTCCTTCACGCTGC
This sequence comes from Rahnella sp. ATs2, assembly GCF_051851855.1. Taxonomy (NCBI): domain Bacteria; kingdom Pseudomonadati; phylum Pseudomonadota; class Gammaproteobacteria; order Enterobacterales; family Yersiniaceae; genus Rahnella; species Rahnella sp. ATs2. Next base: position 43,136 of record NZ_JBLYPL010000004.1, on the reverse strand, counting down.
AACCGAGTAAGCGGGCTGCCTCGCCAGGATGAGGCGTCAGTACGCGATTTTGCCGTTTCCCGGGATTGATTGCCAGCAGGTTAAGCGCATCAGCGTCCCATAACGCCGGTTTATCCCATTTTGCCGCGCGATCAACCGCCTGTTTACCCCATTCTTTCTGGCCCAGACCGGGGCCGATGACTAACACATCAGCCCATTCCAGCCCTTCATCTAGCGATGCTGCGGTCAGTTCCTGCACCATGAGCTCAGGTCTGGCGGTCAGCAACGGGCCAGCGTGCTCTTTGTGAGTGAGTACTCGCACCAATCCGGCACCGGCGCGCAAAGCGGCTTCCGACGCCATACGGATTGCTCCAGCAAAACCGGTATCGCCGCCAATCACCAATAAACGCCCGTGTTCTCCTTTATGAGAACATGGACGGCGCGGGTGCAACCATGTGCCTAACTGCGACGCGTCCAGCCGCTGTAACGCTGCCAGATGTCCACCCAGCCAGCTTTGCAGCCCCAGCGCATCACAATGTAATTTACCGGTGTAATCGCGCGCCTGTCCGGTCAGCAAACCGGGTTTAAGGGCGATGAAACTGACAGTGTACGTGGCGTGAACCGCCTTCCCCGCTGTCTGGCCAGTTTGCGCATCAAGCCCCGAAGGAATATCGAGAGATATCACAGGCAAAGATGCCGAATTAGTGGCGTCAATCAGCCCGTCGTAAGGTGCGCGGGGCGCAGAAGATAAACCGGTGCCGAGCAAACCATCAATAATCAGATCAGCATCATGCGGCCATGCAGAATCGGCAGAATTGATTTCTCCGCCACTTTTCAGCCAGCCTGTTCGCGCCATTTCCGCTTCTTCTGGCAGCGGTTTGCTCCCTTCCACGGCCAGCAGCGTCACGCGTATGCCTGCGCTTTTCGCCAGACGCGCCATTTCAAAACCGTCACCGCCGTTATTGCCGTGACCACATAAAATCAGCCAGTGACGCGTATGTGGAAATTCACGCTGCGCCAGTAAAAAAGCGGCCTTCGCCGCACGTTGCATCAGTGTAAACAGAGAAATCCCCGTTTCCTGCGCCGCCTGACGCTCAGCTTTTCGCAGCCAGTCAGCAGAAAACACGGAATGTGGTAAACTCGCCTCGTTTCGTTTTTCACGTTGGTTCGTCATGACACTCCCTCTCGATCTCGTTCAACTGGCTCAACATATCAAGCAATGGGGCCAATCGCTAGGCTTCCAGCAGGTTGGCATCTGCGATACAGACTTATCTGTTGAAGAGCCCAAACTGCAAGACTGGCTTGATAAACAATATCATGGCGAGATGGACTGGATGGCGCGCCACGGCATGTTACGTGCCCGTCCGCATGAATTGCTGCCCGGCACGCTGCGGGTGATCAGCGTGCGCATGAACTATCTGCCCGCCAAAGCCGCCTTTGCCAAAACCCTGAATAATCCGCAACTCGGTTATGTCAGCCGTTACGCCCTGGGACGCGACTATCACAAGGTGTTGCGGCAGCGCCTGAAAAAACTGGGCGACATGATCCAGGCGCATTGTACTGAGCATGCTGATCAGACCGTCACCTTCCGCCCCTTTGTCGATTCCGCGCCGGTCATGGAACGCCCGCTGGCAGCGAAAGCCGGTCTTGGCTGGGTTGGTAAACACTCACTTATTCTCAACCGTGAATCCGGCTCGTGGTTCTTTCTCGGCGAACTGCTGATTGATTTGCCGTTGCCCGTCGATCAGCCTCAGGAAGAGAAATGCGGCAAATGCGTGGCCTGTATCACTACCTGTCCGACCGGTGCCATCGTTGCGCCTTATACCGTTGACGCGCGCCGCTGTATTTCCTATCTGACTATCGAACTTGAAGGGGCAATACCGGAAGAATTCCGCCCGCTGATGGGCAACCGCATCTACGGCTGCGATGACTGTCAGCTGATCTGCCCCTGGAATCGTTATTCGCAACTGACTGATGAAGAGGATTTTAGCCCGCGCGCCGCGCTGCATGCGCCGGAGCTGGTGACTTTGTTTGGCTGGACGGAAGAGAAGTTTTTACGGATTACGGAAGGTTCGCCGATACGACGTATCGGACATCTGCGCTGGCTGCGCAACATAGCAGTGGCATTAGGCAATGCGCCCTACTCGCAGGACGTGATGGATTCGCTGCATTCGCGCGAAGGGGAAAATGCGCTGCTGGATGAACATATCAGCTGGGCTATCGCGCAACAGGTTCAAAGAAGAAATGAACATCGTATTGAAGTACAAACACTGCAGCAGAAACGGCTGATCCGAGCGGTGGAAAAAGGTTTGCCAAGGGATGCATAACATTTCCCAAAAAACGATGATCTGCTTTGTATAATTTGCTGTGCATAAAAATAAAAATGCTTTGCCAATCAAGTGCAAAAAAAAGAGCAAGTGATCGTCATAACGTTTCGCTATAAATTTATTTTGATATAAATCAGCGTGTTATATTTTGGCAATATGGCGGGCACAAAAAACAGACAGTGCAAAAAAACAACTAAAACTGTGGATAAGTCTGTTTAAAAAAATAATACAAACCGTGTAATGATTGTTTCATTTGCGCACGAAACATGCACCAGAAAGGCATAAAGAAATGATTTTGTACTGAAGAAGAAAATTGGAGCGGGAAACGAGACTCGAACTCGCGACCCCGACCTTGGCAAGGTCGTGCTCTACCAACTGAGCTATTCCCGCATTGAGATGTCTGGCATCTGCTGTACTGTTAAAAATGTACAGACTTTGAAATTTTGGAGCGGGAAACGAGACTCGAACTCGCGACCCCGACCTTGGCAAGGTCGTGCTCTACCAACTGAGCTATTCCCGCGTCGCATGGCACTGCATTTTTTACGTCTTAATCTTTAAATCTAACCACTTAGAAATTTGGAGCGGGAAACGAGACTCGAACTCGCGACCCCGACCTTGGCAAGGTCGTGCTCTACCAACTGAGCTATTCCCGCTCTGCGCACTCAACGAAATTCTTCATCGGTACGGGGTGCGCATTATACGAGAAATCCTTTTAGCCGCAAGCCCCTGAAAGCAAAAAAATGAATTTTTCGCTCAAGTGCCGATTAAAACATCAAAATGATGAATTAATCAGCGAAACACGGTGAATTCGTGTTCCACAGACCTTTTTAAAGATTTTTAAAATATTTCTCCTGAATCATTCCGGTTGCAGGAAGGCGGCAAACTCGTTCATCCCGATGGGCTGACATGGTCAGTGATTCGGGTGAGAGAGTGCAGCCAACGCATCAGCAGCCAGAAGGATGACGGAGATTAAAGATTAATAAAGTGTTCGCGGTAATACGCTAACTCAGCCACGGATTCACGAATATCGTCCAGCGCCTGATGGGTATTCTGCTTCTTAAAGCCGCCCAGCACTTCCGGTTTCCAGCGACGCGCCAGTTCTTTGAGCGTGCTGACGTCCAGATAGCGGTAATGGAAATAGGCTTCCAGCTCCGGCATGTACTTAAACAGGAAGCGTCTGTCCTGCCCGACGCTGTTACCACAAATCGGCGATTTACCCGCCGGAACCCACTCGCGTAGAAACTCGATGGTTTTTTGCTGCGCCGCATTGTCATCAAACGGGCTGGCTTTCACACGTTCCACCAGACCGCTGCCGGTGTGCGTGCGCACATTCCAGTCGTCCATCAGCGCCAGCTGAGCGTCAGACTGATGCACTGCCATCACCGGCCCTTCGGCCAGAATGTTCAGATGCGCGTCGGTCACCAGCGTGGCAATCTCAATAATGCGGTCACGTTCAGGATCCAGACCGGTCATTTCCAGGTCGATCCAAATTAAGTTCGAGTCATTTGCAGCCATGATGTGTCCTGTTACAAAGTAGAGAGTTGACGGAGATCTCCGTCATTCGGGCATTTAATATAAAATAGCTGGTATCATAGTCGTTTTGGTCGCACCGAGCGATTAAAGCCAGTTAAGTGAGGCGCAGTGACTAAGTCAAAACTGTCTAAAGGGCAACAACGTCGCGTTCAGACTAACCATCAGCGTCGTCTGACACAGACCGACAAACGGAAAGAGCTGGACGATTCTCTGCATGGCGAACCGCAGGACGGTGTTGTCATCAGCCGTTTCGGGATGCATGCGGACGTTGAAGCGGCCGACGGCAGCCAGCACCGTTGCAATATCCGCCGTACCATCCGTTCTCTGGTCACCGGTGACCGCGTTGTATGGCGCGCCGGGGAAAACACCAGTGTGAAAGGCATCGTCGAGGCGGTACACGAACGCACATCCGTTCTGACACGCCCTGATTTCTATGATGGCGTAAAACCCATCGCCGCGAACATTAACCAGATTGTGATTGTCTCTGCCATTCTGCCGGAGCTGTCGCTTAATATCATCGACCGTTATCTGGTTGCGTGCGAAACCGTGGAAGTTGAGCCGCTGATTGTGCTCAACAAAATCGATCTGCTTGATGACGAAGGCCGTAAATTCGTTCAGGGCATGATGGATATCTACCGCAATATCAATTATCGCGTACTTGAAGTGTCGAGCCAGACCGGCGAAGGCATGCCAGCGTTTGAAACGGCGCTGACCGATCGCATCAGTATTTTCGCGGGTCAGTCGGGTGTAGGTAAATCAAGCCTGCTGAATGCCCTTCTGCCACCGGATGAAAAACAAATTCTGGTGAACGAAGTGTCTGATAACTCAGGTCTTGGCCAGCACACCACCACTGCAGCGCGTCTGTATCACTTCCAGCATGGCGGCGACGTTATCGATTCCCCGGGCGTGCGTGAATTTGGTTTGTGGCACCTTGCGCCAGAGCAGATCACCCAGGGCTTTGTCGAATTCCGTCCTTTCCTCGGCTACTGCAAATTCCGCGACTGTAAACACGGCAGCGATCCGGGCTGTGCAATCCGTGACGCCGTAGACCGTGGCGAAATTGCCGAAGAACGTTTCGACAACTACCACCGTATTCTGGAAAGTATGGAAGACGTAAAAACGCGTAAAAACTTTGACGCGCTTTAATGCTAATTAATTGAATTAACATGTTAATGGCAAACGGGTGAAGTTAACGGAAGTTGAACCGTTGATTTCACCCCGTTACAATCCTCCGCCATACAACACTGCGTGACTCTGAACAGGATTCAGAGTTTCCTGCAAAATGGCCGGTAACACCGGTCATTCATACCATCCAAGAGGTTTTCCCCGTGCTGGACAGTATCAAAATCAAACTTCAATACTTACTTCCTAAACAAGGACTGACCCGTCTTGCAGGCTGGGGCGCAGATAAACGTGCCGCCACGCTGACCCATTGGGTGATTAAAGCCTTTGCGCGTTTTTATAACGTCGACATGAAAGAAGCACAAAATCCGGATCTGAAATCTTACGCGACATTCAACGAATTCTTCGTCCGCCCGCTGCGCGATGGCGCACGGCCGGTGGTCAGCGGTCTGGATATGCTTTGCCTGCCAGCCGACGGTGCAGTCAGTCAGTTAGGCGCAATTACCGATGGCAAACTGTTCCAGGCCAAAGGCCATTTTTACAGTTTAGAAGCGCTGCTGGCGGGTAACTATCTGCTGGCAGAGCAGTTCAGAGACGGTCAGTTCGCGACTATCTATCTGGCACCGCGCGATTATCACCGCGTGCATATGCCGTGCGACGGCGTGCTGCGCGAAATGATTTATGTGCCGGGCGATTTGTTCTCCGTGAATCCGCTGACTGCCGCCAACGTGCCGAATCTGTTCGCCCGTAACGAGCGCGTCATCTGCGTCTTTGATACTGAATTCGGTCCGATGGTGCAGATTCTGGTTGGCGCGACGATTGTCGGCAGTATTGAAACCGTCTGGGCTGGCTGTGTCACACCGCCGCGCGAAGGCATTATCAAGCGCTGGACCTATCCGGCTGCAGGCGAAGAAGGCGCAATCGCACTGGAAAAAGGTCAGGAAATGGGCCGCTTCAAACTGGGTTCCACCGTGATCAACCTGTTTGCAGCAAATCAGACCCGTTTCATGCCAAATTTGAAAAATGGCACCGTGACCCGCATGGGCGAACCGTTCGCCGAAGCTCTGCGTACACCAGCAACTGCAACGGCGGAACCGGTTGTAGCAGAACCGATCGTCGCGGAGCCAGTCGTTGCAGAAACTGTAGTTACAAAACCTGTAGTTGCTGAGCCTGTAGTTACCGAAGTCCCTGTCAAAACAGAAACACCAGCAGGTGTGGCAACGGCTGAACCACAAGCGCCTAAAGACTACTGAGTTCAGACTGAACTGACATAAAGAACTGAAGAAAAGGATGTGACCGAGTGCGCCTGATCCCCGCCTTGCTGATGAGTTTACTGCTGTCCCTGCCATTGATGGCGGGTGCAGCGCCGACTGAAGATCAGCTCAAACAGGAACTGAAACAGGCGGAAGCCAACAAAGAAATGGCCAATCAGACACAGGTGGTTGAGGCGCTGCAAAGCGCGCTCAACTGGCTGAATGAAGCCAGTGTTTCAGCCGGTCGCACCGAGCAATACCAGAAGGTCATTGATGACTTCCCAAAACTGACGCAGGCACTGCGTCAGGAATTACAAAATCAGCCGGATAAACCGCCAGCGGTTGATGGCAGCATTCCTACTGCTCAGCTCGAGCAGCAAATTCTGCAAGTCAGCAGCCAGCAGCTGGAAGAAACCCGCCAGTTACGTCAGGAGCAGGATCGCTCACGGGACATCAGCGATTCACTGAGTCTGATCCCGCAACAGCAATCTGAGGCCCGCAATGCGCTTGGTGACATTGAGCAGCGGATGCAGGCGGCAACGGCGGCAGCCACATCGTCCCCGCTGGCGCAGGCGCAGCTGAGTGCATTGCAGGCGGAATCTGCCGCGCGCAAAGCCAAAGTCGATGAACTGGAGCTGGCTCAGCTTTCTGCCAATAACCGGCAGGAATTGTCGAGAATGCGCACCGATCTCTACAAAAAGCGCGCCGATTATCTGGATCAGCAATTACAGGCTTTACACAATACGCTGAATAATCAGCGCCAGCGTGAAGCCGAACAGGCGCTGGAAAAAACCGAGTTGCTGGCCGAGCAAAGTGGCGAACTGCCGCATTCTATCAGTCAGCAATTGCAGTCCAACCGTGAGTTGTCGCTGGCACTGAATCAGCAGGCGCAGCGGATGGATCTGATATCTTCCCAGCAACGTCAGGCTGCCGCTCAGACACAGCAGGTGCGTCAGGCGATCAATACCATTCGCGAACAGGCGCAATGGCTCGGTGCATCCAATCTTCTGGGGGAAACGCTGCGGGCGCAGGTCTCCCGTCTGCCGGAAATGCCAAAACCGCAACAGCTTGACCGCGACATGGGCCAGCTACGCGTTCAGCGTCTGCACTATGAAGATTTACTCGATAAGCAGCCGATTTATCGTCAGGCACGGCAGGACGACGGCAAGCCGCTGACCGCCGCGCAGCAGAAAATCCTTGATGCCCAGTTGCGGACTCAGCGTGATTTGCTCAATTCCCTGCTTTCAGGCTGCGATACCCAAATTCTTGAACTGACCAAGCTGAAAGTGGCCAACAGTCAGCTGGTCGAAGCGCTGAATGATGTACATGAGGCCGCCCACCGCTATCTGTTCTGGGTGGCGGACGTCAGCGCCATCGGGATTTCTTATCCGGTGCAGGTGGCGCATGACCTGAAACGTCTGGTGTCACTGGATTCACTGACCCAGCTCGGCGGCGCTTTCATGATGATGGTCACCAGCAAAGAAACGCTGTTGCCGCTGTTTGGTGCGCTGATCCTGGTGATTATCAGCATCAGCTCCCGCAAGCATTACTATGCATTCCTTGAACGTGCCAGCAGCCGGGTCGGTAAAGTTACGCAGGATCAGTTCTCGCTGACGATGCGCACCGTATTCTGGTCAATTCTGGTGGCGATGCCGCTGCCGGTCTTGTGGGCCGCGCTGGGCTTCGGGCTGCAAAGTGCCTGGCCGTATCCTATTGCGGTGGCGATTGGTGATGGCGTGACCGCTACGCTGCCGATTCTGTGGGCGTTTATGGTCAGCGCAGCACTGGCACATCCTCAGGGGCTGTTTGTCGCGCACTTCGGCTGGCCGCAGCGTGCCGTTTCACGCGCACTGCGCTATTACGCGCTGTCGATCTGGGTCATGGTGCCGCTGATTATGGCGCTGATTACTTTCGATAATCTCAATGACCGCGAATTCTCCAATACGCTCGGGCGGTTGTGCTTTGTCATTCTGTGTCTGGTGGTTGCGCTGGTCACTCACAGCCTGAAACGAGCCGGTATTCCGCTATATCACGATAAAAAGGGCAACAGCGAAAACGTCATCAACAAAACGCTGTGGTGGATGCTGCTGGGCGCGCCAATTGTGGCGGCGCTGGCCTCACTGCTGGGTTATCTGGCGACGTCGCAGGCATTACTGGCGCGTCTGGAAACCTCGGTGGCCATCTGGTTCGTGCTGCTGGTGATTTATCACATTATCCGCCGCTGGATGCTGATCCAGCGACGTCGTATTGCTTTCGAGCGCGCCAAACAGCGCCGTGCGGAAATGCTGAATCAGCGCGCCCGTGGTGAAGAGGATGCGAATCACGTCAACACCAGCAACGAAGGTACGGTAGAAGTGGAAGAGCCGGTGGTCGATCTGGATGCGATCTCCGCGCAATCATTACGCCTCGTTCGTTCGCTGCTGACGCTGATCGCGCTGATCTCAGTGATCTTCCTGTGGTCTGAGATCCATTCAGCCTTCTCGTTCCTGGAAAATATCCATCTGTGGCAGGTTGCCTCTACCGTGCAGGGCGTGGAAAGTATGCAGCCGATCACCCTGGGATCGGTACTGATCGCCATTCTGGTGCTGATTATCACCACGCAGCTGGTGCGTAATTTGCCTGCACTGCTTGAACTGGCCTTGCTGCAACATCTGGATCTGACGCCGGGTACCGGTTACGCCGTGCTGACCGTCACCAAATACGTGTTGTTGCTGATTGGTGGCCTGACCGGCTTCTCGCTGATCGGCATCGAATGGGCAAAACTGCAATGGCTGGTCGCCGCACTGGGTGTCGGTCTGGGCTTTGGTTTGCAGGAGATTTTCGCCAACTTCATTTCGGGCCTGATTATCTTGTTTGAAAAACCAATCCGTATCGGCGATACCGTGACGATCCGTAATCTGACCGGCAGCATCACCAAGATCAACACCCGCGCCACCACGATCGCTGACTGGGACCGCAAAGAGATTATCGTGCCGAACAAGGCCTTTATTACCGAGCAGTTCATCAACTGGTCGCTGTCGGATTCCGTCACCCGTGTGGTACTCACCGTTCCTGCGCCGTCAGAAGCCAATTCGGAAGAAGTGACGGAAATCCTGCTGAATGCGGCGCACCGCTGCTCGCTGGTGCTGGATATGCCAGCGCCGGAAGCCTATCTGGTTGATTTACAGCAAGGTATTCAGATTTTCGAGCTGCGTATGCACGCCGCTGAAATGGCGCACCGTATGCCGCTTCGTCATGAAATCCATCAGCTGATCCTGGCCGGATTCCGCGAACACGGTATCACACTGCCGTTCCCGCCATTCCAGGTGCGTATGGAAACACTGCATCGTGCGCAAAATGGCAATAACGCGACCTTTACCAGCAGCAGCGGCAGTGGCCGCAGCGGAAACAGTTCGCGTTCGCCGGGCGATTTATAGCAGTCGATTTATAGCAGTAACAAGTACAGCAGTAACAAGTACAGCAAAAGGGCAGATTCCTCTGCCCTTTTTAATACCCGCAGTTTAGAGACCGACGATCAGCGCCGCCGCCGCTTTGCGATGGTGAGTTATCAGCGATCGGATATCCATGCCGACAATTTCACCGTCAATGACCCGCCATTTTCCGCCGACCATCACGCGATCGGCTTTTTCCGCGCCACACAGTAATAGCGCGGCAACCGGATCATGGCTGCCGCTGAAACGTAATTCATCGAGTTTAAACAGCGCCAGATCGGCCTGTTTGCCCACGGCAATCTGCCCGATATCATCGCGACCGATAAGCTTCGCCGAACCGCGCGTCGCCCAACCCAGCACTCTTTCCGGCGTGACGTATTCCGCACCGTATTTCAAACGTTGCAGATACAACGCCTGCCGCGCTTCATACATCAGATTTGAGGCATCGTTCGACGCAGAGCCGTCAACGCCCAGACCAATCGGCACGCCTGCCGCTTCCAGATCACGTGTCGGACACATGCCGGACGCCAGCCGCATATTCGACACAGGGCAATGACAGATACCGGTGCCCGCCGCACCCAGACGGCGGATCTCATCGTCGTTAAAATGAATACCGTGCGCCAGCCACGTGCGGTCGCTCAGCCAGCCGACGCTTTCCAGATAATCGACTGTACGCAGGCCAAACATTTTCAGGCAAAACTGTTCTTCGTCCAGCGTTTCCGCCAGATGCGTATGCAGCCGGACATCTTCGTGCTGGGCCAGCCTTGCACTCTCGCGCATAATCTCGGTCGTGACCGAAAACGGCGAGCACGGCGCCAGCGCAATCTGCATCCATGCGCCCTCGCCGCGCTGGTGATAGCGGTCAATAAGACGCTGGCTGTCCTGCAAAATCACCTCGCCCGACTGCACCGTCTGTTCCGGCGGCAGACCGCCCTGTTCTTCGCCAAGACTCATCGAGCCACGGGTCAGCAACGCACGCATGCCCAGTTCACGAACGACCTCGACCTGCACATCAATGGCTTCTTCCATACCCTGCGGGAAAAGATAATGGTGGTCGGTGGTGGTGGTGCAGCCGGAAAGCAGCAGCTCAGCCATCGCGACGCGGCTTGCCAGCCCCAGCGCCTCCGGACCTAAACGAGCCCACACGGGATAAAGCTTTTTCAGCCACGGGAATAACGGCACGTTGACCACAGGCGCCCAGGCGCGTGTCAGTGTCTGATAGAAATGGTGATGTGTATTGATGAGGCCCGGCAGCAGTACAGATTCTGAGGCATCAAAGATGTGATCGACCGGGTGTGAGGGATGCTGACCAGAGGCCAGCACTTCGGCAATTTTCTGCCCCTCAATGACGATGCCGCCACGGGCATCGAGTTCATTGGCGGTAAAAACCGCCAGCGGATTTTTGATCCACGTGCGTTGTTCTGACATATCTGACTTCCTTTTTAAGGTCACAATAAATTCAAAAAGTGAGTCAGCTCAGTTATGCCCTGTCTGCTGATCCAGGGGCGCAACGCGCGGGATTTCAGTGAACCTTAACTTCCTGTGCCGCAACACTTGTGCTGCGTTCTGCCGGCATCAGTAAGTTGAGCAGGATAGCGAGAACGCCACCACTGGTCACCGCATGGCCGAAAATATTACCGACGATTGGCGGGAACTGGCCAAGGACATCCGGCACCGCTTCAATGCCCAGACCGATGCCAAAGGCGATAGCGATAATCAACATTTCGCGACGCCCGATCGGCGACTGCGTCATGATGCGGATCCCCGCCGCAACCACACTGCCGAACATCACCAGTGTCGCACCGCCCAGCACTGGCGCAGGAATTTGCTGCAGGATTTCACCGATGAACGGGAACAATCCGAGCACTAATAATACCGCGCCGATATACATACCGACATAACGGCTGGCGACGCCGGTCATCTGGATCACGCCGTTATTCTGTGCAAAGGTCGTGTTAGGAAATGACGAGAAGGCCGCCGCGATTAGACAGCTGATGCCATCGGCCAGAATGCCGCCTTTAAGACGCTTACGGAAGCTTTCCCCTTCAATCGGCTGCTGTGACAGCATGCAGTTAGCCGTCAGATCCCCCACCGCTTCAAGAATGCTGATAAACGACACCAGCGCGATGGGTACGAAAATAATCCAGTCAAACTTAAAACCAAAACGGAACAGTTGCGGCAATGCAAACCAGTCACCCTGCAAAGGTTTCACCGTCAGATGGCCGGTCAGCGCAGCGGCGATACAGCCGACAACAATGCCCAAAACGATTGATGACAGGCGCAGCCAGCGCACCTCGATACGGTTACAGGCGACAATCACCAGCAGCGTCAGCGCCCCCAGCCCGAGATTAGCCGGTGCGCCAAAATTCACCGCGCCATGCCCACCTGCCCAGTCGGTAATGCTGACTTTAATCAGGCTGATACCGATAAGCGCAATGACGGTGCCGCTCACCAGCGGCGTAAACACGCGGCGCATCTGGCCGATGAACCGGCTGACCAGCAGCGGGATAAATGCCGCCACAAAGTTCACCCCAAAAATCATCGCCATGATGTCTTCCGGCGAACCACCGCGGCTTTTTACCAGCATACCGCCGGAGAGGATCACCCCCAGAAACGCAAAGCTGGTGCCCTGCAGACAAATCATCCCCGCGCCGACTGACATAAAGCGGCGCGCCTGAATAAATGTCCCGATGCCGGACGCCAGCAAAGACATGCTGATGAGATAGGGTAAATACGCATTCAGCCCCAGCACTGAACCGATAATCAGCGGCGGCGTGATAATCCCCACCACGCTTGCCAGCACGTGCTGGATGGCGGTAAAAAATGCCGGTGCCGGTGCAATGCGTTCTTCCAGTCCATAAAGAAGTTCTTTGTCGTTGGATTCTGACATAACGGGTTTTCCGGATGATGAATGATAATCCGGTAATGCATAAATCAGGCCAGCCGGAGGAAAATTTCCGTTAAAGCATGAGGAATGCCCTGTTTACGGGGTGTGGCGCACTGCGCCTGACACTGAAACTTTAAAATCAGTGTTGCGCCATTTGGGTACTTTTGTTTCAGTAAATGCGCGATTTTGGATTAATTGCACAATGATGGGGCGTAACAGGAAGAGTTTGGGAAGGAAGCCCCGACCTGAGATCAGGGCTTAATCACTATCAGGCGCGAGTCACCGGGAAGGCCAGCACGTCGCTCAGGCTGGAAGCGCCCAGCGCAATCATAATCAGGCGGTCAACGCCCAACGCCACACCGGAACATTCCGGCATACCGTGCTCTAACGCATCCAGCAGATTGTTATCGACAGGATGCTGCGGCAGGCCGCGCGCCGCACGTTTGCGGTTATCCTGCTCGAAACGCTGACGCTGCTCACGGCTGTCCGTCAGTTCACGGAAACCATTCGCCAGCTCAATGCCTTTGTAATACACCTCGAAACGCTCCGCGACGCGGTGATCTTCCGTACTGATTTCCGCCAGAGAGGCCTGAGTCGCCGGGAAGTGATAAACGAAGGTTGGTTTGTCGCGCCCGATGTGCGGTTCAACACCCATCGTAAACAGCAACTGCAACAGCGTATCGCGATCTTCTTCAGTATCGGCGATGTTGGATAAATCCAGTTTTGCCGCTGCTTCACGCAATTCCGCTTTATCGGCGGATAACGGATCAACATTCAGGTGGCGGGTAAACGCCTGCTGATAAGACAGGGTTTCAGCGGTATCGCAATCGAGAACCTGCTGGAGTAAATCATCCACTTCATTCATCAGTCGGTACATGTCATAACGCGGACGGTACCATTCGAGCATGGTGAATTCGGGATTGTGGTGACGTCCGGCTTCTTCGTTACGGAAACTGCGCCCCATCTGATAAATCGGCCCGCTGCCCGCAGCCAGCAAGCGTTTCATGTGGTATTCCGGGCTGGTCATCAGATACAGCGTCATGCCATCAGCCGCACCCGGCCCGACAAAACGTGTCTCGAACGGCACCAGATGAATGTCGGTCACCGTAGCCTGGCTCATCGCCGGCGTTTCAACTTCCAGCACGCCGCGATCGGCAAAGAAACGTCGAATCTCAGCGAGGATAGCCGCACGCTTCAACAAATTGGCGACAGAAGCACTGGGTTGCCAGCTTGCTGTTTCGCTCATGGTGATTTACTCCGAATTCAGAAAAGTCATGCAGTCTACCTGCATCCCCGCAGGCAAACAAATATCTCATTTTGAGATGCATAAAGCACAGAAAGCCTAAATGCGCGTTCACATCAAATTACCACTTCTACCCCTTTGGTATCATAATTCCCTTACAAACAATAAGAATACCAGCCACCGGGACAGCGCCTGTGTGTCATCGGGGTTCACTAACTCTTCGATTATGAAGAGCTTTTCGCGGGTGTTTCAAACCCGATCTCATTGATGATAGTGGAGGAATGCAGTGCAAACCTTTAACGCCGACATTGCAATTATAGGTGCAGGTGGGGCGGGTTTACGCGCAGCAATAGCCGCAGCGGAAGCCAATCCCAACCTGAATATCGCGTTGATTTCGAAAGTGTACCCTATGCGCAGCCACACCGTGGCGGCCGAAGGCGGTTCTGCCGCTGTGACGCAAGATCACGACAGCTTCGATTTTCACTTCCAGGATACCGTTTCCGGAGGCGACTGGCTGTGTGAGCAGGACGTGGTGGATCACTTCGTTCATCAATGCCCGACTGAAATGGCCCAGCTGGAACTGTGGGGGTGCCCGTGGAGCCGTAAGGATGATGGTTCAGTCAATGTCCGCCGCTTCGGCGGAATGAAGATCGAACGTACGTGGTTTGCGGCGGATAAAACCGGCTTCCACATGCTGCACACCCTGTTCCAGACCTCGCTGAAATACCCGCAAATCAAACGCTTCGACGAACATTTTGTCCTCGATATTCTGGTCGATGAAGGCCAGGTACGCGGCGTCGTCGCCATCAATATGATGGAAGGCACACGCGTACAAATCCGTGCCAACGCGGTGGTCATGGCCACCGGCGGCGCTGGCCGCGTTTACCGCTACAACACCAACGGCGGTATCGTCACCGGCGACGGCATGGGTATGGCGTTCCGCCACGGCATTCCGCTGCGCGACATGGAATTCGTGCAATATCACCCGACCGGCCTGCCGGGTTCCGGCATTCTGATGACGGAAGGCTGTCGTGGTGAAGGCGGTATTCTGGTCAATAAAGACGGTTACCGTTATCTGCAAGATTACGGCATGGGACCGGAAACCCCGCTCGGCGAGCCGAAAAACAAATACATGGAACTGGGGCCGCGCGACAAAGTGTCTCAGGCGTTCTGGCATGAATGGCGCGCCGGACGCACCATCGAAACGCCGCGTGGCGACGTGGTGTATCTGGATTTACGTCATCTCGGCGAGAAAAAACTGCGCGAACGTCTGCCATTTATCTGCGAGCTGGCTAAAGCCTACGTCGGCGTCGATCCGATCACCGATCCGATCCCGGTTCGCCCTACCGCGCACTACACCATGGGCGGCATCGAAACGGATGCGCAGTGTGAAACCCGTATCAAAGGCCTGTTTGCGGTCGGCGAATGTTCTTCCGTCGGTCTGCACGGCGCCAACCGACTCGGTTCCAACTCACTGGCAGAGCTGGTGGTGTTCGGGCGTATGGCCGGTGAAAAAGCGGCAGAGCGTGCCGTGGAAGCCAAAGATACCGGGAACAGCGCCGCGCTCGACGCGCAGGTGTGTGATATCGAAAACCGTCTTGCCGCTCTGATGGCGCAGGAGGGCGATGAAAGCTGGGCAGCCATCCGCGACGAAATGGGTCTGGCGATGGAAGAAGGCTGCGGGATTTACCGCACCACTGAGCTGATGCAAAAAACCGTCGATAAGCTGGCCGAACTGAAAGAACGCTTCAAACGGGTGAAAATTCAGGATACCTCCAGCGTCTTTAATACTGATCTGCTGTACACCATCGAGCTGGGTCATGGCCTTGAAGTGGCTGAATGTATGGCGCACTCAGCCCTGCACCGTCGCGAATCACGCGGCGCGCATCAGCGTCTTGATGAAGGTTGTACCGAACGCGATGACGTGAATTTCCTCAAGCATACCCTGGCATTTTATCAGCCGGATTCCGCCCCGCGTCTGGAATACGGTGACGTGAAAATTACCACGCTGCCTCCGGCAAAACGTGTGTACGGCGGGGAATCTGAGACTCACGATAAAAAAGATAAGGAGCAATCACGTGGCTAAAATGCGCAGCCTGAAGGTTGAAATCATGCGCTATAACCCGGAAACGGACAGCGCGCCGCATCCGGTGGTATATGACGTGCCTTTCGATGAAACAACGTCTCTGCTCGATGCTCTGGGCTACATCAAGGACCATCTGGCCGCTGACCTTTCCTACCGCTGGTCATGTCGTATGGCGATTTGCGGCTCGTGCGGCATGATGGTGAACCGTGTGCCAAAGCTGGCGTGCAAAACGTTCCTGCGGGAATACCCGGACGGTATGCAGGTCGAGGCACTCGGTAACTTCCCGGTAGAACGTGATCTGGTGGTCGATATGACCCACTTTATCGAAAGCCTGGAAGCCATCAAACCTTATATCATCGGCAACACCCGCACGGTCGGGGAAGGCCCGGGTAAACAAACCCCGGCGCAAATGGAGAAATATCACCAGTTCTCCGGCTGCATCAACTGTGGTTTATGTTACGCCGCCTGCCCGCAATTCGGTCTAAATCCGGAGTTCATTGGCCCGGCTGCTATCACTCTGGCGCACCGCTACAACCTCGATAACCGTGACCACGGCAAAGCACAACGTATGCCGCAGTTAAACGGTCAGAACGGTGTCTGGAGCTGTACGTTTGTGGGTTATTGCTCCGAAGTCTGTCCGAAGCACGTAGACCCTGCCGCCGCCATTCAGCAAGGCAAAGTCGAAAGCTCAAAAGACTTCATGATAGCGAGGCTGAGACCGCAATGAGGGAGGAAAATATGACGACTCAAAGTACGGGCAGCAAACGTAAACCCTACGTGCGTGAGATGAAAGCCAGCTGGTGGAAAAGCTTACCGTTCTACCGTTTTTATATGCTGCGCGAAGGCACGGCGGTTCCGGCTGTGTGGTTTAGCCTTTTGCTGCTGGCAGGGGTTTTCTCGTTACGTAACGGGCCGGAAAGCTGGGCGGGTTTTATGCATTTTCTGCAAAATCCGGTGGTCATGCTGATTAATCTGATCGCCCTGCTTGCCGCTTTGTTGCATACCAAAACCTGGTTTGAACTGGCACCGAAAGCCTCGATCGTAGTGGTGAAAGGTAAAAAAATGGGGCCGGAGCCGGTGATTGCGGGTTTCTGGGGCGTGACCATTGTCGTGACGCTGGTTGTTCTCGTCATCGCACTGTTTCTTTAAGGAGGCGACATGAAAAATACTCTTCCTAAACGTTCAGACGAGCCGGTGTTCTGGGGATTGTTTGGTGCAGGCGGTATGTGGAGCGCAATTTTCGCGCCAGTGATGATTCTGCTGGTGTGCTTCCTGCTGCCCCTGGGTTTCTTCCCCGGCGACGCCCTGAGTTATCCGCGCGTGCTGGCGTTCGCGCAAAGCTGGATCGGACGCCTGTTCCTGCTGCTGATGATCGTGCTGCCGCTTTGGTGCGGACTGCACCGGATCCATCACGCTATGCATGACCTGAAGATCCACGTTCCGGCCGGAAAATGGGTATTCTACGGTCTGGCAACGATCTTAAGTATTGTTACTCTTATCGTACTGATCCGTCTGTGATCGCTTAAGATCTGACTTTCCAGCGGCCGGCTCTCTGGCCGCTGTTTTCATTTCTTCCCCACTTGTTTTTCCTTTTCCTTTTTGTTACCTACACTTAGAGAACAACCTAAGGAAGGAGACTCTATGCGTATCTGGTCAAAACTCGGCGTCATCGTCACAGCTCTCATGTCTGTGGCCTGCAGCGTCACACCACCAAAAGACGTCAACGTCGTTAATAACTTCGAACTCAGCCGCTATCTTGGCACCTGGTATGAAGTCGCCAGACTGGATCATAGTTTTGAAAGCGGTCTGGAACGCGTCACGGCCAATTACAGCCTGCGCGACGACGGCGGTGTGAAAGTCATTAACCGCGGGTTTAATCCGCAGAAAAACAAATGGCAGGAAAGTGAGGGCAAAGGATACTTCACGGGTTCTGCGGATAGGGCGGCGCTTAAGGTGTCATTCTTTGGCCCGTTCTATGGCGGCTATAACGTCATTGAGCTGGATAAAGATTACCGCTACGCGCTGGTCTGCGGGCCGGATAAAAGCTATTTGTGGATCCTGTCGCGCACACCGACGCTGGATGACAGCGTGAAGCAGAAGCTTCTGCAAACTGCGCAGCGATACGGATTTGATACCAGCAAACTGGTATGGGTGAAACAGCCTTAATTTACCTCATTTCCGGACGCCAGAAACAACACTGCCTGCATCAATGTGCAGGCAGACTTCAGCTTACTTCAGGTGATTCACCCGCTATTGCGCGCTTTTCTGGATTGCTTGCCCACCCGCAGACACATCTTCACCCACGCCACGCGTGGTATTGCAGGCAGTCAACGCAGAAGACAGAACAAGAACAGATAAGATAGCGAGGATACTTTTCTTCAGCATATAAATTTCCTTCCTATAAGAGAATGTAAAGTACGACACTTTTAGTGTAGCTAACTTTCTGGATAGAGAAGGAAACAGGCAGGATTTTTAGGAAAGTTGGTAAAAATGAGGCTGAAGGGATCAGCCTGCTTTGGAAATCGCGCCACCCAGGTGCTGGATGTCTTCACCGAAACCATGAACCGTGTTGCAACCGGATAACGAAGCCAGCAACATCACTGAAACTACGATAAACATCATCTTCTTCAACATGGTAAACACAATCCAATTCAACAAGTTGGGGCTGGAAAGCTGCAACAGGCTTTCACCTGCGGCAGCTTTCATCCGACGTAATAAGCGTTGAGAACTTATTTAACGCGGGAAACGTATTCGCCAGAGCGGGTGTCACAACGGACGATTTCGCCGATCTGCACGAATAATGGCACTTTAACCACAGCGCCGGTGCTCAGGGTTGCTGGCTTGCCGCCGGTACCTGCGGTATCACCTTTCAGACCTGGATCAGTATCAACAACTTCAGCTTCGATGAAGTTCGGTGGCTGAACAGCGATAGGACGACCATCCCAGAGAGTTACGATACATTCTGCGTTGTCCTGCAGCCATTTAGAGGCGTCAGAAACAGTTTTCTCTTCAACCTGATGCTGTTCGAAAGTCTCAGGGTGCATGAAGTGGTAGAACTCACCATCGTTGTACAGGTAGTTCATGTTGGTATCTACAACGTCAGCGCCTTCGCATGAGTCAGTAGATTTGAAGGTTTTTTCTACACGGGAACCGGTCAGCAGACGACGCATTTTAACGCGTGCGAAAGCCTGGCCTTTGCCTGGTTTTACGAATTCACTGGATTCGATAGCGTAAGGCTCGCCCTCGAACATGATTTTAAGACCCGGACGGAAATCGTTGCTAGAATAAGTCGCCATGATGGCCCTCTAATTTTAAACTGGTATTAGCCAAAAAAATGGCAAACATTGTAACCCTAAACACGCCATTTAGAGAAGATTGGTTGTATCAACTCGGCGATGTTATCACTGACCCGGATGAACTGCTTACTCTTCTGGCACTTAACGACAATGCAGAACTGCAAAGTGGGCGTGAAGCCCGTCGTTTGTTCCCGCTTCGCGTACCACGCGCCTTTGTGGCACGTATGCAGCCGGGCGATCCACAGGATCCTTTATTGCTTCAGGTATTGACCGCACGCGAGGAATTTATCGCCGCGCCGGGCTTTACCACCGACCCGCTTGATGAACAACGCAGCGTTGTTCCGGGTCTGTTGCACAAGTATAGCAATCGTGCCCTGTTACTGGTGAAAGGCGGATGTGCGGTGAATTGCCGCTACTGTTTCCGTCGTCATTTCCCGTATCAGGACAACCAGGGAAATAAGGCCAACTGGGTTCAGGCGCTGGATTATATCCGCACACGCCCCGAACTCGATGAAATTATTTTCTCCGGCGGTGATCCGCTGATGGCGAAAGATCACGAACTCGACTGGCTGATAGGTGAACTGGAAGGCATCGCACACATTAAACGCTTGCGTATTCATACGCGTCTGCCGGTGGTGATCCCTGCACGTATCACGGATACCTTCTGCCAGCGCCTTGAAAAATCACGCCTTCAGGTGCTGATGGTGACGCATATCAATCACACAAATGAAATTGATGATGCGCTGCGCGCCAGCATGGCGAAGCTGAAACACCACGGCGTGACGCTGCTTAACCAAAGTGTGCTGCTGCGTGGCGTGAATGATTCTGCTGATGTGCTGGCGACACTGAGCAATGCGCTGTTTGATGCCGGTATTCTGCCTTACTACATCCACGTGCTGGATAAAGTCCAGGGCGCGGCGCATTTCATGGTCAACGACGACGAAGCGCGCGTCATCATGAAAGGGCTGATGAGTAAGGTGTCTGGTTATATGGTACCGAAGCTGACCCGCGAGATTGGCGGCGAGCCGAGTAAAACCATTCTGGATCTGCGGCTGAAGCAGTCTTAACACGCATACCTTACCCCAAAATAAATCAAGTTGCGGGAAGGCGACAAGTGATGGAGTCCCGATGAGCTTACTCAGGTAAATGATTCGGGTGACTGAACGTAGCCAACGCACCAGCGGCTTGAGATATGAAGGGGGAACGCAAAAAGGGATGCCACTGGCATCCCTTTATTCTATCTGGCATTCACGCAATTAAACGGCGTACAGCCCGACTATGAGCACTTATAAACCTGGCCGACCATTTTGCTGTCAACCGGTGCAAAGCTGGACAGGAAGTTTTGGGACGGGCTGTTGGCACCATAAATAGTGTTGCCGCCCATCGCTGCCGCTTTGTTACGCAGGTCATTGGCTGCACCACGCATGGAGCTACCGTCACCGCCGGTACCGGAGAACCAGTTGCTTTGGGCACCGGTGACTTCGCCAAGCAGCTGACAATTTGCGCCTGGTTTGTCATCCGTGAATTTCACCTGCTGGCCCGCTGCATCCAGTTGATGAGTGGTACTGCACCCGGCAAGCAGCGCGATAGCTGACAGGCCCAGTAACATTTTAATCCGCATCACTTTCCCCATTTGTTTTTGTAATCACATAAAGCCTATCAGAAAACACCTGGCTCTCTTAGGCATCCGTTGCCACGCATGCCCAAGGTTTGCGCTATCGGAATCAATCCGAAAATCACGCAAAAATGAGTCTACACGTTTATGGCCGACGACAATGAGAGTTATCTTACTGAACCCGATAAAAAATGGTCAAATAAAAAAACCCGGCCTTTTCAGACCGGGTTTCTTCAGTACGTTGTGTCAGTGAACAAAAATGTCCGCTGATTTCGCGTACCTGCGGATGAACGCAGGGGGATGATGATTACATCATGCCGCCCATACCGCCCATGCCACCCATACCGCCAGCGCCGCCCATATCGACTTTATCGTCTTTAGGCAGGTCGGTGATCATGCACTCAGTGGTGATCATCAGGCCAGCTACAGAAGACGCGTACTGCAGAGCAGAACGGGTTACTTTAGTTGGATCCAGGATACCCATTGCGATCATGTCGCCGTATTCTTCGGTGTAAGCGTTGTAGCCGAAGCTGCCTTCGCCCGCTTTCACTTTGTTGGCGATAACAGAAGCTTCTTCACCTGCGTTCACAACGATCTGACGCAGTGGAGATTCCATTGCGCGCAGAGCAACGCGGATACCCACGTTCTGGTCGTCGTTGTCGCCGGTCAGGTTAGCCAGAGTGTGAGCAACGCGGATCAGCGCAACACCACCACCAGCAACTACGCCTTCTTCTACCGCAGCACGGGTTGCGTGCAGGGCATCTTCAACGCGAGCTTTCTTCTCTTTCATTTCAACTTCAGTCGCTGCGCCAACTTTCAGAACAGCTACGCCGCCTGCCAGTTTAGCCACACGCTCTTGCAGTTTTTCGCGGTCGTAATCAGAAGTCGCTTCTTCGATCTGCTGACGGATCTGAGAAACACGGCCCTGGATTGTTGCTTCTTCGCCAACGCCATCGATGATGATGGTGGTGTCTTTGTTGATAACAACACGTTTCGCCTGACCCATATCTTCCAGAGTCGCTTTTTCCAGTTCCAGACCGATCTCTTCAGAGATAACGGTACCGCCGGTCAGAGTTGCGATGTCCTGCAGCATAGCTTTACGACGGTCGCCGAAGCCCGGTGCTTTAACCGCAGCTACTTTCACGATGCCACGCATGGTGTTCACTACCAGAGTCGCCAGGGCTTCGCCTTCAACGTCTTCAGCAATGATCAGCAGTGGTTTACCGGCTTTAGCAACGGCTTCCAGTACTGGCAGCATTTCGCGGATGTTAGAAATTTTCTTGTCAGCCAGCAGAATGAACGGGCTTTCAAGTTCAACAGAACCGGTTTCTGGTTTGTTGATGAAGTATGGAGACAGGTAACCGCGGTCGAATTGCATACCTTCAACAACGTCCAGCTCGTCTTGCAGGCCGGTACCTTCTTCAACAGTGATGACGCCTTCTTTGCCTACTTTTTCCATCGCTTCAGCGATCAGTTTGCCGACAGTTTCGTCGGAGTTAGCAGAGATGGTACCAACCTGTGCGATAGCTTTAGAGTCAGCGCAAGGGACAGATAATTTTTTCAGTTCTTCAACCGCATGAACGACAGCTTTGTCGATACCGCGTTTCAGATCCATCGGGTTCATACCGGCGGCAACAGCTTTCAGGCCTTCAGTGATGATGGCTTGTGCCAGAACGGTTGCGGTAGTCGTACCGTCACCCGCTGCATCGTTCGCTTTGGACGCGACTTCTTTCACCATCTGTGCGCCCATGTTTTCGAACTTGTCTTCCAGTTCGATTTCACGTGCAACGGACACGCCGTCTTTAGTGATGGTTGGTGCGCCGAAAGATTTGTCCAAAACCACGTTGCGGCCTTTAGGGCCCAGGGTCACTTTTACTGCATCAGCAAGGATGTTTACGCCACGCAGCATTTTCACACGGGCGTCGTTACCGAATTTTACTTCTTTAGCTGCCATTGTTAATTTCCCTTAAATTCGTTCTGTTCAGAAAAAAGTGGATCGGGGGACGATCAGGCTTCTACGATTGCCAGAATGTCGCTCTCAGACATGATCAACACTTCTTCATTGTCGATCTTCTCAGCTTTAACGCCGTAACCGTCGTTGAAAATGACGATGTCGCCAACTTTCACGTCCAGCGCTTTAACTTCACCGTTTTCCAGAATGCGACCATGGCCGACAGCCAGGATTTCGCCACGGGTAGATTTACCAGCAGCTGAGCCAGTCAGAACGATGCCGCCAGCGGATTTAGATTCTACTTCTTTACGCTTGACGATAACGCGGTCATGCAATGGACGAATTTTCATTGATAACTCTCCTGTGAGCGGGTCCATATCTATTTTTAGGGTTGAATGCCTGGCAAAACCTGCCTGGCCTCGTGGTTAGTTTAATGGGGGCGATACCCTGCCCTTCAAGGGGAAGAACAGAAAAATTTTCGCTTTTTCTTTCGCTGCTCTGACCGCTAAAAATCGGCTTTCGCAGCGCTTCCCAACAATCTTTTAACAATCAAGGCCACAGAGATTAGCGATCGCGGTGCTCTGTGTCGTCATCTTTTTTTGGTGAAACCAGACGTTCCTGCGTTTCATCCGTGCGCTGAAACTCGCCGTCAAAGGTATTTCCTGTCGGCGCGCTGCTCCCCCAGTTGCCGCCAGAGCGGACAATGTTCAGGTGCGGCATCAGTTTTAAGGTCAGGCGTTTCTGTATTGGCGGTAACAACAGCAGTAAACCGAGGAAATCGGTAAAGAACCCCGGTACCAGCAACAGGAAACCGGCAATCACCAGCGAAACGCTTTTCACCATCTCAGCAGCCGGGCTTTCCCCGACCGCCAGCTTTTGCTGCAATTGCATAAAGGTTTTCATGCCCTGATTCTTCACCAGAGAAACACCTACGCAGGAAGTAAACACCACCAGCAATAATGTTGTGGCAACGCCGACCACCGCAGCCACCTTGATAAATAAGGTGATTTCGATGTAGGCCAGCAGAAATAACAGTAATAACGGTAACCAGCGCACCGCATTCTCCTTGTAATTAGGCTCCGAAAACTCTGTCGTAAAATACGGTCACAGAGGCAATCGAAACCAGGAATAAGTGCCTGCTCAGGATCTTTGCTTTCAAAGAAATGCAGGCTGACTACACTGAGATGGTGCTACATCACAGTGATTTCAAGCGTAAGACCTGATTTAATTGAGCCGCTGAATGAATTGTGAGAATTCTCACAGATACCAAAAACATGCACAGTAATAGGGCAGGATAGTGATCTTAGTACGTGCAATTCGCCTGAAGCAGCATATGATCGCCTTCGTTGCCTAAACAACGGTTGATCGTTTTATATTTAACACGGTAAGTAACATAATTTTAAACATCGCATAACACATTCAGTACCGAAGAGAAGGTTCTCATGTCAAACACCATTCGTATCGAGGAAGACCTGCTGGGCACGCGCGAAGTACCGGCAGAAGCTTATTACGGCATTCACACCCTGCGGGCGATTGAAAACTTCTATATCAGCAACACCAAGATCAGCGATGTCCCTGAGTTTGTTCGTGGCATGGTGATGGTGAAAAAGGCGGCGGCTCTGGCCAACAAAGAGCTGCGTACCATCCCACGTCATATTGCGGACATCATTATTCAGGCGTGCGACGAAGTGCTTGATAAAGGCAAATGCATGGACCAGTTCCCTATCGACGTCTATCAGGGCGGTGCGGGAACCTCGGTAAATATGAACACGAATGAAGTGCTGGCGAACATCGGTCTGGAACTGATGGGACACCAGAAAGGCGATTACCAGTTCCTGAATCCAAACGATCATCTGAACAAATGCCAGTCCACCAATGATGCCTACCCGACAGGTTTCCGTATCGCCGTGTACACCTCTTTGCTGAAACTGGTTGATGCGATTTCTCAGCTGGGCGACGGTTTCGAGCGTAAAGCGGTAGAGTTCGAAAACATCATCAAAATGGGACGCACGCAGTTGCAGGATGCGGTTCCGATGACCCTCGGTCAGGAATTCCACGCATTCAACGTGCTGCTCAAAGAAGAAACCCGCAACCTGATGCGCACCGGCGAATTACTGCTGGAAGTGAACCTCGGCGCGACAGCGATCGGTACACGTCTGAACACACCGGAAGGTTATCAGCAGCTGGCAGTAGAGAAACTGGCTGAAGTCAGCAATCTGGCTTGTGTACCGGCAGAAGACCTGATCGAAGCGACGTCTGACTGCGGCGCCTACGTGATGGTTCACAGTTCACTGAAACGTCTGGCGGTTAAACTTTCTAAAATCTGTAACGACCTGCGCCTGCTCTCTTCCGGCCCGCGCGCTGGCCTGAACGAAATCAATCTGCCAGAATTGCAGGCCGGTTCTTCTATCATGCCAGCCAAAGTTAACCCGGTTATCCCGGAAGTGGTGAACCAGGTGTGCTTCAAAGTCATCGGTAACGACGTGTGCGTCACCATGGCTGCCGAAGCAGGTCAGTTACAGCTGAACGTGATGGAACCGGTGATTGGTCAGGCGATGTTTGAGTCAGTGCATATCCTGACGAACGCCTGCTACAACTTGCTGGAAAAATGCATCAACGGCATTACAGCCAATAAAGAAGTGTGCGAGTTCTACGTCTTCAACTCTATCGGTATCGTCACCTATCTCAACCCGTTCATCGGCCACCACAATGGCGATATCGTCGGGAAGATCTGTGCGGAAACCGGCAAGAGTGTCAGAGAAGTGGTTCTTGAGCGCGGATTGCTGACTGAAGCCGAGTTGGACGACATTTTCTCTATCGAGAACCTGAAGCATCCGGCCTACAAAGCGAAACGCTATACTGATGAAAATGAACAGTAACAGATTAAATTACTGACCTTTTAAAGGCTCGTTGTTCTGCGGAATAACGGGCCTTTTTACTTTTTGCGATACAACAATTACATAACAATTAATTATCAATTCCTTATTAATTATCAATCCCTTAAGGAGTAGCAGGATTATGGACGGACAACCATGCTAATCATCGAACTTATTATTGTACTGGCAGCGATTTTCCTCGGCGCGCGCCTGGGCGGTATCGGCATCGGATTCGCCGGAGGACTGGGCGTGCTGGTGCTGGCGCTGATTGGCGTCAAACCGGGTACCATCCCTTTTGATGTCATCTCCATCATTATGGCAGTAATCGCGGCTATCTCGGCCATGCAGGTGGCGGGCGGAATGGATTATCTGGTGCAGCAAACTGAAAAGCTGCTGCGCCGTAACCCCAAGCACATTACGATCCTCGCGCCCATCGTCACTTATTTCCTGACGATTATGGCCGGCACCGGCAACATCTCGCTTTCCGCCCTGCCCGTGATTTCAGAAGTGGCGAAAGAACAGGGGATCAAACCCTGTCGTCCGCTTTCGACTGCCGTCGTTTCCGCGCAGATAGCGATTACCGCATCCCCCATTTCTGCCGCCGTTGTTTATATGGCGTCAACCATGGAAGGCCACGGCGTCAGTTATCTGCATCTGCTGATGGTGATGATCCCGGCAACGCTGGCCGCTGTTATCCTGATGTCACTGATTGTCAGCTGGTGCTTTGACTCCAAACTTTCCAACGATCCGGTTTACCTGAAACGTTATGAAGAAGGACTGATTGAGCTGCGTGGCGATAAGGTCATGGAAATCAAACCTGGCGCAAAACTCTCCGTGTTGTTGTTCCTGCTCGGCGTTTTTGGTGTGGTCGGATACGCGGTGATCAACAGCCCGAGTCTGGGCTGGGTCGCACAACCGGTGATGACCACTAACAGCGCCATTCTGATTATCATGCTCAGCGTCGCGACGTTGATTACCCTGCTGTGCCGTATCGATACGGATTCAATTCTGTCCTCCAGCACCTTTAAATCCGGCATGAGCGCCTGTATTTGTATTCTCGGTGTAGCCTGGCTGGGCGACACTTTTGTCCAGGCCAATCTCGGCTGGATCAAAGAAACGGCAGGCACCCTGATTCAGGCACATCCGTGGCTGCTGGCCGTAATTTTCTTCTTCAGCTCTGCGCTGTTGTATTCACAGGCTGCCACCACCAAAGCCCTGCTGCCGATGGCGCTGGCGCTGAGCGTATCGCCACTGACCGCAGTGGGTTCTTTTGCTGCCGTTTCCGGTTTATTCATTCTGCCAACATACCCGACGCTGGTTGCAGCCGTGCAGATGGATGACACCGGCACCACACGCATCGGACGCTTCGTCTTCAACCATCCGTTCTTTATCCCGGGCACCATCGGCGTGTTCCTGTCGGTACTTTTCGGATTTGGCTTCGGCAGTATTATTCTCTGACAGTTTTTCCGGGGGCTACGGCCCCCGTTGTTTCTGCATTCTTCCCGCGTCAGACCACGTTCAGCACCTGCAGGGCTTTCTGCTCACCGATTGTGCGGGGTATACTCGCATTTCATTAACGCGCTGCGGCATGAAGCCGTCCGCTTCTTCTGTCGATTCACTCAGTGGCTGTATATCTGCCGCGACAAAGAGAACTTTACTCCGCATGGATCACCGCATTCTTCGAATTTTCTTCCTGCTTTGCAGCCTGTGTCTTTTGCCCTTTCAGGCGAATGCCTCTTTGTTTGGCAAACCCGCTGCGGCGCAGTTTGTGCCTGTCGATCAGGCTTTCAGTTTTGATTTTCACCAGCAGGGACATGATCTCAAACTTAGCTGGCAAATCCGCGACGGCTATTATCTGTACCGCAGTAAAATTGAGCTTGAACCGAAGAATGCGCAGCTCGCCGCCTTCCTTTTGCCGAAGGGGCGCGAACATCACGACGAATTTTTTGGTGAGAGCGAAGTTTATGAAAACGCGCTAAATATTGTAGTTCCGATACGTGAGGCAAGCGCCGAGGCGACGGTTCGTGTCACTTATCAGGGATGTGCTGCCGCAGGGTTCTGTTACCCGCCGGAAACCCGTGAGGTTCCGCTGAGTGCTGTAACACAACCGGAACTCGCCAGCACGCCTGCAACGGATAACGCGTCGGTTATCGCGACGCCTGAAACACAATCCACGCCCCTGCCGTTTTCTCCGCTATGGGCTTTGCTGATCGGCATCGGGATTGCCTTTACGCCTTGCGTGCTGCCAATGTATCCGCTGATTTCAGGCATCATTCTCGGACGCCAGCGCCCTCACAGTATGAAGCGTATCTTCCTGCTGGCACTGGTTTACGTGCAGGGCATGGCGCTGACATACACGCTGCTCGGCATGATAGTGGCTGCCGCTGGCTTGCAGTTCCAGGCGGCGCTGCAAAGTCCGTGGGTACTGATTGTGCTTTCGGTTATGTTCATTGCACTGGCGCTGTCGATGTTTGGCACGTTCAGCCTGCAACTTCCTTCTTCAGTCCAGACCCGTCTGGCTTTGTGGAGTAATGAACAAAAAGGCGGCTCGCTGCCCGGCGTCTTTATTATGGGCGCACTGGCGGGACTGATCTGCTCGCCCTGCACTACCGCGCCGCTCAGCGCGATTTTGTTGTATATCGCCCAGAGCGGGGATCTGCTGGCGGGGGCTGGCACGCTGTATCTTTATGCGCTGGGGATGGGCATTCCGCTGATTATCGTCACGATGTTTGGCAACAAACTGCTGCCACGTAGCGGGCCGTGGATGCAGTACGTTAAGGAAGGTTTTGGCTTTGTGATACTGGCACTGCCGGTTTTCCTGCTGGAACGCGTGATTGGCGACACCTGGGGACTGCGTTTGTGGAGTCTGCTCGGCGTGGCCTTCTTCGGCTGGGCGCTGGCACTGAGCCTGAAAAGCCAGCGAGGCGTGGTTCGGGTACTGCAGTTAGTCTTCCTTGCCGCGGCACTGATTGTCTGTCGCCCCTTACAGGACTGGGCATTTACGCCAGCCGGTGAAACAACTGCGCCGCAGCACGCGTTGAATTCCCAGAAAATCCATAATGTAGGTGAACTGGATGCCGCCCTTCAGGGGGCTCAGGGCAAACGCGTCATGCTGGATTTGTACGCGGACTGGTGTGTGGCGTGTAAAGAGTTCGAAAAATATACCTTCTCAGCGCCAGAAGTGCAGAATGAACTGACGAATACCTTGTTGCTGCAGGCTGATGTCACCCAAAACTCCGCGGAGCAGAAAGCGTTATTAGAGCGTTTGAAGGTTCTGGGCCTGCCGACGATTTTATTCTTCGGACCTGATGGACATGAGTTGCCACAGTCGAGGGTGACAGGGTTTATGAATGCCGCAGAGTTCAGCGCGCATTTGCAGAAAACCCGCCCTTAAACGACACTACCTTTTGAAGTACGCGAATTGTGAGGAGGCAAACGTGCTACGTGAACAAGTTCTCGATAAAACCCTTAATCTTTTGGAACAACGTGGCCTTGCAACATTGTCACTGGAAACTGTCGCCGAACTGGTGGATGTTCCGCTCAATGAATTACGCCGTTTCTGGCCGGATGCCGAAGCTCTGCTGTATGACAGCCTGCGTTATCACGGTGAACAGATTGATATCTGGCGACGTCAGCTGATGCTTGATGAATCCCTTTCTGCGCCGCAGAAATTGCTGGCTCGGTACAAAGTACTGGATGAGCAGGTGCGCCAGCAGCGCTACCCCGGTTGCCTGTTTATCGCCGCCTGTACGTTTTTCCCTGACAGCGATATGCCGATCCATCAGTTAGCTCAGCAACAGAAACGGGCATCCTATGACTACACTCTGGCGCTTTTGCAGGAAATGGGGTCGGATGATGCAGAAATGGTCGCTCAGCAGATGGAACTGATCCTGGAAGGGTGTCTGAGTAAATTGCTGGTTAAGCGCCAGCTGAACGACGTGGAAGTCGCCCGCCGTCTGGCAGAGGATGTGCTGAACGTCGCCCGTTGCCGCGAACATGGCGCGCTTTCCTGACTTCTCTGGTCTTCAGACCCGCGAATTCGCTTTTTTTGAATGAAAAGGCAGCAAACGAACGCATTTTATGTGTTTTAGATGACAAAGCCGTTGACGGCACAGGCCCAATACGGTTTAATGCGCCCCGTTGCCCGGATAGCTCAGTCGGTAGAGCAAGGGATTGAAAATCCCTGTGTCCTTGGTTCGATTCCGAGTCCGGGCACCATATTTAAAGAAACCAGCCTAACGGCTGGTTTTTTGCTTTCTGCGGTACGGACTCTCCATCGAACTTCGTTCGATGACTCGCCTTAGCAGGCTCGCCCTGCGGGCCAACGGCAAAGCCGTTGTTCAAACGCCTGCGGCGTTAGTCCGAGTCCGGGCACCATATTTAAAGAAACCAGCCTAACGGCTGGTTTTTTGCTTTCTGGGTTCTTATAAAAGATCATGGACTCTCCATCGAACCTCATCCCCAATTGTCTGACGCTTGCTCAGCCCACATCATTTCCTGTGAAATCCCCCACTGTTATCCCCTATAAACTCATATTAAACCTGCACTTGAGCTGATACATTGCAGATTGAACATTGAGCAAATTTATAGGATATAAAATGCCTTCGTCCACAAATCCGCTACTCGCTTCTCCGTTGAAAACCGGCGATACCGTTGGTTTTTTCTCTGCGTCGTCACCTGTTACTGCTACGGCACCTGAGCGTTTTTCTCGTGGAAAGAAATTTCTTGAAGAAAAAGGATTTGTACTGAAAGCTGGCTCACTGACGGGGCATTCTGACCATTACCGTTCAGGTTCAGTTGCCGCCAGAGCGGAAGAATTCAATCAGTTGATCCGCGATCCGCAGGTGCGTTGTGTGATGTCGACGATTGGAGGCAATAACAGCAATTCCCTGCTGCCTTATCTGGACTACGATGCGCTGCGCGCCGACCCGAAAATCATTATCGGATACTCCGATTCCACGGCGCTTCTGGCCGGAATTTATGCCCAGATCGGTCTCATCACGTTCTACGGTCCGGCGCTGGTGGCTTCTTTCGGCGAGTTTCCCCCGCTGGTTGATGATACCTGGGCCTCTTTTGCCGATATCCTGATGACCCGCCATAAAGCGCCTTACCGTTATCCTCTTCCTGCATACTGGACGGACGAAAAGCTCAACTGGAATGACGTCACGCCAGTAAGAGCCAAAAAATTGTATGCAAATACCTGCCGTTTTCTCGGGGCAGGACGCATTGAGGGACGGGTTATCGGCGGGAACCTGAATACTTTATCAGGCATCTGGGGTAGCCCTTATATGCCGGAAATTCATCAGGGCGATATTTTGTTTATTGAAGACAGCCTTAAAGATATTGCCACCGTTGAACGCTCTTTCTCGATGCTGAAGCTCAACGGAGTTTTCGATCGTGTAAGCGCCATTCTGCTCGGAAAACACGAACTGTTCGATAATGCCGGTACGGGAAGACAGCCGGCGGACGTTCTGCTGGAGATTCTGAACGGGCAGGAAATTCCCCTGGTCGATGGCTTTGACTGTTGCCATACCCATCCGATGTTAACACTCCCTCTGGGTACTGATATTATTGTGGACTTTGATCACCAGCATATCGACATCTCTGGTCATTACTTGCGCTGATACCTCCGAAATCACGTACTACTAAAATTCCGTATGTGATTTATTATCATCTTCCTGTTTCATATCCCGGCCATTTACATTTCAAGTGACTGCTCTGTAAACATTTACTACAGAAATCTGTTTTTAAAATAGAAGGGTTTATACTAACTGCCCTCTGTGAAGCAGTATATAAAGATAAAACACCCGTAAAGCAGCACTGTACTAATTAACTGATGCAGCGGAAATGACCGAATATTCTAAACAGGGAGGAGTGGCATGCCCATGGTTTATCTGATTGAAAATCAAATAGTCTTCAATCCGGAGGAAAATTCGCTTTCATTACTGAGTGATGATGAAAGTAAGATCACCGTCTCAAATCCTGCACGGAGAATATTATTATTGTTAATTGAACAACAAGGCGTGGTCGTTCAGCGTGAAACATTCTTTAAAAAAGTATGGGATGACTACGGCCTGAACGCTAGCAATAATAACCTTAATCACTGTATCAGCAAATTACGTAAAGTCATCTCAACCCTGGGATACCAAAATGAATTTATCGTTACTGTCCCTAAGGTCGGTTTTATCATCCGGAAGGAAATCATTATTGAGACCTGTGCCAATAAGATTGAGACTCAGGTATTAGTAGAAAATGGTGATGAAGTCGCTAAAGAGCCCGATAATGTTCCGGGCGAAGCGATGCCGGATGACGAAATAATAAATCATTCTGTGGCGCCACAGCAAAATGCAACTGAACCTGAACCGCAGAAGGGAAAATATCATCATTATTTTATAATGAGCATTCTGGTCACTGCCGCACTGACAGTCTGGGCAATTTTCATTTTTTACAATGACATGAGTGATCCGAAAGCTGACTTAGAGATTGCCAAAATCGGATCCTGCAGCTTGTACGCAACGGCCCCGGTTTCCCGGTCAAATAAGAGTAATTTTATTCAACTGGCAGAAGATTTTCTGCATAAGAACAATATCTCATGCAAACCAGGACACATTCTTATATTTCAAAGCGAGCTTTTCTCTTCGCCAATAAATACCGGTTCAGTGCGGGAGTTTCTCGCACAATGCAGCACCGATGACAATCATAAAGCAAGTGTTTGCATAAGCTATTATACAAATGACAGGACCACGCATGATCAGTGATAGAAAATTTATTCCTCCGGGCAAGAAAACTATTATTTACACGTTACTTCCTGTCGCTGCGTTGCTGTTAGTGTTATATGGAATGTCTCTGAGAAAGGACAAGCATACGTTTCCGGTTAATATCCCTTGCAGGGGAAGTATGATCGTAGAAGCACAATATGATCATCAGAGAGCGAAAATGGTGACCTCTTTGTACTTTAGTTTTCTTGATAATCGTAAAATTTTAGTTTCACTCAGTGGAACTGCATATTTATACAATGAGGAAGGAAAACTGGTAAACAGGAAAACTTTGCTGAGGAATATCTATTATGACTACGTACAGGAGAGCAAAGTGACCGATACCTATTCAATGACCAGCAGACAGATTAACATTGATAGCATAGACAATATGGACTGGGGGATTTCTTCGCTTCTGATGATAAACAGTTTTTTTCTAACCGGGCATACCGATACGATGGTGTTGAAGAAATATGATGACAACACCATGCTGATAGAAAGTAATCAGTCTCCGTTTGCATTATGTGTTTTCAAAAAATCTTTTTAAAAACAGCGAAATGGATGAAGCCTGGTTATTTATAGTAAAGATATAAATCATAACCGCAAGCCTGGGCATAACGAGACAAAGTACTGAAGCTTGCCTGAGCTGGCCGCTTCTCAAGACGGGTGATTGCCGGTGGCGTGATCCCAAGCCGTCTGGCCAGTTCAGTTTTACTCAATCCGGCATCTTCGCGCAGGGTTTGCAGCAGGGCGTGAATGTGCTTTTCTGCGATGAGTTCCGGTGCCTGTGCGGAGTATATGGGTTCCTCCAGCGCCTGAGCCCGCAGTTTTGCCGTTCTTAGCATATCGTTCTCCCTTATCTTTGCGGTCAGTAATAGTTAATCTTGACGATCACCGACGCATCAAACTGCCCGAGAGAAAGTGTTTTTCCCGGGATGGCACTCAGTTTTGCAGTGAAGTTTTTGGTGACCTCATTCACATTGTTAAGCTCTGCAAAGTTATCGTACCGGTTGAAAGTAATGGCCTTCTGCTGGTCGTTGTAGAGCATGAGCTTGGCACCGTTCGAAAGGTCAATCGCGGTGTCATCCAGCAGCGGACTGGCCGTTGAAAATTCTGCCTGTAGTGAGAAGTTATCCAGACATCCTTGTTTTACAGCCTTGATGGCAAACGGCAGTGAAATACCTGAAGACCGTGAAAGGGTCGTGCTTTGAATGGCGCCAAAATCGACAATCTGAGACTCCGGATACACTTTCAGATCAGAACCGCAGGCCAGAAAACGGATTCCCTGCAAGCCAGAAAGATTGTATTTGAGGTTTTTAGCACCGGGGGATTTGTTAATACCTCTGCTGCCATCAAGCTGAAAGACGGTGAACTGGTCCGCGCCCTGGTAATGCCCGCTGGAAGGTGCATTTCCACTGACTTTGATATACAGGCGGAACGTCACGTTGACGGTGACGTTCTGGCCTTTTTTGATAGGCGTACTGTTAGTACTGAGTCTCTGCTCGTTCTGTTCCAGATCCTGCCCGTTGTAGCTCACGCCCAGCAATAAGCCTTCCCCGATCGACTGGGATTTAGGGTTAAAGTAGAAATGCACAACGTCAATAATCGACCCCAGCACATTGTCGCAATACGCCGTGACGTTGATGTCATTCGATTCCCAGACCTTGGTGCCGACAGGTACATTCGCCGGAATAGCCAGTTGCCCTACAGGTATCGCCGGTTTATCCACAATACCTGTGCCTTTCTCCACACAATCGAGCGCCAGGGCGCTGTGGGAAAATAAGAAGAGCAGGATGATGATTGCCATCCGGCCAATGGATAATCTGCAAATATCAGGCATAACAATCCCTTTTCTTTATGGTAAACCCGTTCAGTCACGGCTTCTCACGTGGTTGTTATCGCTTATCATCCTTGCTGATAAGCTGACATTGCACGGACGGGCAATTGTATTGATTGACCTGAAGACCGCCGTAATCGTCCATGTACCCGAGACTGTAACGTTCGCTGACGTACTGACTGCCGGTCAGAGATTCCGTCGCAAACGGCGCCAGCATGACGCTGTCAAAACCCGAAGCATTGCCTTTGTTGTCTTTACCCAGATATCCGACAGTGATGTAAAAAGGTGTCGGATTCGTCAGTTTCAGCCCGTTGCTAAGCCGGGAAACCTGGAGCTGTTCCTGCCAGTTGGCTTTCAACAGTTTTCTCAGTTCCGCCGGGCGGAAGAACAATTTCACGCGGCTTTGGATCGCCACCTGCATCACGTTCGCCATATCACTTTTTGGCGGCACTTCGCGCACGTTGAAGTAGAACAGCGACTCACGGTCTTTCGGTAAACCGGCGGTTTCCGGCAGTTGCAGGATACGGATCTGGCTTTTCTGCCCGGCATCAATTCGCTGCATCGGCGGCAGCGCCACCAGCGGCGAGGTGATTTTTTCGCCCTGTGCGTTCTCCAGCCAGACCTGCGCCAGATAAGGCAGCTCCTTGCTCTGGTTCTCGAGCATGACACTGACGGATTTATCGCTGGCGTTATAGATGATGCGCGTCCGGTCAAGATTCACCGCGGCGACTGCCGGATAACATGCTCCGGCCAACATCAGTACGGCTACGCAGCGTAAAATCATTTTTTTCATCTGGTTATTCCCTTACTAGTGCGATCCCTTCAGACCGCTTTTCATCATTAATTGCACGGCAGCAATACCTGCCCTGAAGAGGTTTCAGGCTGCGGCGGCACCTGAACCTGGCACTGCTGGTCGTCTCCCCAGCGGACAGTCAGGGATTTCTCACCTGACACCCCGGCCAGATAGGCCAGACCGCCGTCACCGATTAGTCCGGCTTCAAAACCGGAACTGTTGTCGGTAACTGATGCCCCGAGCGGCGGATGACTGCCATCTTTCAGGCGGATCACCGCCATCAGACGCTCACCTTTAATCGCGCGGATTTTGCGAAAACCTATTGCTCCTTCGGTCAGGGTTTTACTGACCACTGAGCTGTAGACTTCCACGTCATCCGGTAAATGGTTCACATCAACGCGGATATCAGAGGTCTGATAACTGGACACGCCATTCACCACCGCAATGCCGTAATCATTGGTCACGGACGCCCCGTCGCTTATCGGAATGCCTTTCACGCCGGTCGACACCATCATGCGAGGCTCGCTGCCCGCGCTGCTCTGATGCAAGGCCGCACCCGCCGCAGTGGCGGTAAACGAGCCGTACCAGTTCGCATTCACCGAACGGTAATCGTTATTTTTCACGCTGCCGTTAGCGCCGAACTGGCCGTACGGCGACATATGCTGATAGTTCGCGCGAAACACGCCGTTACCTTTTTGTATATCCGGGCTACTCCCGCCCGCGCCAACGCGCCAGGTATTATTCGGGTCCTGACTGTTGTAATACGACGCGGTTTGCGAGAAGCCGCTTTGCGAATCCTGCTGCGCGTCGTAGCTGATTTGTTGTCCTGAAGACAGCGGAAGGCTGAGTGACAGGAACATCTGGTTTTCATCGGTATCACGGTAGTTCAGCTTGCTGGCCGAAAAGGTGGCAGAGACACCGGTAAAACGCCCGATATCAAAAATCTTGCTAACGGATACGCTGTAGTTGTTACTCGGGTCCTCGTTCCAGTAGACCTTATGTGTCGCTGACAGATATAAGGTGATCGCCGGCCACGGCAGATACTGGTTAGCGGTCACTGTGTACGTTTGTTTGTCATCACGGGAATAGCCGTCGCCGTTCACCTTGTCGAGATACTGGTTAAAAGACATAAACGTCTTTTGTGAGAAGCGATAACCGGCGAACGTGATCTGACTGCCGGTCGAATCAAAGCGTTTGGAATAGTTGGCGCGGTAGCTGAAACCGGTTTGTTTACCCGCATCTGGTACGGTCGCAGAAGAGCGAGTCACGTCAAAAGATACCGCGCCGAGTTTTTGCAGGTTTTGCCCGATACCCAGCGCCTGCGCCTGATAATTCCCGGTCGTCGCAATCAGCCCGCCATAAAGCGAGAAATCATTTAGTGCCCCCCAGGACATTTCCCCGCTGTAAAAACCCGGCTGTAAAACGCGGTTGCTGCTGCCTGTGGTCGGTTTCCCCATGGCCGTTTTAAACCGCACCTGGCCTTTGCGGGTCAGAAAGGGAATGGTGGCCGTCGTCACCTGATAGGTAGTGACGCTGCCATTTTCTTCTTCGATTTTGACGTCCAGCGAACCCTGTACCGCTTCGGTCAGGTCCTGAACCACGAATGGCCCCGGCGAGACGTTGGTCTGGTAGATGACCCGTCCATTCTGGCTGATACTGACTTTGGCATTGGTTTTGGCGATCCCGGTCACCTGCGGCGCATAGCCACGTAACGACGGTGGCAACATGCGCTGGTCACTGTTTAGCGACGCACCGAGAAAGCGGAATGAATCAAAAATGTCAGAACTCAGATACGTTTGTCCCCCGGTCAGGCGTGCGCCGATAGAGGGTAAAGCGCGATACACGTATTTCTGCGTCCAGGTGAAATTATCACTGGCTGGCGAACCTGAGGTGCGGGAAGAGGAATACTGATAATCCGCACGGGCGCGCCACGCCCCGAGGTTAAACCCGGTGGTACCGTAGCTGCTGAAACTGGTCGAAGTATCGCCCTGTTGAGGCATGTAACGGCTGCCAAGCAGGTTATAGTCGAGCAAAACGCCGTTTACGCCCTCATCCCATTGAGAAGGTGGCACCCAGTTCTGGTCGTGGAACGTCAGCCAGGCTTGCGGAATGCTGATATTAAGCGTCTGCCTTTCCTGATCGTAACGTGTGGTCACTTCCGGCATTTTATCCAGTGACGTACATTTGCCGTGATGCCAGAGGGTTATTTTTTCCCGGGCTGCTTTGGTCAGATCGAATTTATCCACCAGTGAAGGTGGTAAGCATAACCGGCTATTTTTATTATCATCGACCGGAATATATTGAATGACACTCTGGTCACCGAAGGTGCGACCATTAAGCATCACATCCAGCAGGTACTCTCCAGGCGCGATGTAATTGGCAACCTGAAAACGCGACAGATCGACGTTATTGCGATCGGCAGAATCAATAAAGTTAACGTTAAATTCCACCGCCAGGCTTCTGATTGAAATTAAGCATCCCGACAAAAGGAAAATAAGCCAAAAACCTGTCCCCTTCCTTGTCGATGTTCCATCCATCGCAAACAACATAATAAAATCACTTTTTGCTTTTATAGATCAAACATAAACCCCTGGCGCAGATGCACCTGGAAAATAAAGGGGAGATAACTCCCCTAAATAATAACAATGCTTATTTATAATTCAGGGCGTACGTTGCCTGAGAAACGATAGTACCGGTCGAAACTGGCTGTGAGTTGGCTTCAACGCGCGCAGCAAACACCAGCTCATTATTACCGGTGACAAGGTTAATATCTTTAGAGGTATCACCGACTTTCAGCAGGTCGCCGTTCGCATCAATCAGACGAATGCCCGCACCTTTTGCACTGCCGGTGTTAGCCAGCAATTCACTCGCGCTGCTGTCAGGTGTGCCAGCAAATGAAACGGCCACTTTAGACATCGCCGGATATTCGACGGTGCCCGCAGTTTGTGCAGTCAGGTCGCAGCCTTGCAGGTGAATGGTGTAGTTAACGTTCTGGGAATATTTATTACCGCTTTCCAGCACCTTATTTGCTACCTGACCCATGTTCACATTAATGTCCTCATCTCCTGGAGCAATTGAGCAAGGCGCATTAATAACGGTTCCGGTGAAATGAATGCGGCCAGAGCCCTGATCGGTTCCTGTCGGCGGTGTTGTAACATCATCTGCGAAAGCTGAAGCAGAAATAAGGGCAGATAAAGCGATAACCAGTGTCTTGTTCTTAGCGTTAAACATAGTAAGTCCTTGAGATTGTAACGGTAGCTATTAAGCGTTAAGCAGCTGTTAAGCGATATTATTCGCTGTACCGAAGAGAGCACCCCTCTCTTGCCAGATCAATATACTGATATTTTTAATTTAACGTTATAATAATTCGCTTAATGCAAATATTAAGAGTTTTACGCTCGGATTAATCTTTAAACATTGCCATTATGAAAGGAAATTAACTTATAAGTTAAAATAAATGATATTAAATGTTCTCTAATGAATAATAATTTTCGCATTAGATAAGGTGAGTTAAGCTTTATTTAACCAATTTATTACATTTTTAATCATAAATTTTTACTAAACACTCCTTTTTTCTCTTCCCTGGCTCCATTTTATTTATGTGGAGTGCTCCGCAATGAACATGCGCATATCCTGCTGTTTTTACTCTGCTTGCGTGATCTGACCCCCAAAAACCAAACAAAGCCAAACAGCAAACTACACTTAACCTTTGATTGACATATCATTAACAAATCAAAGGAGAAAAACCATGAGCCATGTTTATAAGCACCCTATTCCTGCCTCTGTCGCAGAACGTACCCTGATCACACCTGAGAAATATCAGCAGTTTTATC
This sequence comes from Rahnella sp. ATs2, assembly GCF_051851855.1. Classification (NCBI taxonomy): domain Bacteria; kingdom Pseudomonadati; phylum Pseudomonadota; class Gammaproteobacteria; order Enterobacterales; family Yersiniaceae; genus Rahnella; species Rahnella sp. ATs2. Next base: position 4,319 of record NZ_JBLYPL010000004.1, on the reverse strand, counting down.
AACAGTCTGTCGAAGATCCGGATGCATTCTGGGCCGAACAGGCGAAAGTTCTGGACTGGATCAAACCTTTCACAAAAGTGAAGAACACGTCATTCGCACCGGGAAATATCGATATCCGCTGGTTTGAGGACGGTACCCTCAATCTGGCCGCGAACTGCCTGGATCGTCATTTAGCGGAAAAAGGCGACCAGACGGCGCTGATATGGGAAGGCGATGACCCTAACGCTGAAAACAAACACGTCACCTACAAACAGCTTCACCATGATGTCTGCCAGTTTGCGAATGTACTGAAAGGATTGGGTGTTAAAAAAGGCGACGTTGTCGCCATTTATATGCCGATGGTGCCGGAAGCTGCCGTTGCCATGCTGGCCTGCGCGCGTATTGGTGCCGTGCATTCCGTTATCTTTGCCGGTTTCTCACCTGAAGCCGTCTCTGGTCGTATTATCGACTCCAGCGCGAAAGTGGTTATCACCGCTGATGAAGGGTTGCGTGCGGGACGCACTATTCCGCTGAAGCAGAATGTGGACGATGCGCTGAAAAATCCTTCAGTCACCAGTGTGACACATTCCATTATTTTCAAACGCACCGGCAAACAGGGCGAGTGGAAAGAAGGTCGTGATATCTGGTGGCATGATGCCATTGACGGCGTTTCAGCTGATTGTCCGGCCGAAGAAATGAAAGCGGAAGATCCGCTCTTTATCCTCTATACCTCCGGTTCTACCGGTAAGCCAAAAGGCGTGCTGCACACCACAGGCGGTTATCTGGTCTATGCCGCTCTTACATTTAAATACACCTTTGATTATCACGATGGGGACATTTACTGGTGTACCGCCGATGTTGGCTGGGTAACGGGTCACAGCTATTTGCTCTACGGCCCGCTGGCATGCGGCGCAATCAGCCTGATGTTTGAAGGTGTACCAAATTATCCGACACCTGCTCGCATGTCTCAGGTCATTGATAAGCATAAAGTAAACATCCTCTATACGGCTCCTACCGCTATCCGTGCACTGATGGCTGAAGGCGATAAAGCGATTGAAGGGACCAGCCGTGAATCGCTGCGGATCATGGGCTCGGTGGGGGAACCCATTAACCCGGAAGCCTGGGAGTGGTACTACAAAACAATAGGCAACAGCCATTGCCCGATTGTCGATACCTGGTGGCAAACCGAAACTGGCGGTTTCATGATAACGCCATTGCCAGGCGCCACTGAGCTGAAAGCCGGTTCGGCAACGCGACCGTTCTTTGGCGTTCAGCCTGCGCTGGTGGATAACGAAGGTGTTCCACAGGAAGGTGCGTGCGAAGGCAATCTGGTGATCACCGATTCATGGCCCGGACAGGCGCGTACGCTCTTTGGTGATCATGAACGCTTCGAGCAGACCTATTTCTCAACGTTCAAGAATGTGTATTTCAGTGGCGACGGTGCCCGTCGTGACGAAGATGGTTATTACTGGATCACCGGTCGTGTTGATGACGTGCTGAATATTTCCGGCCATCGTCTGGGAACCGCTGAGATTGAATCCGCGCTGGTTTCACACCCTAAAATAGCAGAAGCGGCTGTTGTCGGCATTCCGCATAACATCAAAGGGCAAGCTATTTACGCCTATATCACTCTCAATCACGGCGAAGAACCGTCACCGGAACTCTATACCGAAGTGCGCAACTGGGTGCGCAAAGAGATAGGGTCCATCGCCACACCAGACGTTCTTCACTGGACGGACTCATTACCTAAAACCCGCTCCGGAAAAATCATGCGCCGTATCCTGCGCAAAATTGCTGCCGGTGACACCAGTAATCTGGGAGACACCTCTACGCTGGCGGATCCGGGCGTAGTCGACAAATTGTTGGAAGAAAAACAATCAATGAAAGTGCCGTCGTAATTTTCACCGCCCTGGCGCGGTGAACTCTATCAATGCCTCACAGGAGTCACTGAGATGAATGATCTCATTTATCAGAGAGTTGTAAATAATCCGCGCTTTAGGGAACTGGTGCAAAAACGCAGTCGTTTTGCCTGGTTACTGTCAGGGATTACCTTGGTTCTGTACGTTGCCTTTATCCTGCTGATTGCTTTTGATCCGCAGTGGCTGGGAACCCCACTTTATGAAGGTGCAACGATTACCCGGGGTATTCCTGTTGGCGTGGGGCTGATCGTTATCTCTTTCGTCCTGACCGGGATTTATGTCATCCGTGCGAATAGCGAATTTGACCGGCTGACGGCAGATATTATCCGCGAGGTGCAGCCATGAAGGCGCGTCGTGGCTCTCTCCTTTTACTGGCGTTGGCTTCAGCCTTCCCCTTCAGCCTGTTTGCCGCCGAAGGGATTGCAGGTGAAGTGAAACGTCAGCCTCTTAATATAGAAGCGATTGTAATGTTCGTACTGTTTGTCGGTGCGACGTTATATATCACCTATTGGGCAGCAAAACGTACACGATCCCGTCAGGATTACTACACTGCGGGCGGGCGTATTACCGGCCTGCAAAACGGTATGGCGATTGCTGGTGACTTTATGTCAGCCGCGTCTTTCCTGGGCATCTCTGCGCTGGTTTACACCTCCGGATACGATGGGCTGATTTACTCCATCGGTTTCCTGATTGGATGGCCTATTATCCTGTTCCTCATCGCCGAACGTCTGCGAAACCTGGGTAAATATACCTTTGCCGACGTGGCGTCTTACCGTCTGAAACAGAAACCCATCCGGCTGCTTTCAGCCTGTGGTTCGCTGGTCGTAGTCGCGTTGTATCTTATTGCACAGATGGTCGGTGCCGGTAAGTTAATCCAGCTGCTGTTTGGTCTTAACTATCATGTTGCCGTGATCCTGGTCGGGATCCTGATGGTGCTCTATGTGTTGTTTGGCGGGATGCTGGCGACAACCTGGGTGCAAATCATCAAAGCAATTCTGCTGCTGGCGGGTGCGACATTCATGGCCGTGATGGTCATGAGATCTGTCGGCTTTAACTTCAATACGCTCTTTACTCAGGCCGTTGCGGTGCATTCTAAAGGGATTGCGATCATGAGCCCGGGAGGATTGGTTTCAGACCCGATATCAGCTCTGTCTCTTGGCCTCGCGCTGATGTTCGGTACCGCCGGTCTGCCGCATATCCTGATGCGTTTCTTCACGGTTAACGATGCTAAAGAAGCGCGTAAAAGCGTATTTTATGCCACCGGCTTTATTGGTTACTTCTATATTCTGACCTTCATTATCGGTTTCGGCGCCATCGTTCTGGTCAGTGGGAATCCTGCCTTTAAAGATGCCAGCGGTGTATTGCTCGGCGGCAATAATATGGCAGCAGTCCATCTGGCTGATGCCGTTGGAGGAAGCTTCTTCCTTGGCTTCATCTCTGCCGTCGCCTTCGCTACTATTCTCGCCGTTGTTGCAGGTCTGACATTAGCGGGCGCTTCAGCGGTATCGCATGACCTTTATGCCAGTGTTATCAAGGATGGTAAAGCCACTGAACGGGATGAGTTACGCGTTTCGAAGATAACAGTCATCTTGTTAGGGATCGTGGCGATTGCTCTGGGTATTTTGTTTGAAAAACAGAATATTGCGTTCATGGTCGGTCTGGCTTTCTCCATCGCTGCGAGCTGTAACTTCCCGATTATCCTGCTTTCAATGTACTGGTCCAAACTGACTACGCGCGGAGCAATGATTGGTGGCTGGCTGGGATTACTCACTGCAGTCATACTCATGATCCTCGGGCCAACTATCTGGGTGCAGATTTTAGGGCATGCCAAACCTATTTATCCGTATGAATACCCAGCCTTATTCTCGATGATTGTCGCCTTCGTGGGGACCTGGTTCTTCTCGATTACTGATAACTCTCTGGAAGGCCAGAAAGAAAGGGAACGTTTCTATCCTCAGTTTGTACGCTCACAAACCGGGATCGGGATCTCTCAAAGTTCTAATCACTGATTGTTCTGATTTCAGAAACGCAAAAGGCCATCCCTGAGGATGGCCTTTTGTTTGAATCTTCAGTCTTAAATCGCAGAGCCTTTGAATGTAGAAAAGACAAAAGCCCCGTACTTTCGTACGGGGCTTTTGTCTTTTTTTGATGCCTGGCAGTTCCCTACTCTCGCATGGGGAGACCCCACACTACCATCGGCGCTACGGCGTTTCACTTCTGAGTTCGGCATGGGGTCAGGTGGGACCACCGCGCTAGTGCCGCCAGGCAAATTCTGTAATTTACCGAACTCTACGCTTATTACTGGTGCTGATACCCAGAGTCGAACTGGGGACCTCACCCTTACCAAGGGTGCGCTCTACCAACTGAGCCATATCAGCACGCTTATTCTTCTAACAGCTCGCTTATAAGCAAGCTTTACTA